>JAGVLX010000080.1 GCA_020054065.1 Parachlamydiales bacterium | reverse complement strand
GTTTCATTGCCGCTGATGTCTTAAATTCAATTCAAACACAAAGGCACGAAGGCACAGAGACACTAAGAAATCTCTTCGTGTCTCTGTGCCTTCGTGCCTTTGTGTTGAATTTTTCTTCTAGTTATTTACCGATAGAGGGCCATAGAGGACCTGCTTCGCTTCGTGTTGAATTGGAGGGTGGATTAAATTAATTTAAAAACACTTCCAGCAGGCGGCAAAGATCCAAGTGATCGCTGACGGCAGCCAGCTCACGGGTAGAGTGCATCGACAATTGCGGTGTGCCCACATCCACTGTTTTGATTCCCGTGACGGCTGAGTGAATCGGTCCGATGGTTGTGCCACACGGTAAGTCGGAACGATGGTTGTATACTTGCAACGGGATTTTGTGTTTCTTGCATAAAAGATGCAGCCACGCTCCAGCATCCGCATCGCTGGCATAGCGATGGTCTGCGTTAGTCTTTAGGGCCACCCCTTGGCCAAGCAACACCGGATGGCGTGCATCATGTTTTTCGGGCGAGTTAGGGTTAATGGCATGCGCCATATCAGCTGAAATGCAGAATGAACGGTTTAGCAGCTGCAAATATTCTTCGCGCGTATAGCCTAACGCCAAGCATACCCGTTCAAGCGTATGCTGAAAAAACGGCGATTGGGCTCCTTGTGCCGTTCTAGAGCCTACTTCTTCATTGTCCCAAAACATGCCCATTTGCATATGTTGGCCAGGTTTTTCGCTCGCCTGAATCAAGGCGGTCAGCGCTGCATGGACAGAACTTAAATTGTCTAAACGCGCTGAAGTGATCAATTCGCCGGAGAGGCGCGCCTTTTCAAGCGGATACAAGAAAAGATCGAACGCTAGCGGTGCTTTCCCGATTTTCGCGTGGATTAAATCAGTTAAAAACGTTGTCCCTTTTTGCGAAGCGCTTAATGCCGCTAAGGCGCACAGCTGATCTTGCGGATTTAACTTCAGCCCATTTTCATTTACCGTGCGGTCGAAGTGGATCGCAAGTTGTGGGATAAACACAGAAGGGTTGTCAAAGGTGACAAGCTTCTGTTTAACGTGCCCCGCTTCTTCATATGCCACTCTTCCGGCGATTCCCAGATCCCGATTCACCCACGCTGCGTAGATAGGGGAGCCATAGGCCTCGACGCCAAGCATCACCATATTTTCACGCTGAAATTCGCCGCGCGGTTTAATTTTTAATCCCGGCGAATCGGTATGGGTGCCGACGATGCGTGCGTCTACTGTTTTTTGTTTAGGAAGGGAAAAGGCCATCAGCGATGAGCCGTTCCGGATGACAAAGTATTTACCCCCGAGTTTCACGGGGAAAGCATCTGCTTCATCCATTTGTTCAAACCCGGCTGCGGTTAACTTGGCAGCGACATTTTCGACCGCGTGCCACGCTGTCGGGGACGCATCCAAAAAGTTGATGAAGTCAATTATCGTCGGATTTTTTGTCATAACCATCCGAATTTATTTTCCTCTCTGTGCCTCTGTGTCTCTGTGGTGAATATCTAGCTTCGTCAGCCCTCCCAGGCGGCTTTGCAGCACCTGCGGGATATTGACTGAACCATCCGCATTCTGATTGTTTTCCAGCAGCGCCACCATCAGCCTAGAGGTCGCTAATCCAGAACCATTCAACGTATGGACCCACTCCAATTTATCATTGCGACGGAATTTTGCGTTTGAACGGCGCGCTTGATAATCGGTGCAATTCGAAACCGAAGACACTTCATAATAGCGGTTTTGCCCCGGCAGCCACACTTCGATATCAACCGTATAGGCGGAGCCGAAAGACATATCTCCCGTACATAACAACGCATTGCGGTAATGCAGCCCTAATCCTTGCAACACCTCTTCCGCACTCGCCAGCATCTGGCCGAATACTTGCATGCTCTCTTCCGGTCTTGTGAAACAAAACATCTCTACTTTATTAAACTGATGCACCCGGATAAGCCCGCGCTCTTGCGATCCGGCAGCGCCAGCTTCGCGGCGGAAGCAGGGAGTATACGCCGTGTATTTAAGCGGCAGCTGCTCTTCCGGGATCACTTCATCGGCATGCAAGCTGTTTAAAACCACTTCTGAGGTGGGAATCAGGTAAAGCTGATAATCGCTGTCATGGATCTTGAACATTTGCAGCTCAAATTTCGGGATCTGGCCCGATCCATACATGGACTCTGGACGCACCAACAACGGCGGTATAAACATCTCGAATCCATTTTTAATCTGGATCTCAAGCATGTAATTGATCAGCGCCCATTCCAGGCGGGCGCCTAATCCGCGATAAATCGGCCAGCCGCTGCCGGAAACTTTTGCTCCGCGTGGAAAATCAAACAATCCGAGCTTCTCATTCAATTCGACATGGTTTTTAAACGGGAAATCAAAGGCGGGCTTCTTGCCGACTTCTTTTAAGACTTGATTATCTTTTGGGTCTTGGGAAACCGGAACTTCATCCATCGGGAGATTGGGAATTTTAGCGAGCGCATAGGTCATCTTCGCTTCATGGTCCGTTACCAAGCGATCCAATTCGTGAATCTCATCCGCAAAATGGGCGACCTCGGCCATGATGGCGGTTGTATCCTCTTTCTTGCGTTTGAGTTCGCCAATTTTTTGCGACGCTTCATTCCGTTTGGCTTTCAGGTGCTCCACTTTGGTTTTGGCTTCCCGAATTTGGTGGTCCAGGTCGCAGATATAACTTAAATCAATTTCCGGATCTTTCGTCTTGAGTTTCTTTTCGATCGCAGCGCGGTCCTTGCGTATTAACTTGATATCGAGCATGGAATTTGAGTCTCCTTAACAGTGAGTGTATGACGCAAATCATACCTTGAAGCGGCAATTGCATAAATCAAAAAAAGTCGCTTTTGGCATCGGTTTTCAAGTCATTTCGCATCCTTCGTGCCCGTGCCTGGGTGGGCATTATGACCTACAAATTAACCACAGAGACACAAAGGCACAGAGAAGAAAATTAATAGTAACAAATCTTTCCAATCTCAAAATATCCTGGCTGTGGGCATCTAATCAATTTTATTTGTTTTTCTCTGTGCCTCTGTGTCTCTGTGGTTAATTTCTGTTCTGGCGTTCTTGTCGATGTAGATCTATGAGAATAAAATTTCAAAAAAGATAATAATTAATTATTTATTATATGATTTTAAGATAAAACTTGAAATTAATGAGTTAATGTTTAAAAATGTAATTTTATTTAGGATGTTATGGATTGCATTTTAGAAGGGTTTAACAGTTTTAAAAAAGCAATTGTCGAAAAATTTACCCCAAAACGGGTCGATTTCTCCCAACACAGTCAAGATGTCATCCTTTCGATTCTCGAAAAACTTCCCCAGTTAAAAGATTTTTATTCCCTCAGCCGCGTCAATAGGCGCCTACGCAACCTGGTCCAACAGGATCGGATTTGGAAGCCGCTGTGCCAGGGTAAATTTGGAATGACGGAACTCCCAGAAGGAGTGAAAAACTGGTATGAAGCCGCCAAACTGGCGGTCGTCGTGCGGCAGCAATTCCAAGCGCAAATGTATCAACCTCAGCATGTAACTGAACCGTCTTGGCGTATCCATGATTTAATGATTCATCCCTCGCGCGAGCTGTTGGTGTCGATGTACGACTATAATCACCCTAAGCGCAATGGAGAAAATCCTGCGAGCGGAAGCGTATGGGATAAGCGCATCGATCAGCAGATACCCTTAGAAATTACTCCCGAACCGGTGATGAAAACCGGCCTATCCGCACATCATGTGGCTGCCATTACAGGAACCCATCATGACCGGTTAGCGGTATGGAACATGGCAAGCGGTAGAGTGACTTTAAGACAAATGTTGCCAGGACGCCATACAGCTATTGCCTGCAGCGAAAAATTTGTTGTAGCGGGATCGGAATTCCATCAGCTGTTTATCAAAAATATCGCCACCCAAGAGGAAGTGCAAACCGAATCTGTAACGGGTGCTGCGGCCCATATCGAACAAATCATCATCGATGAAACGCTGGACTGTATTTTTTCCATTGCGCCAGGGGCTATTCATATCTGGTCTTTAAGTACAGGGATCTGCCTCCAACAATTGCCGAATAAATATCCGGCGCTTGTCAATTACTCTCATAAAAATAAAACCCTGACCTATTGCGACGATGCAGGCAAGGTGCAAGTGATGAATATGGCTTTAGGAACTATTGTAGGGGCAATCACCTTGCCGGATTCCTGTTTCATGTTCACCTCTTTTTATGAAGAGGAATCCAACCAATTGTTTATTGCCTACCTGACAAACGATTTGAAGGTGCATGCGGTCGCTGTTTGGGATCTCACACGCTGCGAAATCAAAAGTGAATTTAAGGTGGTTTCTGAAAAAGGGGCGTCGGATTTCACCAGTTCGATTGCCTACGACCGCATTCGCAAACTGATTTTCTTGGGGAACATCAGCGGCATCGTCAGCGTGTACGATGAGAAAAGCGGCAGCAAGGTGAGTGAAATCAAACGCGGAGCTTCGGCGTGCATCGGGCAAGTGATCTGCGATCCCCAAAAAGCCGAGCTGGAAGTCCTTAAATCAGGGCATGTCTCGAACGCTCCCTGGAGCGTTGACCGGATCGACTACGCGGTTAAGGTTTAGTTTTATTTTTAATTTAGCAACCCGTACACTGATCCTTTTACCCGAGGTTGCTCCGATGCGTCATAGAACCTTGCAAATCTCTTTTGTTCCTTTAAAATCCAGCCACTTAGAACTCTTGCATGCGTGGCTCCAAGAGGAGCACGTCAAGCAGTTTTGGGATGATGGCGACCGGACGATCGAACAGGTGTTAAATCATTATTTCACGCCCCGCAATGTCGAATCCTATATCATCCATATCGAGTATAATGCGATTGGCTATATTCAGTTATATCCCATTGAAAACGAGCATCCTTATGCCCAATGGCGCTCTACGGAAGGAGAAACGGCTGGGTTGGATCTCTTCATTGGGAACCGCCTCTTCCTCAACCAAGGGTTGTCGGTGCCAATTATCCAAGAATTTGTCACTATTCTTTTGCAAAATCGCCCTCTGAGACGTATAATAGCTGACCCAGAGGTAGGCAACACTCGCGCCCACGCAATCTTTTCGAAGGCAGGGATGTCTAAAACGGCGGATCATGTAAAAAATGGCAAAGGGAAGTTCCACGCCATCTATTATTGGGATCTCGAATAAATAGGGATTTAAATCGTGCGTCTAAAAAAAATTGAAATTGTCGGATTCAAGTCGTTTGCTGACCGCATTGTGCTAACCTTTACGCAAGGGATCACTGGCGTTGTCGGACCGAACGGCTGCGGAAAGTCCAACATCGCGGATGCATTTCGCTGGGTGTTAGGGGAGCAATCTGCCAAATCGATGCGCGGCATCAAAATGCACGATGTGATCTTTGCTGGAACCTCCACCCGCAAACCGTTAAATTATGCCGAAGTCACCATCACCTTTACCGATGTCGGGGGCGATCTCAATACCGAATATGAAGAGATAGCCGTGACCCGCCGCCTGCACCGCAGCGGCGAATCGGAATATTTGATCAACAAGCAACCCGCCCGCTTGAAAGACATTCAAGGCATGTTTATGGATTCCGGGATTGGGAAAGATGCGTTCTCCATCTTTGAGCAGGGCAAAATCGACGAGGTGATTAACCTCTCGCCTACCGACCGCCGCTCGATCTTTGAAGAAGCCGCAGGCATCGGCCGCTTCCTGATGCGTAAAAATGAAGCGAAGCGGAAGCTGGATCAAACTGAACAAAACTTAGTTCGACTGCGCGATATCGACCGCGAAGTGGAGAAGCAGCTGAACGTCCTCGAAAAGCAGTCGGAAAAAGCGCGTACCTACAAAGACCGCAAAATTTTATTAGAGTCGCTTGAAAAAGCGGTTTTAGTCGGCAAATGGGAAGTGCTGCATCAGAAGTGGGAAACTGCGCAAAACCGTTCTCAAGAACTGCAAAAGCAGATCGATGCGTTGAACCAAACATTAGATGCATTGCAGCAAAAACACGGCACAGTCAAGACGGGTGTCGCTGACACGGAAGATCACCTAAAAGCGAAACAAGAAGAGCTTTATCAACTGCGCAGCATCAGGGATGTTCGGCAAAAAGAAGTGCAGACATGCGAAGAGCGACTGAAAGAAGCCAAGCAGAAAGAGCAGCAATATAAACAAGATTTGGTCGACCTCAAAAACCGCACCACGCAATTACAGACTGAGCAGCAAGAAGGGCAAGTTAAGATTAAGAAAATGGAAAAAGAGCTTTCCGAATGGGAAAGCAAACTCCATGCCCAGCGGGAGGCTGCACAAGCCCTAGATACCGAACTTGGCAAATTGCGTGAAAACCAATTCAAAGCCAACCAAGAACGCGTCAAAGCGGTCCAAGCCGAACACCATGCCGACAGCGAACGGAAGCAGGCTCAAATCCGATTAGAAGGATTTCAAGAAAAACACGAAAAGCTGGAAGCACGCCGCACTGAACTCGACCGGCTCATGAAAGAATACGAAAAGCAATCCGCTGAAAAGAAAAAAGCGATGACGACCCTGTCGCAAGCGATCGACGAACGGAAAGCGGAGCTGCGCCATGCCGAAAATCTGTTGAAAGATTTCAGCCAAGAGATCCAAAAGAAGCAAACTGAATGGGAAGCGCTGCAAAAAGATGTGACTGAAGCCAAAGCGCGCCAAAAAGTGTTGTGGCGCCTTCGCGAAGAGATGCAAGGGTTCTCCGCGGGCAGTAAAAAATTACTTCAGGAAGCTCAAAAGCCGCAAAGCCCCCTTTATCAAAAAATCCAAGCGATCTATGAAATCGTCAATACCGAACAAGGACATGAATCGACCTTAGCTGCAGCGATGCGTCCTTATTTGCAAACGCTCGTCGTCAAAACTAAAGCCGACCTCGCGACAGTGCTCGAATTCGCCGAAAAGAATTCCATCAAGGATTTCTCGCTCTTCTGCTTGGAAACGTTGCCTAAAAAAGCGGAACAGCCGGCTGCACCAGCGAAAGCAAAATCGCTGCTTAAGCGCAATGCGGATCCCGTCTCCCGCCACTTCCTCTCCTCCATCTTCGAAACGGAATCGATCAATCATGCCCTGGATGCCTGCCGCGAAGGGGAGTGGGAATTGTGCACCCCGCAAGGGATCTTCGTCGACCACCGTAAAGTGATTTTCTTCGCTATCCAAGGCGAAGGGAACGTCTTCACACGGGAAGCGGAACTTAAAACCCTCGAAACCCAAATTGCGGAAAAAGAGAAAAGTGTCGCCCGCTTCGAAACGTTGCTTAAAGAGGTGCAAAACAAAAAACAAGACCAGCACAACCGCCACAGCGAACTTGACCGCACCATCCGTAAAGAAGAAATGCATCTTGTCGAAGCGAACTTCGCCCTGCAAAAAGCGATCTCCGACCTGGAAAAGGCGCGCAACGAGCACAAGCAAGTTGCCATCGACCTCCAAGGGATCTCCGAACACACCGCTAAATGGAAGCAAGAGCTGGAGCAGGCCGAAGCGAAATACCAAGAGGCTAAAAAGAAAGCCGCTGAATCGCAGCAACTGGCCAACCAGCTCGACCAAGATTACGAAAAACAACAAGTTGCCTACAAAGTCAAAAACCGCGACTACAAAGAACAAGAGAACGCCTACCACCAACTGCTCGAACAACACCAAAAATTGGTTTACCATCTCAATATTCTCAATGTCCGCGAACAGGAATGCCAAACTCAGCAACAGAAAACTAGCCAAGAACAAATCGATAGTATCAGCCGGCAGCAAGAGATCGTACAAGCTAAAGAACAGTTCCAAACCGCCATCAAAGAGGTGGACGCCCAACTGAAAGAGATGCATGCGGGCTGTCACGAACTCGAACTCTTAGTCAAAAAACAAAAGAAAGAACTCGATTCCTCCGACGACGAATCCACCAAAATCCGCCAGCAGCAGAAAAAATTGGAAGCCGAACACTACCAAGTCGGCAACCAGCTTGGACAGCACACTTCCACGATCAAAACCCTCGAAGATGAGATCGTCGAACGGTACCACCTTACCATCCAAGAAGCGATCGAAAAAGGGTTTAAGCTTGAGAAAGGACTTCCTGAATCAGAAAAACAACTTAAGGCGATGCGCCACGACCTCGAAGAAATGGGCGACGTCAACATGACCGCGATCGAAGAGTGCGAGCAGCACCGCCAACGGCACGAATTCCTCTACTCCCAAATTGGGGACATGGACCACTCCAAACAAGAACTCCTCGCCATCATCGCTGGCCTCGACGAAGAATGCCGCAAAATGTTCAAAGAAACGTTCGAGAAGATCCGCGTCAACTTCCAGAAAAATTTCCAAATCCTCTTCAATGGCGGCGAAGCCGACCTCCAATTCACCGAATCTCAAGATGTTCTCACGGCTGGCGTGGAAATCACCGCCAAACCCCCAGGGAAGCAGATGCGCTCCATTACCCTCCTATCTGGCGGTGAAAAGTGCATGACGGCAATGGCCCTGCTCTTCGCTATCTTCGAAGTCAAACCCGCCCCATTCTGCATCCTCGACGAAATGGACGCGCCGCTCGATGATTCCAACATCGAACGGTTCGTCAACGTGCTCAAGCAGTTCCTCGAACACTGCCAGTTCGTCATCATTACGCACAACAAACGCACCATGGCCATCGCCGATGTCCTTTATGGGGTCTCCATGCAAGAAAAAGGGGTTTCTAAGATTCTTTCGATGGAATTCGCTAAGTCTCCTTCACCGTCGTTGGTATAACAGGACCAGGACAAACACGACACACAGGACAAACAGGACATTGGCATCGTATTTTCTTTTAAAAACCTTTTTTGAATGTTAATCTTTTATTTAAACTGTTGTGTTATCATTACGTTGTTATGAATATCATTCTGTTTGGACATAAAGGGTGCGGTAAAACGTACGTGGGAAAGCGTCTTTCAACGCTTTTAGGGTGGAGCTTCTACGATACCGACCAATTAATTGAGGATCTTTATAAACAGCAAACTGGCAAGGAACTCTCCTTCCGCATGATCTACCAAAGCGAGGGCGCCGATTTCTTCAGACAGCTCGAACGCCAGGTGGTAGGTTCCCTTCAAAAGCTGGATAAAGCCATCATTGCCGTCGGCGGGGGCACGATCTTAGATGAATATAGCCGTAACGTGCTCATGCATCTTGGAACTTTGGTTTTTCTAAACACCGAAAAAAACCTTGTCAAACAACGCCTCTTAGCCGAACCTACGCTGCCAGCGTATATGGAAAAACAGGAGTTTCAAAAGATTTTCCAGCAAATTTATGAGGAAAGGCAACCCCTCTACCATGCGCTTCAAGAATATGAAGTCAAAATCGATTCCCAATCAGAACATGATGTCGAAAATCGTATTCTTGCTATATTAGGACTTCAATCCTAATTAGGCGCCACTATGTTATTCGCTTGCATTTCGGGTCCCACCCTTGCTGATGTTGAAAGGCAGATGGAAGAAACGCGCGGTTATGCTGACGCGTTTGAATTTAGGCTGGATCGATGGAACACCATCGATCCTATCGAACTAGCCGCCCTCTTGGAAATCGCCGAATTGCCTGTCCTCTTTACAATCCGCTCTAAGAAACAGGGGGGGGCCTTTGCAGAATCCGATTCCGATTTGTATGCGTTGCTTAATCAAGCTGCTGCCATTGGCCCTGACTATCTAGATATCGAGTTCGGCACCCCCATTACGATCATCAGCCAGCTGCTGCTCGACTATCCCGATGTCAAAATCATTTATTCATATCATGACTTCCATAGCATGCCAAAAAGCTTGGATGACCTTCTGGCTTCTATGATGACCGTTCCAGCTGATGGATATAAAATCGCCGTTCCTGCCGCCAACGCGTCCGATGCCCTCACGATGCTGGCCTTTGTCCAACGGCATGCGAAGCAGGGTGTGGCCCTATCTGGCCTCTGCATGGGCGAATATGGTCTCCCGACGCGCGTTCTAGGACCGGTTGTCGGCAGCTTTGCCGACTTTGCCGTCGGCCATGAATCAGAAAAAACCGCCCCCGGACAGCTCACTCTTCACGAATTGCAGCACATCTACCACTACAAAGACCTCAATCCTCAGACCAAAGTTTATGCGCTACTGGGCGGTATCGTTGTTCAAAGTCCGTCACATCTAACCCACAATCAAGTATTCACTCAATTGAGTTATAATGGCGTCTATATAAAAATCGCAGTGCATGACTTGGAGCTTGAAGGGTTCATGCAACTGGTGCGGGAACTGCCGTTTGCTGGATTTAGTGTGACTGTACCGCTTAAAGAAGAGATCTTACTCGATTTGGATGCGGTTTCCGAAGAGGTTGAAAAAATCGGCGCTTCCAATACATTAGTGAAAAAAGATGAGGCGTTCACCGGATATAACACCGATGGCAAGGGAGCGTTAGATGCCCTGGAAGAGGTGATTCCGGTTCAAGGCAAACAGATGGTGGTTTTGGGTGCCGGCGGAGCGAGCCGCGCGGTCGTATTCGAAGCGGTGAAGCGGGGAGCTGCGGTCACGATTCTCAACCGCACCCTAGCGCGTGCTGAGCAACTCGCCACGGAGTTTCAGGCGAAAGCCGGATTATTGGAAGATCTGCAAGATATCGGCCCCTACGATATTTTAGTGAATACGACTTCGGTCGGCATGCTGCCTGAGATTGATGCCATGCCGATTGCATGCCAAGATTTGATTGCCGGCGCTGTGGTGATGGATATTATCACGAAGCCGCGCGAAACTAAGTTATTAAAAGAAGCTCTCAAAAAACAGTGCAAGGTGATATATGGACAGGAAATGTTTGCGCGCCAAGCGGCTCAACAGTTTGCGTTATGGAGTGATGGCCAATTAGATAAAAAACGTGTGTATCAAATTATCAAAGATGTATTAGAGGCAAGTCTATGAAGGTATTAGCGACGAGCAGCTATATCAATGTTCAATTAAACGAATGGCAGGGAAAGTCGCTAGCTAAATGGCCAATAGCCCTTCTTGTTTCGGTGGTCGTGACACCCTTTTTTACTCTCTTTGATATCGTGATGGTTGTGCCGCAGTGTATCAAGCATCGCACCGCCTGGCCGTTGCTCCCGCTTGCCTTGGAACTGACCGGAATCTTGCTATTCCCGCTTGGTCATCTATTTTCGAAAGACAACATGTTAAATGCTGAGTTTTTCGTTAACATGAACGACTTCATGAGTCATCAGCAGACGTTTTGGTCATTTTTTACCATTCAGCCGATCGTCCTCCCTAAACACCCCTAAAAACGACCAGGACAAATTTTTTTGGTCCTGTTTGTCCTGTGTGTCGTGTTTGTCTTGGTCCTGTGTTTTATAAAATCTGATCGGCGGTAGTGAATCTTAGCGGCGCAAAGGGCTCAGCCCCATTCAAGAGCTTGATTTCATGGACCGGGTAAAAGCGGTCCAAATCTGGAGGTTTTACTGCTAATGTATATAAATCCACACATAACCCGGATTCACCCGGTAAAATCGAGCCGTTCACCTCATGCCGCAATTTGCGAAGGGCATCGTACCGGATATCGCCATAACTTCCATCCAGTTCGCACGCAATAAGCAGCTTAGGTTTAGTCAATTGAGCAGCCTGCTTGAGTCCTGACAACCCTAAGTGGGTGGAGGGAGCACGCCGGAAATTAAAATCATCGCCGTTCGTCTTTCCAATAGACCCAATCAACACATCGCATGCCGCAAAAGGGTCTACTGCTTGCGGATCCCAAGGCGCGTCAGACAGCAACCCAATCTTGCATTGATGTTCATGCTCGGACAATTCCAAGACACACCCAAGATGTTCCGAGCCTAACGCAAAATAGTGCAGCTGGATGCCAGCGGCTAAGATCGCTTTTTCGCCATGGGGCGCATCTGAAAATAGATCGAGCGTATGCAGCGTTCCTTTTTCCTGTTTGAAATTGGGGCGCAACTCCCGATGCGTGCGTTGATACACGGGCTGGGTTAAATAGCATTGGAGGACATGCAGCTCTTTGGCGTCTTTGTTTAATTGGTAGTTCAAGTGATAGAGTGCGGTTAAATCGGTATAGGCTTCCGGTTCGTTGCGAGTCACGATAACGATATCGATATCCGTGACGAACAACCCATGGATATGCAGTTGTTCCAAAAACCCGCGTCCAGGGTTGATCGCAATCCCTATCCCTTTCCATTTTAAAAACACTCCGCTTCTAAACGCGCGCACTGCTTCAGAGGTAGCTAAAAGGGGGATTTCATTGCGGCTCCAGAGATTCCAGTTTTGCAGCACCATGCAAAAATGATCCAATGGATGAGCTCGTGATTGGATCCGTAAGCGGTACTCCTCCACCATCTCGGTGTGTTCTTTTTCAATCGCGCGCTGAATCTGCGCTGGCACAGTTTTGGGTGGCAAGAATTCCAAAGGTGGAACAACTGCGGAGGTCTCAGCACTGAACAGCGCTTCCGTCGGTTCGGAAGTGGATTGAAAAATATGATTCAACTCCTCGAGTTCCCGATCGTCAAACGGCGGCGGCGTTTCTGTTTCAAGGCTTGCAGAGGTGTTTGAGGATTCGTTTCGGTTAAGCTGCTGCAACATCTTTAATGTGACATAGTCATTAGGGCGGATCGTCAGCGCTTTTTGAGTAAATTGCAGCGCTTTCGCTTTTTGTCCCATTTTGTGGGAAACATACGCAGAAGCGCGGTAGCAGAAGAAAGGGAATTCAGGGATCTCACGCGCGAGCAAGTAACTTTTTAATGCCTGCTCATACATTCCTTTGTAAAACGCCTTCTCCGCTTTAAAAAAATGTTGATAGGCGGGCATCGAAGGAAACAAGGGCATTTGCTGATCCACCCAGTCGAGTAGATCGTGAAGCGGATGTTCGCCGCGGTCCAAAGCGATGGTCAATTTCTGCGTTTGGGAAAGGTATTCGGAAAATAGGGTATGCTCTTTCATGAGAATTAAGCCTTAAATTAATCACGTAGGGTAGCAAATCGCATGATTACGATCTAGAATCCAAATAACCGTTGTGGTAATCTTCTCTCGACTATGAGTAAACCTCCCTTTTTACCCTATGCCTGCCAGTCGATCTCTCCGGAAGATACGGAAGCGGTTGCCCATGCGTTAACCGGTGAGCTGATCACCCGTGGACCTCTCGTACGCGAGTTCGAGCAAAAAATCGCTGATTACTGCGGAGCAAAATACGGTGTCGCCTTTACTAACGGGACCAGCGCGCTTGATGCCACTTATTTTGCCGCTGGGACTAATCAAAATGACCGGATTGTGACGACTCCCAATACATTCATCGGCTCCTTGACGGGCGCCATTCATGCTGATGCGACGCCGGTTTTTATCGATCTTGATCGCACGACCGGAAATTTGGATATGAATCTCCTGGAGTTTAACCTCAACCGCCCATCCAGCCGCGGACGGGAAATCTTCATGGCGGTCCACTATGCCGGCATCCCTCTCGATATGCGTCGCATCGATGCTCTCATCAAAAACCCTGATACGATTGTCATTGAAGATGCCGCCCATGCGTTGGGCTCACGCTATCCTTCCGGAGAACTGGTTGGATCGTGCGCCTGGAGCCATATGACGGTGTTTAGCTTCCATCCCAACAAGCACATCACCACCGGCGAGGGAGGGATGGTGTTGACTAATGATGAGGAGCTTTATCAAAAATTGCTCCTATACCGCAACAATGGCATTGAACGCAATCCAGAGAAAATACACTGCCCCCAAAATCCTTGGTGGTATGAAATTCAAGCAGTGACGGGAAACTTCAATTTTACTGAATTTCAAGCTGCTTTAGGCCTTTCACAGTTGAAGCGATTAGATCAATTTATTCAACACCGCGCTGATTTGGTGAAGCATTATCGCTCCCAACTTGCAAATGTCGCAGGAATCACGCTATCGGATCCCCGTTGGGATGAGTTCAGCAACTACCATCTCTTTGTGGTGCAAATCGACTTCAGCCGATTCAAAATCACACGCGCCGATCTCATGAAAAAGCTCCTCGAAGCAAATATCGGCTCCCAAGTTCTCTATATTCCCGTTTATAAACATCCGTTCTTTGTTAAAAAAGCGGGTGATTTAAGTGAATACTTCCCGCAAACCGAGCTGTTTTATTCGCAAGCCCTTGCTCTTCCTTTCCAATGCCGGCTTACAGAAGAAGATGTGACCCGTGTCTGTGAGTCTTTAAAGAAATTATTATCTAAACAATAACATTGAATTTATTTTATTTTTAATATAAAATATACCATCTAATAAACAAAAGGATATTAGATGGATAATCTTGCTATTACATTTCCTCCTTTTAAACCTGTAGTTTCCTTATACAGAAAGATAGCTCAAAAAATTGGCGTCGCGCCTAGCGAGATCTTTTTTGATGAGGTGTGGGGAAGTACCTTTTTCTCTCGAATCTTGGCCGATAATTTTCCTCAAGTATCCCTCAAAACAAGCTTAGCGTGCGCAAAATTTCTTTGTCATAAGGAAGCAGAAATCGCGCATCGCCATCCTTACTTGGCGCGTCTGCTCATTATTCCTCACGTGGTTGCGAAAGCGATTGATTGTGTGGGTTTAGATATCGGCTTGATTGTCGAACAGGTTGTGATTGCGCTTACTCATATGAAAAGATGTGTCACAGATAAAGGCCACCGATTCGATCATTTTGTGAATATCTCCATCTCTGTTTGTTGGATTGGCACCTGGATCCTTGGGTCGCCGATTATTTTTGGCGTATGCATGTTGGAAAATGCAATGGACACATTTTATATGCTCAAAGATCCTTATAAACATGCGCGCTTTACGAAACTCTTTTTTGAATCTCGCATGGTTCAAATCGATCATTTAAAAAGCACGTCGAGACACGCGACCGCAGAATATCATTTGTTGAATTCCTATGTACACCGGAAGCTTAGAGTGTTGAATCAAAAGACCCCGGCTAAGCTTCACGCTAAAGGAGCTAAAGGGCCTACCGATGCAGTTGGATATGCTTTTTTACAGCTTTGTAAAACGATTATGTATCAGCAGCGTCCATTCTTTGAAGAGAAGCTCAAACAAACTAGAAATTATCAAGTGGGTCTTCAAATTAGAGATGCGTGGGAATTATTTATCGAAGCTCTTGGAAATCAAAAGCGCACCGTTTTAAACAAAGCTGATTTCAATCCCAAACCGCTTGTGGAAAAAGCTTTTAAAGACGCCGGAATTCCTTTAACCGCATAAAAACAGGATAAATAATGTCCTGTTTAACTATACGCCAGAATTAACGCCTTGGCGTAATTCGCAATACTTGGATTCAACTCTTCTTTCAAGACGTTGGCGAGTTTTAACCCTTCCTCTTTTTTGCCTAGCATAAACAACGCTTTAGCCAAATTCAGAAGAGTAGGCGAATGATCGGCGTCTAATTTTAACGCCCGGTCGAAATATTTTAAGGCTTTGGCGGGATTGCCCATCTGTAAATAGAGCGCACCCAAGGTTTGGGCATCATACGCACTATCGGGCTCTAGAACGCACAGCGCTTCAAAAAAGCTTATGGCGATGTCGTACTTGCCTTGCCGCAAATACGCATACCCAAGGAACCGCAGCTCCTCCAGCTGATCGTCGTTCCAGCGCATTGTCTCAAGCCAATTGATGCGTGCCATGCGTGCTTCCGTTAACAGGTTATCCTTGAACAAACATTCCAATATGGTTGATGACATCATCGATCATATCATTAATCGCTTTCCGTTTTCTGACAGCCGATTTCAAAATGTCGCGGTCTACCTCTTCTTCTGCGGTCCGGCAATCGACTCCATCCAAAATCGCGAGCAGCTCCTCTTCCTCTTCGGTGGTGGATAATAACGCTGATTTGCGGTAGCGGGCAAATGGGGATTTGCGTTGTTCCCGGAACCGTGGCGGCGGATAGAAGAACGCCCAGGGGTTTTCGCGGGAATATACCATTCCCATCAACAGTTCCAGTTCAGCCAGTTTAGGGGCAAAATCGATCAACTGGGTGTTCGGCGGGATCGCACTGGCTTTATCGAGCTGGAATTGTTCCTTAACTTGCTCAACAACCTGAATGGATCTTGCGTATTGGATATAAACGCCAATATCGAGCTTATCAATGGTTACAGGCATAAAAATCTTAAATTTTATGGGTTTCTAGCGGTTTATTCCATAAGATTATTTTAACATGTTTAGGCTTTTTTATAAATCAACCCTATATAAATTAAAATTTTATGACAAAAAATCACAATTTCCTCCATCCTGTGGCTCAAGATTTCGGCTAACGAAGAGGTAAATTGATGCACCATACGGAATCCCCACCTATTTTGACTCCAATCCCCATTAAATTTGCGAAAAGAGCGGGCAAGGATGATTTTTATAGTACCGTTAAGCAGCGCGTCCACGCTTACTTTAAGGAGCGGAGAATTTCCTATCATGCTAATTCTCAGATGGTTATAAAAACAGTTCTTTTAATGACCTGTGCCTTAGGGCTTTATGCCCTTATTCTTTCAAATTGGTTTCAAGGAGTGCTGCTCGTCACCCTCTTTGGCTGCCTCAGTTTTGTTAAGGCATTGATCGGCTTTAATATCTCGCATGATGCGTTGCACGGAGGGTACTCCTCTAATCCCAAAATCAACCGCTGGCTAGGGTACACGTTTGATATGATCGGGACAAGCTCCCATATCTGGAAAATTTCTCACAATGGGTATCACCACACCTTTACGAACATTCCGGGTCACGATGAGGATATCGATAAGGCCATTTTGCTCCGCTTGCAGCCGACCGATAAATTATACCCTTTCCATGCTTTTCAGCATCTGTATGCGCCATTTTTATACTGCCTGACCAGTTTTGTCTGGATCTGGTATGGGGACTACGCCTGGATGATCCGAGAGCTCCGTAAGGGGGAACTCTCCTGGAAGGATTGCCGCCAGATGCTCCTTTTAAAAGCCGCTAATCTCTTTGCGTTTTTAGTGGTTCCGCTCGTGTGGCTGTCGGCGCCGTGGTGGCAGATTTTACTGGGCTATGTAGCGCTCCAATGTGTCGGTAGCTTCTATATGTCGGTGATCTTTCAATTAGCACATATCGTTGAAAATGTGCAGTTTCCGCAAAAAAATGCATTAGGAGCGATCGCTAATGAGTGGGCAGTGCACGAAATGCTGACCACCTCGAATTTCGCACGCCATAACCGGGTGCTATCCTATATGGTCGGAGGGTTAAATTTTCAGATTGAACATCACCTATTTCCTTATATTTGCCATGTTCATTATCCGGCGATCGCAGAGATCGTGAAAAAAACTGCAGAAGAGTTTACAATCCCTTACAATGAATATCCGACTTTTAGGACGGCCTTTAAATCCCATCTCAGGACATTAAAGGAGTTCGGGCGGAACGCAAATTTTCGTACTTAGGAATCCATGGTTCATCCACACATTTCAGTGCTTCTCCAGGAATGGTTGGAGGCCTTGCAAAACAAACATATTTTGACCTACGTTGATTGTACGCTTGGAGCCGGCGGTCATGCAGAAGCGGTGTTGCACAAGCATCCTGAGATCACTAAATTCATCGGCATTGATCAAGACCAGCATGCCTTGCAAATCGCAAAAAAACGGCTCGAGCCGTGGAAATCGCGTGTTCAGCTGATCCACAGTAATTTTTCTGAATTAGAATCGATCCTTAAAGAATCTGCCGATGCGATTTTAATCGACCTCGGCGTGTCCTCCATGCAGTTAGATGAAAAAGAGCGCGGCTTTAGTTTTCAGCAAGAAGGGCCGCTAGACATGCGGATGGACCAGACAGCAGAATTGACTGCAGAAGAGGTGATCAATACATTTTCGGAAGAAGAGTTAGGGGAGATCTTCCGCGATTACGGCGAAGAAAAACGGTGGCGCCGTGCCGCAGCAGCCGTTGTGCACCATCGCGGCAAGCATCCGATTAAAACGACGAAAGATCTGGTAGATGCCCTTAAACCTGCTTTTCCGAGCTACTTCAAAAAAGGGATCAGCCCTTACACCCTCGTATTTCAAGGCCTGCGCATCTATGTCAATCGGGAGCTCGATGTCTTAGAAACCGTGCTGCCGCATGCCATTGAACGGTTGAATCCGGGCGGCATTCTAGGCATCATCAGCTTTCATAGCCTGGAAGACCGCATCGTCAAAAATCGCTTTCGGGAAGCAGCGGCAAACCGGTTTCCCTTGGACGCTCCAGTCGATCTGGCACAGCCGCGCGATCCTATCGTACGCCTAGTCACCCGCAAGCCTTTGACTGCCGGAGAAGAAGAATTAAAACTGAATCCGCGCAGCCGCAGTGCCAAGATGAGGATCGTGGAAAAGTTATGAATGGGACGATGGTGAAAATTTTGCTATGCGTAGCGGCCATCAGTCTCACCCTTTATGGCATGGTGTATCAGCAAAACCGGATCACCCAAATGCGTTTGCATATTCCCACTGTCGCCAAGCAGCTGAAAACCTTGCAGGAAGAAAATACTCGCCTGCAGTACGAGATCGACCGGTTTGAAAGTCCGATTCATTTGATGGAGTTGGCGCGCAAACCGGAATTCAGCCATTTAAAATATCCGCGGTTGGATCAAGTGGTTATCATTCCGCGCCAGGAGTCCCCTCATGCCCAAAAGTAATTTAAAAAGACTGCTGTGGGTGGCACTAGGAGTGTTTTTTTTATTCGGATTGCTGTTAATTCAATTTTTTAAATTACAGATCATCGACGGAGATAAATGGGTACAAGAAGGGCGCAAACAACACTACTTTATCATCAAGGAACCGTTCAAGCGCGGCACGTTTTACTCTAACACATCGATCAAGAAAGGGCATCCTGAAAAATCGCAGCCGTTTGTGTTGGAAGTGGAAAAATTCCACTTGTATATCGATCCGTTCTCGATTCCGGATGAGAATCGCGGCGCCATTGCCGATCAATTATTAGCGGTATTAAATCTTTCCGTTGAAGAGCAGCCCCACTTTCGTGCGCAATTCGACAGCCAAAGCCGCAGCCGCAAATTAGCCATGTGGCTTGACCGCGATTTGCGCGATGCGATCCTCACCTGGTGGAACGGATACGCCCGCGAGAACGAGATCCCGCGTAACGCTTTGTTCTTTATTAGCGATTACCAACGGTCGTATCCATACAGCAAACTGTTAGGGCAAGTGCTGCACACTGTCCAATTGCAAAAAGATGAGACGACGCGCCAAGCTCTGCCGACAGGGGGGCTAGAGCTCTATTTTGACTCCTACTTGCAAGGTAAGCAAGGCAAGCGCCGGTTGATGCGTTCGCCGCGCAACTCATTGGAGATTGGCGAAGTGATCAGCAAACCGGAAAACGGCGCTGACATTTATCTGACTATCAACCATGTGCTGCAAGCAATCGCTGAAGAAGAGTTAGAAAAAGGGGTTAAGAAAGTCAAAGCTGCGTCTGGATGGGCAGTGATGATGAATCCCTATACGGGAGAAATTTATGCGCTGGCCCAATACCCCTTCTTCAATCCAGAAGAGTATACCCGCTACTTCAACGATCCCAGATTGATTGAAAATACCAAAGTGAAAGCCATCACCGATGCCAACGAACCGGGCTCGATCATGAAGGCGCTGACGATCACGATTGCGCTTTTGGCAAATGATGTCTTAAAAGCGAAAGGGCAGCTGCCCATCTTCGATCCGGACGCCAAAATGGCGACCGACAACTCCCGTTTTCCCGGACGGTCTAAACCCCTGACCGATACCCATTTCCATCGATTTTTGAATATGAATATGGCGGTCCAGAAATCCTCAAATATCTATCCTGCACGATTGGTTGAAAAAATCATCGAACGATTAGGGAACATGTGGTACCGGAATGCGCTGGAAACGGTTTTTGGGATGGGGATGAAGACCGGAATTGAATTGCCAGCTGAAAGCGCTGGCGTTCTGCCCATGCCAGGTAAATTGCACCCAAATGGTCGGCCGGAATGGTCCACTCCGACCCCTTTCTCCATGGCGATGGGCCATAATATCCAAGTCACAAGTTTGCAAATTTTGATCGCCTATGCAGCGATTGCGAATGGCGGCTACCATGTACAGCCAACCCTTGTTCGAAAGATTATTAAAACGCTGCCCGATGGAACCGAGACGATTTTGCTCGACAATACCCATCCAGATCGGGCCGCCAAGTTTCCTAAAGTATTGGATGAAAAGACACTTCAGCGGATTGTGACGGCGCTGCGCTACGTAACCAAGCCGGGGGGAACATCCCGTCGCGCCGATATTCCAGGATATACGGAAGCCGGCAAGACCGGGACGAGTATGAAAGCCATCGCGGGCGGGTATGCAAATAATCTCTATGTCTCTTCTTTTGTGGGGTTTGCTCCAGTCGAACACCCGGAATTCGTCCTGGTCGTCACGGTGGACGAACCGTGGTATGGGTATATTCCGGGAATCGGATTAAACCATCATGGGGGGACGTGCTGCGCCCCTATTTTTCGCGAGATCGCCCGCCGTTCTTTAGAATATTTAGGCATCCCACCGGACGATCCGTTCGGCTATCCGGTCGCCGATCCCCGCTATAACGCCGAAAAAGCGAAATGGGTCAAAGAAATGCGCCAGTTGCAGGAAATGTACGAAAAATGGAATAAATAAGCATTCTACAAACTGCTGAAAAATAGCCTGATACATGAAACTTAAAAAATTATTCAAAGATATCGACGTTGACTCGATCAAAGGTTCCAAAGAGGTGGAAATCACTGGCCTATGCGGAAATTCTAAACTTGTCGCGCCGGGCAACTTGTTTATTGCCAAAAAAGGGAAAACCCATGATGGCAACCGGTACATTCCTGAAGCGATCTCCGCCGGTGCGGTGGCGATTTTGACCGATCTATATGACCCTACTCTGAAACATATCACGCAGGTGATCCATCCCAACCCCGCACTGATTGAAGGCGCATTAGCGGCCGAATATTACCAGCATCCTTCCAACCAGTTATTTTTGGTCGGCATCACCGGCACCAACGGAAAAACGACGACCGCTTTTTTGGTGAAGCATCTCTTGGATCAATTGAAGCAGCCGTGTGGCTTGATGGGAACCATCGAGAATATTGTCGGCGACCACCACTACCAAGCAACCTTGACGACAGCCGATGTGGTGTCTAATAACAAGCTGTTGCGCGAAATGGTCCTCAACGGCTGTACCAGCGCGGTGATGGAAGTGACTTCGCATGCGCTGGATCAAGGACGGGTGGCTAACATCGAATACGATTGTGCAATCTTTACGAATCTGACCGTGGACCACCTGGACTACCACAAAACGATGGAGGCGTACAGCCGAGCTAAAAACAAGCTGTTTGTCTTGCTGAATCCCGCCATCTCCCATAAAGTGCATCCCACGCCTAAAACAGCGATCGTTAACGCGGATAGCCCTTGGTTTCGGCAAATCACCGAAGGGTGCGCGGCCAAATTGCTCACATACGCCATCGAAAATCCCGCAGACTTAAAAGCATCGCAGATAAAGCTGACAGGCACAGGATCGACCTTTGTCGCCACTTACCAAAATCAATCGCAACTCTTTTCCATCCCGTTGGTTGGACGGTTTAATGTCTACAATACGCTGGCTGCGATCGGCGTCGGCATTGTCAAAGGGCAATCGTTGCCGGCTTTAGCGGAAATCTTTAAGTCGTTTGTGGCAGTGCCTGGACGTCTCGAGCCAGTAAAGAATGCGCTCGGATACAAAATTTTTGTCGACTTCGCCCACACTGACGATGCGTTAATCAATGTCTTGGAGTGCCTGAAAGAGTTTAAATCAGGACGGATCATTACGGTGTTCGGATGTGGCGGCGACCGCGACCGGAGCAAACGTCCCAAAATGGCAGAGGCTGCCGAAGAACATTCCGACGTGTGCATTGTGACCTCTGACAATCCGCGCTCTGAAGATCCGGAAGCGATTGCGCAAGAAATTAAAGTCGGGTTCAAACACCCCAGCCGCCATCTGCAAGAATTGGATCGCCGTAAAGCTATCGCCAAAGCGGTTGCAATGGCAACAGTCGATGACATCCTCTTGATCGCAGGTAAAGGACACGAAAAAACCCAAATCTTTGCCCACAAAACGATCGAATTTGATGACCGGAAAGTGGCCGCAGAAGAGTGCCAAGCACACTCCCATACAAAAGGAAGCCGATGAAGCAGCACCTTTTCGGATTGTTGCTTTTGGCGGTTCTCGTTTGCGGGTGCGCACCGCGCTACGTTTCACGGGCCTATCCCGTTCCCGTCTCGCCGCCTGTCGAAACCACAACCGAGATTGCCATGGCCGATCCGAGCGAAAGGGGGGTTGCAGCACCGCTGATTGTGATCGATGCGGGGCATGGGGGAAAAGATAACGGGGCCGAAGCGAAAGATGGATCCAATACGATGGAAAAAAATCTCAATCTTACCACCGCCCTGTATGTCCGTTACTACTTGAAAAAATTTGGATTTCAGACCGCTATGACTCGCCGTGACGACACCTTTATCCCTTTGAAGCAACGTGCCAGCTGGTCGAACTCTATCCATCCCGAACTGTTCGTCAGCATCCACTACAACTCGGCACCAAACGAAAAGGCAGAGGGGATCGAAATCTATTATTATAAATCGGACGACAACAAAGAACGTTCCTCCCAGTCCAAAAAATTAGGCGAGTCGATCATGAAGAACATGACTGCACTCACCGGCGCACGTGGACGCGGAGTGAAGCATGGCAACCTGGCGGTTGTGCGGGAAACCAATATGCCTGCCGTTCTGGTCGAGGGAGGGTTCATCTCCAACCCGGACGATTTGCAACATTTACAGAGTGATGTGTACTTGAAAAAATTAGCCTGGGGCATCGCCACCGGCATTCGGGACTACGTCAATACGAAAAAAGAATAAACGTCCTCGACGCGAATTGAACGCGTGACCTGTTGCTTAGGAGGCAACCGCTCTATCCACTGAGCTACGAGGACATAAAACGAAGATTTTAGATAAATTCAGCGTTTACAACAACCAAAAGGAAATTTTCAGCTATGGCAGCAGAAGCAGATATCGGCCTCATTGGCCTGGCCGTCATGGGCCAAAATTTAGCGCTTAACATTAACGACCACGGGTTCCGGATCGCCGTCTTCAACCGCACAACTTCCAAAGTCGATGACTTCCTCAACGGCCCGGCACAAGGCACTAACATCATCGGCACCCACTCGATCGAGGAACTGGTCAAGCAACTCAAACGCCCACGCCGGATCATGCTGATGGTCAAAGCTGGCGAGGCAGTGGACGAAAATATCGATGCCCTGCTACCTCTGCTTGAAAAAGGGGATATCCTTATTGATGGCGGCAACAGCCTCTTCACAGACACTAACCGCCGCGTCCAAGAACTAGAAAAAAAAGGGATCTTGTTCATCGGCACCGGGGTGTCAGGGGGAGAAGAAGGCGCTCGCCACGGCCCCTCCATCATGCCGGGAGGCAACTCCGCCGCCTGGCCAGCGGTCAAACCCATCTTTCAAGCGATCGCCGCTAAAGCGGATGGCGAACCGTGTTGCGATTGGGTGGGAGAAGAAGGTGCGGGCCACTACGTCAAAATGGTTCACAATGGAATTGAGTATGGGGATATTCAGCTGATCTGCGAAGCGTACGATTTGCTCAAACGCGGTCTCAACCTTTCCAATGAAGAACTTCAGCAAGTGTTCGCGCGTTGGAACAAGGGAATCCTCGACAGCTACCTCATCGAAATCACAAGCCACATCTTCGGCACCAAAGATGAAGATGGCGCTTATCTCATCGATAAAATTCTCGATGTTGCGGGCCAAAAAGGGACTGGCAAATGGACAGCGATTAATGCGCTCGATCTTGGGATGCCGCTCACTTTAATTGGAGAAGCCGTTTTTGCCCGCTGTCTCTCGGCGCTCAAAGATGAACGCGTCGCTGCCAGCAAAATCTTGACTGGTCCGGATTCGCGCTACAAAGGCAACAAGCAAGAACTAATCGATGCGGTGGAACAAGCACTCTATGCATCCAAGATTGTCAGCTATGCGCAAGGGTTTATGCTGATGCGCCAGGCCGCTGCCGACTATAAGTGGAAACTCAACTATGGTGGCATCGCCCTCATGTGGCGCGGCGGCTGCATCATCCGCAGCGTCTTCCTCGGCAAAATCAAAGAGGCGTACCAAAAGAATCCCAACCTCAACAACCTGCTCACCGACGATTTCTTTAAAAACGCCCTCAATAAAGCCCAGCCAGGCTGGCGCAAGGTGATCTCGACGGCAGCTGAACTCGGGATCCCGATGCCGTGCTTCAGCACCGCGCTAGCGTTCTTCGATGGATACCGCTCCGCACGCCTGCCCGCCAACCTTCTGCAAGCCCAGCGCGACTACTTCGGCGCTCACACCTACGAACGAATCGATCAAAAACGGGGTCAATACTTCCACACCAACTGGACCGGTACGGGCGGCCTAGTCAGTTCCGGTTCCTATAACGCTTAATTAAACAGGACCAGGACACACGACAAAAAATTGTCCTGTACGTCCTGGATGTCGTGTTTGTCCTGTCAAAATGAATAGACGCCTTAGCTTGAATTAAGCCGCTACTGGCTCGGGATCGGGATTCCAGATCCGGTAGTTCCGCAAGACGTTCAAGAACGGCTGGGGGTTAAAATCAAAATGACCCAACGGCTTGATCTTATATTTATCCAACAAGGTGTTCACCTGCGGACGCATATTGTAAGCGTAGATGCCGGCGAGCAGGATGTGGAAGACCGCTTCTGCACGCAGCTTGCCATCGTGCTCAACATAATCCTTGATCCCTTTATATGTGGTCATCAACACGCGCGCGCTTAACGACACAACCATTAACTCAGTTCCGCCAAACGCAATCGCTGCAAAGAATAATCCGTCTTTAACGATCTTCGCACTGGTCTCAAGCGCTTTGTTGGTCAATTTTTTATGCTCTTTCTGCAGCAGATTCAATGCTTGCTCAGGCTTATCGACGTACAATTTGACGATCTCATGGCAAGTTTTGGTAAACGGCGACTTTGGGTTGAACCGTCCGAGAACCTTATTGATTTCAGCTGTGTCGGCCTTGTCTAAAGCCTTCGTCAGGTTATTGAGAGCAATCATTTCTTTGATCGTTCGAGTTTGATCTTTGGCATGCTCGAATAAGGCTAAACCAATTTCGGTCAGCAAGGCGGCCTTATCGTTGATGGTAGCGAGCGCCAGAATCCCTACCACCAGCGCGATATCCCGTGTGGCTCTTAAGGCTTCTAAAGTCCGCTCTTTTTTCGATCGGGGGGCGATATTCGCCTCCGGTTTCTGCTTCTTCATCAGATCTACGAACGAATCGTTCACGTTGTAGGTGAAGGCTCCGACAAAATTGCGGCAACCATTAAGGACAGCGTACCCAGCCGATCCGTACTCGGCGGCAGCGCACGTTTTCTTGCTTAATTTCAGATAGGGTAGGGCAATCGCCACGACCCGCTTGATTCCGTCATTGTCCATAGCAGGAATCCACGAATCCTTAAACGAGATGATTCCAGGTAGGTCAATCTTTGGTATTCCAAGTCCACTCATCTGAACCTCTTAAGGTTATGTCTTTTATTGTTAGATATTAATAATAACATTAAATTGTTAAGAATAAATAAAGTTAATTTACACATAATAACTAATGTGTATTTTTTAACTATGGTTATTAAATTAAAACAATAATTAGCATAATTATGGCTAAAGTGCTGGTTTTGTGCCATTTAGGCCATTTATTGACTTAAATAGCTTATTTTCAATAACTTATCCGATTCCTAACCGCCGTTAACACTTTTCTTTAAAATTTTTTTAAATTCCTCCTATTTTGAGGATCAAAGTGTTAGCGCAATCGCTTCATTTTGGTGTCAGAATTTTGATTGCAGGGTATGATGGCTCATGCTAATGTCTTCCGCGAAATGACTCCAGACTAGGTTGTGGAAAGATTGTTCATAACTTGGAAGCGCCTCAGAATAGCCCTCAGACACCCGTTTAAAGGCGATCGAGATCTCTGGAACGTGAAGCAGTAAAACCGAAAACTCATACCTCAACAGAAGGACTGCACCTATGCTCGCATGCGATACCCGTGAAGCTTGGGCTCAATTTCTCGAATTCGTAAAAAATCGTTGCACCCCCACAGCTTTTGGTAACTGGTTTGCCCCGATTCGCATTGTGGAGGCATCGGCCGAGGAGATCACGTTGGAAGTCCCCAACATCTTCGTCCAGGAATATCTGCTCTCCAATTACAAAAAAGATTTGGTCGCTTTTCTACCTACTTTGCCGAATGGGGAGCCTGCGATCAAATTTAGTGTGGCCTCTCCCGTCAAAAAGGCCCCGGCCGCTTCCGCGGCTCCGACCCCCGTTGCTGAAGAACGCCCCTCTGAAGAGTCATCCGGCTTATATGAAATCAAGTTAAACACCAACTACCGCTTTTCGAGCTTTATTGAAGGGGGAAACAACCAGTTTGTGAAGTCCGCTGCGGTAGGTGTGGCCAGCCGTCCAGGCGTCTCGTATAACCCTTTGTTTATCCATGGGGGAGTCGGATTGGGGAAGACTCACATTCTCCATAGCATCGGCCACCATATCAAAGAAAATCATAAGAAATTGCGAGTGCAGTGCATAACGACTGAAGGATTTATTAATGACTTAGTCGATCATTTGCGGAAAAAATCGGTCGACCGCATGAAACGGTTTTACCGTTCCGATGTCGATGTGCTGTTGGTTGACGATATTCAATTTTTGCAAAACCGCCTTAACTTCGAAGAAGAGTTCTGCAATACTTTTGAAACCTTGATCAATCAAAATAAACAGATTGTGATTACCAGCGATAAGCCGCCGGCGCAATTGAAATTGTCAAAGCGTGTGATTGACCGGATGGAGTGGGGTTTGGTGGTCCATATGGGGATGCCCGAGTTGGAAACCCGCGTGGCGATTTTGCAGCATAAAGCCGAGCTGAAAGGGTTATCCATTCCGAATGAAGTCGCCTTTTTTATTGCCGAGCACATTCAAAGCAACGTCCGGCAGCTGGAAGGGGCGATCAACCGTTTGAGCGCGCATTGCAGGCTGTTGAATGTGGCGATTACGCAGGAGATGGTGGAACGCACATTGAAAGAGATGTTGGTGACCGCGCCGCGTGAAAAAATCACAGTCGAGCAAGTGTTGAAATCGGTGGCCGCGATTTTCCAAGTCAGTATCAATGATTTGAAAGGCTCTTCCCGTTTGAAAGATGTAGCGATTGCGCGTCAAGTCGCGATGTATTTGGCGAAAGAGTATGTTAAAGATTCTTTAATCACACTGGGTCTTTATTTCCGTAAGACCCATTCAACGATCCTGCATGCGTGTAAAGCGATCGAGAAAAAGATTGGCGCAGATGAGCAGCTCACCCGCATGATCCAGATGGTACGCCGCAATTTAGAGACCGCCTAAAATCAACGACAGAACGACCCAAAGGACCAAAAGGACTAAAAAATATGTCATTTTGGTCCTTTATGTCGTTTTGGTCTTTTGGGTCGTTTTGTCGTTTGTCCTTTTATTCTCCTTCTTCGACGTCGGGTAGGACTTCAGTCACATCTTCCGCAGTCAGGTGGACATCTTGCAGCAGTTGGACAATATCGTTGCGGGTCAACATTTTTAAGACCGCCTGGTCATCGGTGCCAACCACATCTTCCATCAGTTGTCCTTTAGCGGTGATCATTTCGTTGATCCGCTCCTCAAAGGTTGAACGGGTGACGAGTTTCATGACCTGTACGCCGCGCTGCTGTCCGATGCGATGTACACGGTCGGTGGCTTGGTTTTCTCGAGCAGCATTCCACCACCGGTCATAGTGAATGACAACTGAAGCTGCTGTCAAATCGATCCCTAATCCGGCTGCTTGCAGCGATCCGACAAACACTTCGCATTCCGGTTCGTCGTGGAACCGTTTGATCTCTTCGCCGCGCCGTGTCGTGGCGCCGCGGATGGCGGCGTACCCGATTTTATGCTCTTTCAAATACATTTCGATGATGTCTAATTGCATGAGGTATTGGGAGAACACCACCACTTTTTGTCCGCTATCCCGTGCTTCATGCAGTAGTTCGACAAAGAGCTGCCATTTTCCCGACTGGTATTTTTTGAATTCAGCTGGATTTTGCCAATATACGGCCGGATGGTTACAAATTTGTTTGAGTTTAGTCAACAACGCAAAGACATGCAGATAGGGGATCGAACTGCTTTCATCCTTGAGTTGTTCTAAGATGGATTTGCGCGAGGTTTCTAGCACTTGTTGATAGAGTGATAATTGATCCGGCAGCAAGGCACAGTAAGAGATGCTCTCCGTCTTATCCGGCAGGTCATTTAACACCTCTTGTTTTTTACGCCGTAAAATAAATGGATGGATGAAGCGCGACAGCAGTTGGCGCCGGGCGATATCGTGTTCTTTTTCGATCGGCTTGACAAAGAAGGAGCGAAACTCCGTATCGCTCGGCATATAGGTTGGCAAAACAATGTCAAAAAGCGACTTCAGTTCGCGCAGCCGGTTTTCAATCGGCGTTCCGCTCATTCCGAGCCGCATGCGGGCTTTGACGTCTAACAACGTGTTATGCAGCAAGCTGCTTTGGTTTTTAGCGACTTGGATCTCATCAAAAATAGCCAATTCATACGGCTCTTCATTCAATACCTTGTTCTCCAAGCGCCAAATGCCATACGAGGTGAGCAAGATGTCGTAACGCTTATGAAAATCTTCAAAGCTGCGCTTGGTTCCATAGAACGTGCACACTTTTAAATGGGGCAGGAACGTATGCAGCTTATCCTGCCAGTGGTAAATGACCGACGTCGGGCACACAATCAAAATATGTTTTTTGGGGCGGTCCATCTTTTGGTTGTAGTTCAACGCCGCCGCTATCAATCCCATGGCTTGGTGGGTCTTTCCTAATCCCATATCGTCGCAGAGCAGCCCCGATAGCGATTGATGGTACAAAAACCATAGCCATTGCAATCCTTTTTCTTGATAAGGCCTCAGATGCGATTTAAACCCGGTTAAATCGGGTTCTTCCGGAACCTTAAACTCCGTAATTTCCTGCAGCAGCGCTTTAATGTTTGCATACCCGTGTTTGCGCGGACTCGGCAATTCGAGCGTTTCAAAAGCATGCATCCGCAAGATATCCAAGGTCGATAACAAAAATGCATGCCGTCGTTTATCGATGCGATGGCGTCCGAGATATTTGATCCAGTTGAAATTCGGGGCTTCGAGGTCGAAAAGGCCTGCTGGAGTAAACACAAAACGTTTTTTGGCGTGCTGGGCCTCCCATAACGCCTGCACGTCTACTTTGCCGATATTCGTCCGGTAGATCATTTTCATGACGTACCACCCTTGTCCGCTCCGTTCCGCTTTCTCCATCCCTTCTAAAATCAAATGCACCTCTTTGGGATGTTGCAGGCGCGGATCGATCTCATCGATGAATGGACGGATTTGATCGAGCTCATAGGAAAGAAACAGGTCTTGGTTTTCGGGGGTAATTTCAACCGGGTGGCGGAACCGTTCCGGAATTTTCGGATCAATGGGCAGCTGGTGGAATCCTTCTCCGGGAATATAGACATACTCGTCGTAAAACCGCAGTTCACGTTCTTTATAGTCGGGATGGCGCTGATAATCCGGCGTCACGGCAATGACACCTTGATCATTCAACTGAACATTCAGTCCCATCTTGGCGATCGGGCTCTCTTTACTGAAGAATCCGGGCACACTATTTAGCTCATCCCGGTGCATTTTGATGAATAATGACAGCTGCTCTACACTGATGGAGGTTCCTGAACGGACCGGCAGGTTCTGCTGGCTGGCCAATTTCTGATAAAATCCTTGACCTGGGATGTAGATCCAGTTTTGGAAATCAATGGGTTTTTGGCCCGATTCCTCCAAATCGATTTGACTGTCGAAACTTAACCGCCCTTCCGCATCGACATGATAGGTTAAATGGGATTCTACATTGATCAAATGGGTATGAAAACCTGGCTGTTTATTCAGCCAGGTACGATTTTGAGAAATAAATTCAGGTACCCGCGCCTTTGGCACCACTGTTTCGACTTCGTCGAATCGTTTTCCTTCTAAACGGTAAAAACCTTCATCTTCGATATAGACCCAGTCGCCGAAACAGCGCGAGTAGGGCAGCGTCAAGTCGCCACGCTCGAACAAATACGAAACGATATGCAAGTCCCATTGTGAATCAAAATAGATCTGATAGGAGGGTGAGGCAGGATCAGGTGCGATTTGGGTGCCTTCCAAATATTCTTGGATGATCCCTACATACTCGTTCAAGGCATGTGAAATTTGATCCCCTTTTAAGACTGTTTTTTGCAGCAGGCTATGCTCCCCTTTGGAGTAAAATCCCTCTTTGGGATAGTAGGTCCACCCTTTGAGTTCGTACCCTTTAACATCTTTGTGGTGTTTGTGCACGACCGATTTTTTTGCATGTTCCTTGAGGTGGATGATGATTTCCCCTTTTTCCTTGACATATTCGATCCGTTCAATTTTTTCGCCCCACTCATCATACACTTTCAAAGGGGATTCCACGGTATGCAGAGGAGGAATGATCAGCGGTAGGTTCGCTTCGGAGAGGTAAAAGCCGACCTGGATTTCATTAAAATCAATGGTGATCCAATTTGGAAGCTGGTTGGGTCCATACTCGAAGGTGATTTTGTAGGCTGCTCCTTTTTCTTGGAGTGCCATTAGCCATTTAGCAAGATCACTCCAAAAGGATAATTCGTAACTCAACTGGATGCTGGGTTTTCCTTCATGCCAGAGTGCGAGTTCTTCAGGAGAGAGGTTTGAGAATTTTAACGATGTTTCTTCGGTTTCGACAGTGCGATGCAATACGATTTGATCCACATGCTTGAGTGCAGATTGCGTCTTACCTTTCAAAAAAAACACTTTTTTTCCGGTATGAGAGGTATGCTGAAAGTGCCCCTGACCTGCTTTTTTTAACACATGGGTATCAAAGCTGAGGCGGTTACCATACAGCGTGCAGAGTGCATTCCAAAGGGAGTGTTGGAATCGTCGATGCAAAGGAATCGGTTGTCCCTTAAATATATAGAGATAAGCGGTTGCTAAGTGGACACAGCTGTTATTGTCCTCTTCTTCCCGGCAAGAACAGAAGCAGTCTTTGATAGTATTATTGGGATTTAGCTGGAGGAAAGCCCAAACCTTTTCACCCGAATCCGCATCTTTGACTTGCACCTGGTAGGTAGCGCCCGAATATTCAACATCGGTCACCCGCTTTTCTTTTAGGTACTCCCGCGCTTCCGTCTCATACTGTTTTAAGAACTCAGGGATCTTCATGCTTAATTACATGGGTGTATTTAGTTAAATATAGTAAGGTTCTGATTCCAATCCAAGTTTAAAATGTTTAAGTTGCGGCGATCTTTTAACCAACTTAAAATCAATGGATTGAGATGATAATTCTCGACAAACGTCCTGAAAGTCCTGTCTGCAATTACACGTTTAGGAAAAGTCCGGTTGGCAATTTTTCCCCGAATAACTGTTCTTGCTCTTTTTGAGTTAATCTTTGAGGGGTTGTCAATAACTCCATTAAGTGCTCTTGTTCGGGCAACTGCTTGGCAATTTCAATCAAACGCTGTGTTAAGCTTGCGGAAAGATGGTGCTCCCGTTGTTCGGTTTTGCGGGCCATTTGACTGATCAAATAACCAAGCCACGCAGGATCTAGCTGACTGTATCGATCGGCAATGGCATGCAGCCACTCCTCACAAATCGGCTTAGGCACTACTTGGGTCATAGAACCCGATAGTAACTGCCTAGCGCCGATCCGTCCTAAGGACCAATACTCTGCAGCGGTGCCGGAACCTTCCAAGACTTTTTTCAGCAGGGCATTCCCTAGCTTGATCTTCATGGCTGGCTCTATCAGCTCAAAAGCGGCTAATGCACGAATTTTTTCTGAAAACGCGTAAGCTTCATTTTTGTTTTTACTTTCTACCAATCCGCCATTTTTTCCATATAAGGAACCCTGCCAGCTATGCGCGAGTTGATTCTGCTGTCCCTTATTGAGTCCGCCAGCGATTCGCCGGAAGCAAATCCACTGCTGCAACTGCACGTCGGCGGGTTTGGGAGCGTTCTGTTCCGCTAAAACAATTTTCCATAACTCTTTTAAGCGATGGTCATCCAGCGGATATCCACATCCAGGCCGTAAGAAAAATCCCGCTAAATTCCACCAACGAGATTCCAATTCGGAAGAACGCTTACGTTCACTTGCGCATTGAAGCAGCGGGCTCCACAATCCTCGTAATAAGCTAGGAGGCCATTCTAAGCGCTCTTTTTGCAAAGCCAGCTCCAGCGCTTTATAACTTTCTTGCGGTTTTACCTTACCCGTCTTGAAGATTCCTTCAATTACTCCGATCCCTTTCTCTAATACTTCTTGATCGACCAATTCATCTTGCTGGACAGAGACACCTTGTTCGTTTGCCATCACATGCCCTTCCACGCTTTGCAGCTGAAATTCCAGCTTCCAGCGGTGCGAGGTGGCGGCTGATTGCAAGGCTAATTCGATGGTGCCTAGGGGAGTTAACGCGGCTTCCATTTTGACCGGGAGCGATTCGTGATGGTTTTTGCCATAACGCAGCAGAGTATGGATCGGAGGCAACGCATGCATTTCCGTTTCATTCATGTCGATTAATGTTCCCGGAGCATCGGAAAGGCGTGTATGTGAGGTCAGCACATGGAACGAGACAGGCTGATTCGCCCGCAGGTGAAAGAGTTGATCGGGTTTGTAGCAGTACTCCTCTTCAGCGCCTCTTGGAATCAGGGTAAGGGCTTTTTTCACTAGCCCATTGCCTTCCAGTGTTTCAATTTCCAAGTAACAGGCGCGCGCTGTGCCCCCTTTGATTTTAACGCCATAGCCCGCGCGGGTTCCGCCGTAATACGCTGCGCCGTGCGCCACCGCTAAATCGAGGCTTGTGCTTTGAAGCACGGTGACCGCCTGTTGCGACCATTTTTCGAGCGCCTGCACAATCGTTTGCTGTAGGATAAGCGGCTTAAGGGTGCCGCCATTAAATAAAATGTAACTTGGCCATTTATTCTGGATATTGTGGCGGTGCTGATTTAAAAAATGCGCCAGATGCTTGAGGATTGATGGCTCCTCTTCATAAGGCAGTCCCAACGTTTTAATTCCATGCGTGCGTTTAAGCACGATCGCCTCTTCCCAATCTTGATAGGGAAAAAATCCTTCCATGACCAGCTGTTTGATGGCATTGCGGTCGACTTCTAAGCGCAGAGTATTGCCGACCACTTTGTTCCCCGAGCCCTGCAAGGTGATACTAAGTTCGCCTTGCGCAGCGCCTAATGCTTGTTCTTTCACGTATCGGCTTTGCTGCACGAGTTGCAGCCATTGAGTTGTATTGAGTTCTAGATTGAATTGCGGTTCCAAAAAGTGCGCAATGGCGCGGTCGATGTTATCTCCGCCTAGCAGCAAATGATTACCGACTGCAAGCCGTCTGAACTCTTTATCTGCATCGGTTCCCGTCACCTCAATTAAACTGAAGTCGGTAGTGCCTCCGCCAATGTCGCATACCAGGATGATTGCGCCGGAGGGCATCCGGGCGAGCTCTTTGCAGTGATGTGCCATCCAGCTGTAGAAAGCCGCTTGCGGCTCTTCTAATAGGGTCAGCCGTTGATATCCCGCTTGCTGCGCGGCTTCGATCGTAAGATTACGGGCGACTTCGTCAAAAGACGCTGGAACGGTTAGCACCACATCATGTTCATCAAAATCATCGATGAGATGACACCAGGCTGCTTTCAAATGCGCGAGAATTTTTGCGCTTGCTTCCACCGGACTTATCCGCCGCTCTTCTTCTGCCGCCTCGAGTGGCAAAATCCGCTCGCGTCGATTGGCTGCTCCATGGCACAGCCAACTTTTTGCTGATTGCACCAAACGGGTCGGCACTTGTCCGCCGCGGTCGCGTGCCAGCTTGCCGATAAAATCGCTTATAGACGCATTTTTCCAGGGCAGGTCTAGTGCGCCTTGTTTCCACTCATGCGGAGCAGCCAGATAACAACATGAAGGTAGCATAGGGGAAGTTTTTACTTCACCAGCGCCCGTCAACTGAGGAATTTCAACGCTATGGATCGTCCCTTTCTCGAGATTTAGATAAGAGAGGCAGCTATTGGTTGTCCCTAAATCGATTCCAATCACGAAACGCTTCATGCTTCATCCGGGAGGGTGCCAAATTTCTTAAACGCAGCCAAATATCTGCCCACATACTCTGTGGTATGAGGCGGGCGGTTGCTGAGGAGAAGCGCAGGCGTCAGGAAGTTGACCGCCAAATCCTCCATCCTTTCGGGGGTCAGTTGGTTTTTCTTTAGCAGATTGTAGCCGCACCAAAGGGTGTACATCATGGTGCTGCGGTCTACTCCTCCGTGGCAGCCGAAGAAGATAGTGCGTGGCCGGATGAATTTGATTTTATAATTCATAAATTCGAGGCAGGCGTACAGATGGAACAAGATGCGTTCTTCTTCCGATAGGGTCTTTTTGCTTTTAAAAATGTGTGTATGGATATGAGCAACTAAACCCGCAATGTATTGTCTAAGATAGTTGTAGTTGATCTTAAAATTGCCTGACAATACCTTGTGGTCATTGGACACGGTCAACTGTTTGTCGATCAAATATTCTATAAAACATTCCGCATCCTCAAATTGGGATTGCGGAAAATGGAGTTTGATTGTTTCAGTGAAGACATGTAGCTTGCTCAGGTGCGGCTGCCGTTCGGCTAGATGCAGTCCTTCCCTTTTCGCAACTTCTTCGGCTGTATTCATCCCATTGAAATAAACGATCGGGTGATCGCTTGTCATGACAAAATGTTCAAATTCATTAACTAGAGAAAATATTTTATTTCCAGGGCATACTAAAGCTGCCGTTCGCACGAGATGGCAGGTGAGGTCATCAATTTGAATGTCGCCAATATAGCACGACATATCCCCCTCTTTAAAAATGCTCGTCGCAAAAGTGGATCCGGAAAATTCACGCTTTGCTTCAAACCATTGACGCAGCTTTTCAAAATCAGCCTCGAGATGGTCGAGGTCGAACTGAGAAAAATCAGGCGGCATCAATGGCTTCAGAAACGCTTTCCAATCAGGTGTTCTTAGGTTTCTGGTAAACATCCAGTGGATGAAATCTTTGAGCATGCTGCGGTAATGGCCCGAAGTTTCGGACGTGAATTCTCTGCTATCGCTACATAAAGCCGTACGCAACCGGGAATATAATTTTTCGTGGAACAAACGGAGTTGTAGCTTAGGCTGATCGGGATCGTTTTCCTGCAAATGATCTAAAAAATGCCAGCAAGCATTTTCAAAAGGGTTTGCAGGAGCAAAGTCTCCGATTTTTTGGGAGGTAAACGTCGCCTGTTTTGCATGAAGATATTCTCTTAAGGCGAGGATGAATCCTTTATATTCTTGGGAAGTGAATCGCCTTTCGCAGATGGGTGTGGGGGCGATCTCTTCAGGGAGAGGAGGAAAAGCCTCATCCGGTAGCATCCCTGCCCGGGTCACCAAGATTTTAACGCTGGCCCGTAATAAATAATCGGAGCGTTTACGGGCTAAAGCATCCTCCTCTTCATCGGAATCATTGGGACGTGTAGTGACCGGCGCGGTAAACACCAACTGATTGAATTTTTTTTGGCATGCATCACAAACCACAATCATGGAGGTAGGTTCGATGTCGCTATGAACCACTTGCTTGACGATGTTTACTACCAGCCGCTGGCAACGAAGATTGATCATGCATTCCCAAATGATTGCCGTAAGGCTGCCAGGATTAAAACCGCATTGTTTAAAAATGGAAGTGAGGTGATGTTGGGTATGGGTCACTTCCACCCGCGGCTTTCTGTCTATCGCATAAGAAATGTGATGCGCTTGTACGTCCATAAATGAATCCTTTAAAGGACACGACCTACAGGATACATATATTTGTCCTGTAGGTCGTGTTTGTCGTGGTCCTGTTTAAAAACTTTTATAACAACTGCTCTGCAGGTGTGTAAGTGTAGTTTAGGTCGTGGGCGACATGCTCGTTTGTGACATGGCCCCGGTAGACATTCAATCCATGACGCAAACCGGGATCCTCTGTTAAGGCAACGCGGTACCCTTTGTTCGCTAACTTGAGCGTATATTCCAGCGTCGCATTGGTCAACGCTTGTGTCGCGGTGCGTGAACAAGCCCCTGGCATATTGGTGACACAATAGTGAACAACACCATCGACTAGATATGTGGGGTTTTCGTGGGTAGTCGGTTTAGAAGTTTCGGAACACCCTCCCTGGTCAATCGCCACATCGATAAAGACCGAGCCAGATTCCATGGAAGCAATCATTTTACGCGTGATGAGCTTGGGTGCTTTTTTTCCGGGGATCAGGACCGACCCGATCACGACATCCGCATGCTTGATCGAATCTTCGATGGCTAAGGTCGAAGAATAAAGGGTTTTTAGCCGGGGTCCAAACAAATAATCCAGCTGGCGCAGACGGCTGAGGTTGCGGTCGATGATCGTGACATCTGATCCGAATCCCAACGCCATGCGGGCAGCTTCTGTTCCGACCACGCCGCCGCCGATAATCACCACATTTGCGGGAGGAACGCCTGGCACTCCGCCCATGACCAGCCCCTTGCCGCCAAAGTTCATTTGCAGAGCGGTCGCAGCCACCTGAATCGAGATGCGTCCGGCGATTTCACTCATGGGGACAAGCAAAGGCAGGTTGCCTTTTAAGTCGGTAACGGTTTCGTAGGCGATTCCGACCACTTTGCTTTTGATTAGTTCAGCCGTTTGCGCCGGATCGGGGGCTAGATGCAAATAACAGAAAAGAATTTGCCCTTCTTTGAGGAGAGGGAACTCCTGTTTTTGCGGCTCTTTAACTTTTAGGATCATTTCCGATTGGTACACATCATCCAAGGAGTCTACGATCTGTGCGCCCGCTTCAGCATAACGTTCATCACTGTAACCGATTTTGGATCCGGCACCCGATTGGACCACGATGTGATGGCCGGCTTTTTTTAAGGCATCGACAGCAGAGGGGGTGGCGCCGACACGATATTCTTGCGTTTTCTGTTCTTTGGGGACTCCGATTTTCATTATTACTACCTGGTTAAGAGTTATGAAAAAAAAGAAGTTTAATTCGAATAATTATTCTTTTCAACCGAGAGTATGGGACTCTTTGCCTGGGGCAAACTCGTCCTGTATGTCGTGTGAGTCTTGTTTGTCCTGTTTCGACTATTTCTGGCGGGCTTTTGCGTCCTTGAATTCCAGGATTTTAAAGACGATTTCGTCCGGCGTGAGATCGGAAGTATCTACCAGATAAGCATCTTCTGCTTGTTTGAGAGGGGATGTTTCGCGAGAAGAGTCATAGTTGTCCCGTTTATTGAGGTCCTCGAGCACTTTTTCCATCGTCAGGTTGGCAGCTTCTTCGGGAAACTTCTCTTTCAATTCATCAAAGCGCCGCTGTGCCCGGACTTCAGGACGGCCGGTGAGAAAGATTTTCAACCTGGCGTCAGGGAAGACGACCGTTCCCATGTCGCGCCCTTCAAAGACGGCATTGACTCCCGAGGCTAATTCACGCTGCAGGGAAACCAGTTTTTCCCGGACAACGGGTAGGGCAGAAACGCGGGAAACATTGGAGGTGACCTCGTCACCACGGATTTGCTGCGACACATCTTCTCCGTCCACATAGTAATACTTTTCACCGAACTTAGAACGGATTTTATAGCTAAACCGATTGAGGTACTCTTTTAGCTGGTCGGTATTGGTGCAATCGATTTTGTTTTTAAGGACCCCATAAGTCAATGCACGGTACATGGCACCGGTGTCGAAGTAAATGTATCCCAGCGAGGCTGCTAGTTTTTTAGCGATTGTACTTTTACCGGTGGCAACCGGGCCATCAATGGTGATAATCATAAAATACTCCTCTTCGCTAAATCAAAAGATAAAAATAGACTAATGGGATCGTAAAAACAAGAGAATCCACCATATCGAGCATGCCGCCTAAGCCCGGCAGCTGATTGCTGTCTTTGACCCCTGCGTCTCGCTTAAGGACCGATTCGCCGAGATCGCCGATTTGCGCAAGCACTCCAATCAAAATCCCCAAAATGATGCTTTCCCACAACTCTAGATAAAAACTGCCTTCACCGGCCAATACATAGATCAGATAAGGAAATAGAAAGCTTGTTACGACGGCAAACACCATTCCGCCCATGGCCCCTTCGATTGTTTTTTTGGGGCTGATGTGTTCGGCTAGTTTCGTGCGTCCTAAACTTTTGCCGATAAAAAATGCGCCGGTATCGGTCATTTTAGTGACCGCCAGCGTAAAGATCACCCACCATCGGCCATCACCCCGTCCATTTTCCAGGGGGATGCCAAAATTGATGTTCAGCAGGTAGGTCAACGGGATAGCCAGATAGATAATTCCGAAGGTGGTAATGGCTAAGTTGCCTAGCGGCTGGTCATCATTCAGAAAAAAATAGGTAAAGCTCATCAGAAAGCTTAGCGCTAAAATAAAGGTCGGCAAGATCGAAGATTGCCCTTCTTGAATGTTGACGAAGGACGCCATGACATAAGCGGTCGTGGTGAACAATCCGATTTTAATGAGCGGATGAAATCCTTTCACCTCGCTAATATGATAATATTCCCACAATGCAAAGCCGGCTACGCAAGCAAGGGCGATCGCGAAGAGAGGAGCAAATAAAGGGTGATGGGAAAGGTAGATGAGGGTCAGCAATACAATGACAGCACCACCGCTGACAATCAGCCGTTGAGAAAGATTGCTCAATGAGGAAAAACTCATGTTCCGAGCCTACGCTCCCGTTTTTGAAATGTTTTGATGGCTTGCAGTAGATCGCGCGGCGAAAAATCAGGCCATAAAATCTCACTGAGATAGAGTTCGGCGTAACTTGTTTGCCAGAGCAAGAAATTGCTGGTGCGGTGCTCTCCGCCTGTGCGGATCAAGAGGTCTGGATCAGGCCAAGGGGCTGTATCTAGGTTGCGACTGATCAATTCCGGAGTGATCGCATCGGCATGCAGTGTGCCCTTTTGAACTTGTTCCAAAAGCTTTTTGAAGGTGCGGCACATCTCATCTTTTGAACCGTAGTTGATGGCGAGGATAAAATCAATCTGATTGCCATCTGCAGTAGCCGTTTTGCACGCCGCCAATTCCTGTTTAACAAACTCAGGCAATCGTTCAGGAATTCCAATCGTTTGCAAGCGCACTCCATAATCGATCATGGTTTGACGTTCGCGGATCAGGAACTCCTGTAGCAAATTCATAAGGGCATCGATCTCGGCTTTGGGGCGATTCCAATTTTCGGTTGAAAAGGTGTAAATGGTTAAGGCTTTGACACCCAGTTCCCGCGCCGCTTTGACGATTTCGATAATCGTATCGCATCCTTCGCGGTGTCCGACTGCTGAGGAGCTCAACCGTTGTTTAGCCCACCGGCGGTTTCCATCCGGGATGATTGCAATGTGTTTGGGAATGTTGGTTTGATCGATTTGTGTAAGTTCGTAAGCTGGATAGAGTTGAGAAATAGGCGCTGTTTTTTGATGCATAGAAATCTAATTTAATTTTGTATCTGTTAACTATATAACAAAAATGAGTTTTGGATGAGAGAATTTTGCACGAGCTCTCGATTCAAATGTTCAGCGGCTTCCCAATCCGCAGGGAATTCGCGCCTATCCACTGCCCGCACCGGAGAGACCTTTCTTAGGGCATTAATAGTAAATATTTTGCAATCCAAGGGAAGTTGGGCCATTGAAATTTGGCTGAGGTGGACTTGTTTTAATAAAGATAAGGTGACCCCAAAATAGAGGGGAAGGGAGGGATCGGAGGTATAAAAAATTCCTTTTGAGGACCAAATGATATTGGCCACCGCAGTTTCCAAGAGGGTGTGATCGGGGTGGATTTTTAATACATCGTCGCTGCCTGATTGTAGCAGGAAGGTTTGGATCGCACTGCGGTTCGGACAACCCCATCGTTTGAAAGAGGCAAAAGTAAAGTCAAGCGGATGGGGATAAGTGACAAGGGATAGGGCTTTTGGAACGGGTTCGGGTAGGGGATCCAGGGTGTATTCTTGCGGTGCATTAGGATGGACAATGATCCGCATCCGCCAAGTTCCTTGTTGGGCAGGGTACTGCGCTGCAAATTCGCGCAAAGCCTGCGGTGTAATCTCGCACGGCAGATTAAATCGGGCGCAATCGTTCTTTAAACGCTCGGCATGGACGTTAAAAAGTGGAATCACCCCATCCTTAACCAGCATACTTGTAAAGAGTGAAGGTTTCATGCGTTGCATCCTAGTGCTGCTCTTATGCCAGCGCCTTTGTGCAGGGTTTCTTCATATTCCAACTGCGGATCGGAATCAGCAACAATGCCGCCTCCCAGCTGCACGTCGACGATGCCCTGCTGATACGTTAGGGTGCGGATTGCGAGGTTCCAATCAAAATCGCCATTGCCGTTCAGATAACCAATGCAGCCGGTGTAGATGCCTCGGGGGCGTTTTTCCAGTTCTTCAATCACTTCCATCGCGCGCAGTTTGGGGCATCCGGTGATGGAGCCTCCGGGAAAACAGGCGCGGATCACATCCACGGGATGTAAATCCGGCTTGACGGTGCTCTGAATAATCGAAAGCAGATGGAAGACATTGGTATACTCTTCGCAGCGCTGCAACTCTTGTACGCGGACAGAGCCTGCCGTACTGACCCGGCTCAAATCATTGCGCATGAGATCGGTGATCATGAGCAGTTCTGCCTGTTCTTTTGCCGATTGGATAAGTTGAACCCGGCTGGTTTGATCGGCTTCAGGACACGTTTTGCGGGGTGCTGTTCCCTTGATCGGGCGGGTTTCTAAGCGCCGCCCTTGCTTGCGTAAGAATCGTTCGGGAGATCCCGAGATGATCGATCCGAACGGCAACTGCAAATAGGCAGAAAATGGATTTGGATTAAGCGCTTGCAGCCGTTGAAATAAGATAAAGGGATCGAGTGTGGATTGATAGCGGAATTGCTGCGATAGATTGACTTGATAGATTTCGCCATCCAAAATGTAATCTTTGGCGCGTTTGACTTTCTCGATAAAATGTTCGCGTGTGTCAGAACACTCAAGCAACAGCGCAGAACCTAAATCCATCTTCCATTCAGTCTGAGGCCAATTTTTTGGATCCCGCAACCGGTTTAAAATAGCCTGCTGCGTCCAATCCAGAAAGGGTTGCGCCTGTTCGTGGATAATCAGTTGCGCGCTTTGCGAACGGTGGTCGCAAATGAGGGTTACAGCGCTTTGCTGTAAATAGAGATCGGGATAGGTTCCAGACGCGGTTTGCATCCACTTGTCCTGATCGCTGTAAGCTCCCATCCGGTAACCGATATAGCCCGTCCAATTGGGATAAGGTGACCTGTCAAGAGCGAGAGCAGATTTTAATACATCCCAGCTCGTATTGTCGGCGCGGTCAATCTTAAACGTGTTGAAAGGTAGGAGAAATAAGATCGAGCGCTGGGCTGAATCGTGCGATCCGCCCGAATAGAGTAAGAATGTCCCTGGCAGGTCTCGGTAAGATCCGGCCAAAGCAAGAAGCTGTTCGGGCGTACACGGAAATTGAGTGACAGTGTAGATAGGCGCTGCTCCTACTCTGGCATGTTGTCGGGGATTTTCATGTTGTGGTAGACCCAGTCCACATCATCCAACTCTTCCAGCCAATCAATGAGATCTAAATTGGCTTTAGCTGTCTCGGCATCGCATTCGATATAGGTTTTAGGAACCATTTCCAAGCTGGCTTCAGCGCATTCAATCCCTTTAGCATTTAGGGCATCTTTGACGGTGAATAAATCGGCTGGATCGGTGCTGATGATATAACGATCGGGCGTCGTTTCAAAATCTTGGGCTCCGGCCTCCGTGGCGGTGGTGAACAACTCTTCTTCCACTGCTTTTTCGCGCAGCACTTCAATGACCCCTTTGCGGTCAAAATTGAACGTCACGGCGCCAGGGGTGGCGATCGTTCCACCGCGCTTGTTGGTGGCAATCCGCATGTCGGATGACACCCGATTTTTATTATCGGTCATGATTTCGACGACTAGCCCTACACCGCCGTGTCCATAGAGTTCATAGGTGACTTCGGTGTAGTCCGCTTGATCGTCGCTCATCGCTTTTTTGATGTTGCGTTCAATATTATCCCCTGGAACGTTGGCGACGCGGGCTTTTTGAATGACGAGGCGCAGCCGGGGGTTGTTCTTGGGGTCAGGCCCGCCAAGTTTAACGGCGCTGATCAATTCTTTGATGAGGCGGGAAAAAATCTTTCCTTTTTTTGCGTCGGCACGCCCTTTGCGGTGTTTGATGTTGGCCCACTTGCTATGACCTGCCATACTAGTCTATCTCCCCAAAGAAACGGTTTAAATGTTTGCGCAGCCATTCTTGAGCCCGCTCGAAATCTTTGAATTGTGTTTCGCGGGCCTTGAATTCGCGAGTATGCACTTGGTTGATCCCTTTCGCATCCACATACGCAGGGCATACATGGTGCAGCATCTCATGATAGATGACAAAAGAGATTAAGTATTCAGGAATATCGGCATGATCCAAAATGCGATTGATCTTGATAAGCTTCATGGGATCATAATACAACCCTAACGCGATTTTAGAACGTGGCTGCCGTTCTTTTCCAAACCACGTGATCGATAAGTTGACGCGTCCTTCAAAATACTCCGCATTCACTTTGTCATACAGTTCTTGGAGATTGAAATGGTTGCCTGCGGTTTTTAAATTAGCGGGAGAAGGGTAGTGCAGCTGGGTGAGTTGGTTTTGGATGAACGCTTTGATGCTCGGCGCCAGAACCCGGTCATCTCCTTTGATGTAGCATGCCAATGCTTCCATGACATTCTTTGGAGCGTCTAAAAACATTTGGTGCAGGGAAACGCGGGTTAAATCGCTTTCCCACCGCACACTGACCATTGTCGAACGGTTGTTGTTGATTTTGAGTTTCAATTTTTTGCCCGATGCGTTTTCTAAAACTTGCTGCAATGTCATAGGATCCTAAAAAAGGTTACATACCGAAGAAACTTGAAAAATTGGTTTTTGACATCGTCGGCTTGCCTCTGACTTTGAATCCGCCTGCATCGCTCAACTTATTCAAGTTGAGCTGTTTCGGCGCCGGCGAGGACGCCTGATTCAAATTCAGGGCGCCTCCTTGTCAAATCCCCAATTTTTCAAGTTTCTTCGGTATAAATGTCTAAGTAAGAGCATTAAGTTTAAAAAAACCGCTTTTAAAAGTGAAGGGGAATAAGGTTAGATGAGGACACCCTGGAGTTTCACGACATTCAGGACGCAAGCACCGGTCCTGTTTGTCCTGTGAGTCGTGTGTGTCCTGGTCCTGTTTTTTAAATCATCCGTTCCATGAAGACGCGGCCGGCGTACACCTTATCGTTCTCTTTAATCCAGGTGTTTTGCCGTCCAAATTCTCTGAATCCAAAGCGTTTATACAATTTGATCGCCGGATTTTCCGAATACACTTGCAGGTGAATCAATTCGATTTTAAACTGCTCCTTCGCCAGCTTAATCAGTCCGGCTAACAGATGACTACCCACCCCTTTGCCGCGGAACAGGTGGGAGACAATAATGCCAAACTCGCATTGATGGACCAGTTTGCGATAAGGATGCAAATAAAGAGTCGCCAGTCCGCAGGGAACCCCATTCATCACGGCCGTCAAACTGCACTTATAGCGGGAAAATCCGATCCACCGGCTGACCGAATCATCCACTTCAGACTCCTCGGACATGGGGAACCAGCGCCCGACAGAAGGGTCCATTAACCACTCTTTCAGGTATTTGGCGTCGCTCATTTCTGTGTACCGAAGTACCAGCCCCGGTACCTCTTCCAGGTCTTTATTCATGCGTTCAACCAAATTCTTTTAAGTACCCATAGACAAATGGGTCCAGGTCCCCATCCATCACAGCCTGAATATTTCCGCTTTCGATCTTCGTCCGCGTATCTTTCACTAGCGTATAGGGCTGAAACACATAATTGCGGATTTGGCTTCCCCATGCAATCTCTTTTTTCTCGCCGCTCATCGCCTTTAGGGCATTTTCCCGTTCCGTGACCTCTTTTTCGTACAATTTCGAGCGTAACATTTTCATACATGCTTCCCGGTTTTGCACTTGGCTCCGCTGCGTCTGGCACGAAACCACAATTCCGGTCGCTAGATGGGTGATCCGGACCGCTGATTCAGTTTTATTGACGTGCTGCCCTCCGGCGCCCGAGGAACGAAAGGTGTCCACCCGGATCTCTTCCGGACGGATCTCGATTGCGATATCATCTGTAATCTCGGGAGTTACATCGACTGAAGCGAAGCTGGTATGCCGTTTAGCGTTGGCGTCGAAAGGGGAGATTCGCACCAACCGGTGGACTCCTTTTTCAGCCTTGGCGTACCCGTAAGCAAAATCGCCGCTAAATTTTAAGGTAATGCTTTTTAGCCCCGCGACGTCGCCGTCTTGGGCATCCACCATTTCCACCTGCCAGTTTCTGCGCGCGGCCCATCGTTGGTACATGCGCGAAAGCATGGCCACCCAATCACACGCTTCGGTTCCGCCGGCACCGGAATTGATGCTCAGATAACAGTTTTTGTTATCCATTTCCCCGGAAAGCATCTTCTTGATTTCCAGTTCGCCGAGCCCTTCTTCCACCTTGGTGAGTTCTCCGGTCAGTTCTTCTACCAGCGCTTGATCGCCCATCGCAGAAGCTTCCGGCAGGAGTTCCCGGACGGTCGCGAGGCGCCCTTCCAGGTTTTTGTAGGGGGTGGTCCAGATTTTAAGTTGGTTGGCTTCGCTGATCACTTTCTGGGCGCGGTCGTTATTCTCCCAGAAATTGGGCGCTTCCATTTGAGCGTCGAATTCTTTTACTTTGGCTTCTTTTGAAGCGATGTCAAAGATACCTCGACATATGCTGGAGGCGTTGATTGAGATTGGCTAAGCGTTCTGTCATGTCGTTATTCATAAAAATTCCTTGGTTTATCCTTCTATAATAGTTAATGAGGTTTAAATTATCAATAATTTTATATAAAACCACAAAATAGTTGTAGTTTATTCAAATTTATATAATAATTTGTGAATTATTATATCAAAATGAGTTTTATGCAAAAATATCTCATCCGTTTTTATTTATTGTTTTTGGCCGCCTTTTTTCCCGTCCTGTCTGCGATCGACACATACCATCTTGAGACAATGAATTATCCCGGGGGGATTTATAATGTGGTGATGAAGACGAATTCATCGGGTAAATCGGTGGGCTATTTTGGCAACGGATTCGCCCCTCAACTGTATACGCATGATCCTGAAAGCGGCTTTAAGGATTTAGAGGTGATCGGGAACTATACCGTGGAATTGAATTTTAGGATTTACGCCTTTTATGAGGCACCCTTTCTGAACGACCTTGGGCAAGTTGCGTATGATTATGAGATGTTTAACTGGTTGTATCCAGATTACTACATCTTTTTCGACGATCCGGTGAAGGGTAGCCAGCACATCACTCCTCCGAAAGATCCGCGTTGGAAAAACAAGGTGATGAAAGTGACCTCTTTGAATCAACATGGGCAGATGTTGGTTCTCAATGCGAGACGTCCTGAAACAACCCTCTCGACCGCTTTTGCGATTTGGCATGCAGATCAATTCACCGTTTATCAAGTGAAAAACTTTTCGGCCTTATACCTAAATAATCAACAGGAAGTGTTTGGCAAATATCTTTCTGAACGGGATGGGGATATTTATGGGATTTTTAACCTGAATGATCAAACCATCCGACCTGTTGACATCTCACGCCTACCTAGCGACTCTATTCGCGTCCGTGGATTTAATGACAACGGGATGGTGATTGGACGTTTTTACAATAAATACACCTATCGGTATGAGGGGTTTGTCTGGTCGCCTGAAGAAGGAATGAAAATTTTAGAAACATTGATTCCCATCAGTCTCAACAATAAGAATCAAGTGTTGGCCTGGTATGATCCTCAAGATTTCGGGAAGTGGGAAGAAATGGTCATTTATGAAAAGGGAAAGATTTACTTTCTTAAAGCATTGTTGGATGAAGATCCGCAATCCCAGGGATGGCGAGATCAATATTTTTCCTTCCATCACATTAACGACGATGGAGTGATTTCAGGACGCGGTGCGTTCTGGTCTGGCAGCCTGCAAGGCATAATCTTGAAACCAAAGCGATGAGTGATTGATGAAAAAACTATCTAGCGTACTTTTAGCAGCCCTTTTTTTCTGCGGACAGCTGTCTGCGTTTGACACCTACACCGTCGAACAAATGCATAATCGCTGCCTGTTGAAAGATACAAATGAGCATGGGCAATCGGTCGGGTTTTTTGAAAATTTCTGGCACAGTTTTGAACTGTATCGCTACGATCCAGACAGTGGCTATGAGGGGTTAAACATTGTCTCCGATTGGTACTGGTTCCGCTCGCCGATCATCAATAATCAGGGACAGATTGCGTTGGATTATTTTGTCGCTGGATTTAAACCGCACTACTACATCTTCTTTTACGATCCGGTAACCGGAATCCAGCATTTGACACCGCCTAAAGACGAACGGTGGAAAGATCAGAAAATGAAGGTTAAAGGTTTTAATGACCTAGGACAAATCTTGGTCATTAATCAAACTCACTTTTCATCCTATGAAGATTTTAAGCCTTTTGCCATCTGGGAAAACAGCCGTTACACTGTTTATAACATGGATCACTTCGTGGCAACAGCTTTAAATAACAAAGGGGAAATCTTGGGTAAGTATAAAACGGAAGAAAATAAACACATTTACGCGATTTATGATCCTGCACACGACACCTACCAAATGATCGATTTGTCTACGCTGCCAACTTCCGATGCATGGATTATGGATTTTAATGACCGTGGAGCATTCATCGGACGTTATGTCGATCGCGAAACAAAAAATGTGCATGGATTTTTCTGGTCGCCTGAAGAGGGATTAAAGATTTTAGAAGATTTTCAACCTTCGCGGATGAACAATAAAGATCAGGTCGTCGGATGGAAAGTGTACCGTCTTGAATACAATTATTTTATTTCGGCCTTGTGGGAAAAAGGGCAAGTGAAAATGATCCATGAGTTGTTAGATAAAGATGCGGGTTATGATTGGCTAAGAAAGCCGAACCGCATCTTTATTTATGACATCAATGATCAAGGGGTTCTTTCCGGTGCCGCAGCAACTGACAGCTTATGGTCTTATAAAGACATCAAGCTGACACCGAAAGCCAACTAATTTTTATTGTCTCCATTGCAGAGTTCTGCTTAACTTGCAGCCTTTATGGCTGTTGACTATTCGCGCGTTCTTCCTCATCGGCTAACGGTGTGTGCCGAATCGGCGCACCCTTATCAATTCCTGCACGAGCGGCATCTGCAGGTGATGTGGTATGAGCAAAAATATTTCCATCCCCTTTTATCCCCTCAAGGAAATGCCATTCAGGTGATTTCTCCCGGCATTTGGAATTCCGAAGCGGGTCCCGATTTTTTAAAAGCGCATTTGGTGATCGATGGTCAGGAAGTGAAAGGCGATATCGAAATCGATATGGCCGATGAAAATTGGTATCACCACGGCCATCATCAAGATGCGAACTATTCGAAAGTCATGTTGCATCTTTCCTTATGGAAGCCAGAGCGCACACGCATGTTAACCACAATAAAAGGACGCTTTGTCCAGCAAGCTTATTTTGAAGACCGTTTGACTGTGCCGCCTGCTCGCATTCTGCAATTGGTTGATCTTGATTTGTATCCTTATAAGCAATTTGTTGGCAGCGGCAAATGCGCCCATGCGATTTTTAATTCGATGCCGAATGAGGATGCGCGTTATTTTTTTGCCTCAGCGGCGAATCACCGGCTGCTTAAAAAAGCGGAATACTTGGAACAGCATGCAGGTAGCGTGGAAAAACAGCTAGGCGCCGGTTTGGCGATGGCGTTGGGCTATAAACATAATGCGGAACCTTTTTTGGATTTGTATCTTCAATTGTCCGAGTCTCCCATCGATGATGCAGCGCACATGCATGCCATCTTACTGGGGGCCTCAGGTTACTTTCAAGAACCGTATTTGAGCCGATGGGGTGCCTCCCATGCTTATCAATACCTGCGGAATTTGTGGGGCGGCCAGATTGGGCAGACGCTCATCCAAGTCAACCTAAGAACCGACCGGGTGCGGCCGCTCAACCATCCGGTGCGCCGGCTTGCCTATTTGGCAAAATTGCTTACTGAAATCCGATTGGATGTGTTGTGGAAAAATATTTTACATCGATGGAATACCGAACTGCATCATGCAGCTACGTTAAGAAAAGCGTTATTGGATGCGATACCAAGTGGATTCGATCCGTATTGGAACACGCATATGCTTTTTGAAATGCAGCCGCGCGCAGAGGTGATGACATTGGTTGGACAAGATTTAAAAACCGCGATGTTGGTGAATGTGATCTTGCCTTTATTATATCGCACCTTGAAAGGGAATGATTTGAAAGCCTTTGAAGCGTTCTACCAGGCCTTACCGGCTAATAAAAACAGCAAAAGTCGCTACTTGACGCATCGTTTTTTTGGCGAGACGGTGAAAGGGGAAATCCTCCAAAAAGCGCGGTTGGAGCAGGGGGCTTTTCAGCTGCATCGCGATTTCTGCACCCATTATGAAGCCAGCTGCGCCGGCTGCCCCTTCATCGAAAATTATCAAGCGTGCCAATAAATGGACGATATGGACTAAATGGACGGCATGGACGTCCATATCGTCCATTTAGTCCATATCGTCCATTAAACTTTTACTTTTGTTAATTGAATCCGCTTATCGTCGGTGATCGCGTACTTCCAAAACCAGGTTGGCTTGGTTATTTTTTCTGATTTGAACTGCAAAACTCCATTCTCTTCAAAGGCGGTCATCCGTACGCCGTCAGGCACCTGAATCAGATGGTTGCCGTTGAAAGTGACGTTTTCGGCATAAAATTCGCCCGTGCCTTTCAGCACGATCTTCAACGCTTCATGATAGGTGTATTGCGTCTTCCAATAAGGAAGGCTCCGTTCCCAATCAATCCCTTTGTTTTTAATGGTGACATTGATTAATTCACACTTGCCGCACATTTCACTGTAACGCAAAAGCTCTTGGGTATTTTTTTCACCCATTACGGCTTGAGCACGGATGTAAAGGCTCCCATCTAGATCCAGATTTTTCACATCCAGTTCTGCAATCTCCAGCTGCATCTCCGCTTTAGGCGCCAGACGCCCGCCATGCACTTTCTGGCCGATGATGCTCCACAATGGCCCAAGGGCAGGGTGGAATAAAAAAATAAGGGGCGGTCCATCTTTTAAATAGGCATCTAAAGAAATTTGAGCGGGGACTTGAAAGCCACAGTGATCGGTCAACAGAACGCGGTTATTCGTTTGATAATCGTAAAAACTGTTTTCAGGGGTTTCATGGGCGGGTTTTCCCGGAGTATATACTCTCTTCGTGACCGAGATGGTTTTGCTGCGCTGATTGTAAGTTAAAAATGTGCGCAATTTTTGATAGGTTTCATGATGGATCGGTTCAGTAAATACATCGGCAAAGCTATCCGCGATATTTTGCATCGTTGTTTCCAGTCGGCCGGCCTCTATCTCGGAACGCGTGCCATCGCGATCCAAAAAAATGGCTTTGTTTTTCAGATTTAAAACCATGCCGGGCAGCGGATTATGTTTGACAGCCTCATTCACAGCTGCAATGTCAAAAAAAAGCAAGTTGGTGTTGGCCGGAAAAGCGGAATAGGGGCTGTCGGAAGATTCCGGAACATCTTCCAATCCTTTTTTAGTAAATTCCGTATATTCGATATTGGAGATGCAGTATTCATAACCGCTCTCTTGCTTGCGTTCGACCAAGACATCCATCCCTTCCGCAGCATGAATCAAACGGTCGCATGACGCAAACCCAAAGCTCTTTCCCGTTTGACATCCAACGCCAATCAATCCTAAAATTCCGTTGTCGGTTCCTGCAATGGGATTGTTGATTTGCCTGACGATTCCCTTGGATCGGTTTAACGTTTTAAGCCACTCGAATACCCCAGCATCGTGTGCAAGCTTCCAAATCACTCCATGACCGCCTGGCTTTAAGTTCAGGTGTAGAGGCGCTTTTAACGACCAATGTCCCTCTTTGGTGATCACCGGCGCCAACGGCTGAATGAAAAGGAAAAACGAATGCTGCGGCCGCCCGAACCACCGCTTATGCTCGCAAATACTGACGATATGTGCATGGTTGTTTTTCTCGTGCGAGGTCATCATGGCAACTGGGGTTAACAGCTGCTTGCCAAACACTTTGTAATACAAATATTCACGTCCTTGCAAATCCCGAAAATTGGTCTCCAATAAAGTTCTGCCGGCAAATTGCAACCGCGCAGCGGGCAGCATTTCATCGGTCTCTTCATCTTTCAGCATCAAACGGTCGCCGGCGCCTCCGACAGGATAAAAGGTGGCGAGCTGCGGCAAATTAACGAGGCCATCGATGACCGCCTGGCGCATTTCTGCGCTATCCTCGGCCAAATTCAATCCCTCTGGTTTGGAGTAGCGCACGGCATGATCCATCTGACAGCCAGCTTCATTGTTTTCGATAATCAATTTTAAAACAGTCAGATGATATCCAATGATCCCGCCGATTGTGTCATACGATTTCTCCACATCCAACAGCTGTCCCAAAAAAAGATTGAACTCCGGACTCGCCAAAGCTTGTTCATCTAGTCCTTGGAAGAGGATCGGTTCTTCTCCGATGGCGATAATCGATTTCAAAGCCAACTCGCCCTCGGTCGGCAGGCCTTCGATGGCATCGCTGAGCGCCGAGTGCCCTTTCAGGTACTCCTGGACCTCAGATAAATTGTTGAGAATTTCAATTTTTTCAAACGGACTAGTGGTCTCAAGGAATTCCTTAACAGTCTGGGATAGCTTCTGGATACGTTCTGAGAGGGGTATGCGGGGTGTGACAGCCATGGGTACAATAGGGTTTCAGGGTTATTGGAAATGTGTTCATAAAACTACCAGAAATTTAATTAAACGGTTATAATCGAATTATCTTATTGCTATTCAGTAAGATATGAATTATCCTCTAGGGAAATGCCGTCTTCAGCGTCATAAATGTTTTGCACTAAAATGACAAGAAGGCTAAAAAATCCCTTATGACGAACAAAGTGGAGCCTTAGCTCTACATCGAACGTATGTGAGTTAACCCATAAAGGAGCAACTATGCCAGCAACAAAAAGTAGCACAGCCAGCAAAAAAAAGAGCACATCTGCGCTTCAAAAGCCTGTACAGATTAGCGAAACTCTCGCTGCTGTGGTCGGTCGTGGTCCAATGCCGCGTACGGAAGTGACAAAGAAACTCTGGGACTACATCAAAAAACACAACCTTCAATCCAAAACCAACAAACGTAAAATCAAAGCCGACGCGACTTTGGCAAAAGTGTTTGGAATTTCTATCGATAGAGAAATTGACATGCTTGAAATGCCAGGCAAAGTGTCAAAACACCTGAGCTAATTTTCTTGGATCTCATCGTGCCGAACGCGGACTGACTCAACTTCCCCCGTTCGGCGCTTCTATTTTCATTTATTTCTACCGCTAAACCTGCTAAAATCGTTAGTAATTCACCACTGAGCCACTGAGATCATTGAGAATATATGAGATAACTGAGATGAACTGTATGATCAGAAGGGAAAACGGTTCTCCTTATCTCAATCTCATACCTTCTCAATGATCTCAGTGGCTCAGTGGTAATTTCCAGTGGTCTCAGTGGCTCGGTGGTAATTTATGGAACAACGTCGAATTAAACAGAGCTTCATCTCATACGCTGGGCACACCCTCTGGGATTTATGGTGCATCGCCTCCCTGGTGGGCATTTGGCCCCGTTTTATCGAACCGAACTTGCTGCAGACCACGCAGCTGAATCTTCCCATTAAAGACCTTCCGCGTGAACTGGAATCGCTGCATATTGTCCAATTCAGCGACTTGCATTTACATCACGCCTTGTCCGACCGATTTTTAAATAAGATCCAAGCTCGGATCCAGAATCAAAAACCCGATTTGATTGTGTTTACCGGCGATTTTATTTGCTATGCGCAGCTTGAAGATCGGGAGCGGCTGCAAAAGTTCCTTAATGGATTTCATGCTCCGCTCGGTTGTTTTGCCATCCTCGGCAACCATGATTATGCGCGTGCTACCTCGGTCAATGCAAACGGCGAATATGATGTCATCGATGCGAATGAATCCACCTTATTAAGCGGGTTTAAACGGTTGCTGAAAGAAACCCCTCTAAAGAAAACCATTACCGAACAAGCCCGACAAACCGGATTACACCAAGAACTGGTGCAACTGATCGAGAAAAGCCCGTTTAAACTTCTGCATAATGCGCATCAATTAATTCCTTTTAAAAACAGTGCACTAAATTTATGCGGTTTAGGCGAATACGTCTTAGGAAAAATGGATCCAGAGGAAGCGTTTAAAGGGTACGATAACCGCTATCCTGGCTTGATTTTGGTCCACAATCCCGATGCCATCCCTTACTTAGACCGCTATCCTGGACACGTGATTTTGAGTGGACATACGCATGGGTTTCAAGTAAATATCCCGTGGATGCGTAACCGTTTTGCGTTGCTCGAAAACGAGGAGTATGGAAGGGGGCTTGTGCAACGGAATGCACGGTGGATTTATATTAACCGGGGAGTCGGAAGCGCCCTCCCTTTCCGATGGTTCTCCGTGCCTGAAATAACGTCTATAAGTTTGAAGAGGTCGATATGAACAAACCCCAGCGCTGCAGCGCGATTCTTCTGGCGGGTGGAAGCGGCAGCCGCATGCATTCCCACATCCCCAAACAATACCTCCTTTTAGGCCAAAAGCCGCTGGCCATCCATAGTTTTGAAACGCTCCTTACCCATCCCGATATTTGCGAGCTTGTGGTTGTGTGTGAAGAACCGTATTTCTTATTGTTTGAATCCAGCGCTGACAAAATTCTGGGACATCAAGTGTCGGTTCGGTTTGCCCCTCCGGGCCAGCGCCGGCAGGACTCGGTTGAAAACGGATTAAAAATGGTTGCGAAGAGCAATCTGGTCTGCATTCATGATGCAGCGCGTCCTTTCATCACCCACAGTTTGTTGGACCGGGTGTTGCATGCTGCCGAAACGCACGGAGCCGCCGCCACTGCGATGCCGCTGAAGTTCACTATCAAAGAAACGGATGCCCATGCATTTGTGTTAAGGACTCCCGACCGTTCAAAGTTCCACGAAATTCAAACCCCGCAAGCGTTGCATAAAGATATTTTACTTCAAGGGTTTAGCGAAGCGAACCGTCAAAAATTGACGGTCACCGATGATGTTTCCCTCGCCGAGCTGGCGGGAAAGCCAGTTAAAATCGTCCAAGGGTCGCCTTATAATTTAAAAGTCACCACCCCGGATGACCTGCAGTTTGCCAGTGTCATTCTCTCCAATAAGCTTTATGGGTGAAGAAGATAGCCATAAATATCTGATTACCATTGCTTATGATGGAACCCGTTACGGCGGATGGCAGATCCAGCCTAACAGCTTATCCATTCAAGAGCAGATCGAATCGATCTTGCAAGTGTTCCTGCGGCGGGAAGTAAAGTTGGTCGGCGCCGGACGCACCGATGCCGGTGTCCACGCGCTTGGGCAAACTGCCCATTTCACCTTCGATCGTCCAGTAGATGCTTACCGCTTTTTACGCGCGGCTAACGGGTTGCTGCCCACTGATATCCGGATTAAAAGCATTCACTCTGTCCCGCCCGATTTTCATGCCCGCTATTCAGCAAAAAGGAAGATCTATCACTACCATCTCTATCTCGATCCGATTGAAGATCCGTTTAAAGTAAACACGGTATATAAACCGATTTATCGAATTGATCTTGAGTTGCTTAAACGCTGCATGGAGCTCTATCTCGGAACGCATGATTTTTCCGCCTTTGCCAATTCGCAGACAGAAGGGGTGGCAGCGCATGATCCCGTGCGGACGATGATTCGGGCGGATGTCGTTCCGGAGGAGGGAGGAGTACGCCTCGAATTTGAAGCGGACGGCTTTCTCTATAAAATGGTCCGCAACCTAGTAGGGACGGCTTTGGCAGCTGCATCTAAGAAGATCAAACTGGAGGAGATCCCCGGTATCTTTCATGGCCGCGACCGACGGAAGGCAGGTCAGTCTGTTCCGCCACAAGGACTTTTTCTGGTTAAAGTCATTTATGACTGAGTGACTTATGATTAGGTTATTCTGGATCTCGTCCTTCCAGATTTAAAAAAATCATTTACCATAAATCAAAAAAATATCATACCCATAACTAAGGTAATCAACCGATTTAAAGGATTCCCAGTGAATAGATCGGTAAAAAAAATCAGATGCCTGTTTAATTTTTAACGTTAGTTCAGGGGGTTAGCCATGAAAAAATTCTTTCTCGCAGGTTTAATGTTTTGTTGTACCTTGATGGGTCAACAAGTCTACGCTGATCAAGGACATCAAGGATACGATAATCAACAACCACCAGCAGATCATCCAGTTGGACCAGTCAATGAAAACGGCTGCCAATGCTTCTGCCACTATGAGCCTTGCTACTATAACACCTACCGTTGTGTAGAAGAGCCGCAATACTATACAGAAAGATGCTGCAGACAAGTTCCAAAGTATTATGAAGTTCAGCGCTGCCGTTATGTTCCAGACTACTACTGCGAAACCATCTGCCGCTATGAACCAGAGTACTATGATGTGCAAAAATGCAGAACTTGCACAAGAACGATCTGCGACACAAAATGCGACTACGTTCCAAACTACTACTACAAACAAGTGTGCAATCCTTGCCCACCAGTTTGCGATCCTTGCGATCCCTGCGCACGTTAATAGTTTAACGTCTTTAATGAGAAGCATGCGTAAGTGTGCTTCTCATTTTCTTTTCAATTTTTTTCAAACCGGTTTTTTGGGCAAATGCCAGGCGAATGTGTCGTGAAGGTCCTGTTTGTCCTGGATGTCGTGTGAGTCCTGTCTTATAAGCCTTTGATGGTCAACACATCCAATAGCGACCGCACTCGGGTCACTCCATGCTTGATGAATTCTGGAATCTCTGGGTAATCGATCGATGCCACCATGACGGCTTTGGCCGAGGTTTCAATCAACGCCCGGATTCCGCGCGGAGTATCTTCAAAACCCAATACGGCATCTTGCGGCGCCGCATACCGTTTAATCGCTTCATGATAGCAGTCTGGCGCGGGCTTAGGTTTGGAGTAATCTTCGCGCGTCATCCAATGCTTAATCGATCCCAAGATCGGATGCTGCTGGCGGATCTGATTGACTAATTCGGCGGCGGAGTGGGTCACCACACAGGTGTTTGCGCCAACACGCTGCAGCCGCACCAGCAGCTCGTGTGCGCCAGGCATTAGCTGCACAGCTCCTTTAGCCACCAAATCCAGATAAGCTTGCTTCTTTTCGGCGTATAAAATATCCCAATCGGGAACCTGCTTATGGAGTTCCGGCAAGATCCGGTAAATCTCCCGCCGAATCCCTTCCGAATTGTAGTGGGCGACCTTGCAAAAATTTTCAAAACTCCACTCTAATGCATACCCGCGGTTGCGACAAAGGTTGATATACGCTTGATGGTGGAGCTGCTCGGTGTTGACGAGCAGGCCGTCAAAATCAAATAGTATCAGTTGATATTCTCGTTCCCAATCCATATGATCATGCCAATGAAAAATTGTTTTGCCTCTTCCTATTTATTTCTCTGCTTCCTTGTATGCTCCGGATGCTCGAACTCCGATCAGCCAGCCGAAGAAAGCGTGCGCCGCACAAATCAGCGCGGCGAGTTCGTTTATCGCCATCAAGGTGAATTTCTCTTTGCTGCTGCACCCGCGGACCCGCAGACACCCCCAACCTACCCATGGGAAGAAGGGCAATCTTCAAATCAATTGCGGATTACCAAGGAATATTTTCGCTGTAAAGGCAGCATTTTGAATCCGCCTCGCATTGTCGCGGAGAACGGGAAAGAACTTCAACGCTATCACGATTGTGGCGGAGCGGAAAAACATAGCTTGCCTTTGAGGAACAACAAAGAATTTATCTATCCTATTCTGATAGATCTGTTGAATTATATCCAGAATAAATCGGGCAAACGGGTGGTGGTGACCAGCGGCCATCGCTGCCCTGACCATAACACTTATGTCGATTCATCGGTGCAGAACAGTTCTTCAAAACACCAGGTGGGGGCGGAAGTTTCTTTTTACGTGCAGGGGATGGAGAATCAACCCGAACAAATTGTCAAATACATTATTGATTACTACAAAGAAACCTCAAAATATCAAGGGTTGAAAGAGTATCAAGAGTTTTCCCGCTTCACTAAAGGCGAGACTAACGTGTCGACTCCCCCTTGGATGAATAAAGAGGTGTTTGTCAAGGTGTTTAATAAAAAAGAGGGGCGTGATTTTGACAATCGCCATCCCTATCCTTACCTAAGCATTCAAGTGCGTTATGATTGGGATTTGCAGGAAAAAGTGACGGTCACGTGGGAGAAGGCGTATAAAAACTATTTAAGGTTTTGATTTAATTCTGCATTGCACTATACTCTCGCGGTAGAAATCTATGCCGATGTGGCGGAATTGGTAGACGCGGTAGACTCAAAATCTACTCTAGGCAACTAGGTGCTGGTTCGAGTCCTGCCATCGGCATTTTTTATTTCGCATTTCTTTTGCGGCCATGGCGGAACTGGTAGACGCGCTAGATTCAGGTTCTAGTCGGGGCAACTCGGTGGATGTTCGAGTCATCTTGGCCGCATTAGCCATGTCTGCTATAATCATTTCAAACACTAACTGATCTAACTCCATGTTTAAATACGACATAAAAAAAATCCGAAACTTCTCGATCATTGCCCATATTGACCATGGGAAATCGACATTGGCCGACCGTCTTTTGGAACTTACCAATACGGTTTCGGCGCGGGAGATGCAGGCGCAAGTTTTAGATGATATGGATTTAGAGCGGGAGCGCGGAATTACGATCAAAGCGCATCCGGTGACGATGTATTACAAAGCAAAAGATGGCGATGTTTATCAAATCAACCTCATCGATACGCCTGGACATGTCGACTTCACGTATGAAGTATCCCGATCTTTATCAGCATGCGAAGGCGCGCTGCTCGTTGTGGACGCCGGGCAAGGGGTGCAAGCTCAAAGCTTAGCCAACGTGCATTTGGCGATGGAAAGAAACTTAGAGATTCTACCGGTCATTAATAAAATCGATTTGCCTTCAGCCGACGTCGAAGGGGTACGCAAACAGATTGAAGAGGTGATTGGCCTGGATACAAGCGATGCGATCAACTGTTCCGCCAAATCGGGGATTGGAATTAATCTGATCTTAGAGAAGGTGTTGGAGAAAGTTCCGCCCCCCAAAGAACCTGAAGACGATCTGCTGCGGGCTTTGGTGTTCGATTCCCACTATGATATCTACCGCGGCGTGATGGTCTATATCCGGATCATCAGCGGCGAAATTCGGAAAGGCGCTCTCATCAAAATGATGGCGACCAACAAATCGTTCGATGTATTGGAAGTGGGAACGTTTACGCCCAAAGAAAAGCCCGTTGATGTCTTGCGTCCTGGCGAAGTCGGCTATATGATCGCCAACATCAAAAACACCGGCGATGTTAAAATCGGCGATACGATCACGCTGCACCGCTATCCCGCTCCAGAACCGCTGCCAGGGTTTAAACTTATTTCTCCCGTTGTATTTGCAGGGATCTATCCGATCGATGCAACCGACTTTGAAGCGTTGCGCGATGCGTTGGTGAAGCTGCAATTGAACGACTCTGCCTTGCATATCGAGCAAGAGAGTAGCATGGCGTTAGGATTCGGGTTCCGCTGCGGATTTTTAGGCTTGCTGCACCTGGAAATTGTCTTTGAACGGATCCAACGAGAATTTGATCTTGATATCATCAGCACGGCGCCAAGCGTCATCTATCGCTTTACCATGGCAGACGGATCGGTAAAAGAGGTAGATAATCCCGCGCACTATCCAGATCCTACGACGATTGAGTGGGTGGAAGAGCCATGGGTGAAATCCCATATCATTATCCCCAATGAATATTTAGGCGCGATGATGGGGCTAGCCCTAGAAAAACGAGGCAGTTGCATCAAAACGGAAACGTTGGATCCACGCCGCTTGCTGCTTACCTATCGGCTTCCGTTAAACGAAATCATCACTGACTTCAACGACAAATTGAAATCGATCACACGCGGCTATGGATCATTCGATTATGAGTTCGATAGTTATGAGCAAAGCGATATCATCAAATTAGAAATTCGCGTCAATGAAGAACCGGTAGATGCCTTCTCCTGCCTCGTGCATCGCACGAAAGCAGAATCCAAAGGGCGCGCTATCTGCGCGAAGTTGAAAGAAGTCATCCCGCAACAGTTATTCCGTGTGCCGATCCAGGCCGCAATTGGCGGTAAAATTGTTGCACGCGAAACGATTAGCGCCATCACGAAAAACGTCACCGCAAAATGTTATGGCGGCGACATCACCCGTAAACGCAAACTCTGGGAAAAGCAGAAGAAAGGTAAAAAGCGCATGAAGGAGATTGGCAAAGTCAATATTCCTCAAAGCGCCTTCATGGAAGTGCTCAAAGCTGAGTAAAAAGCCGAAAGAGACAGCTTCATCATATTTATGATTTAAAGCCTTTTCCATCATTTTATCGCAAAGATCGAACCAAGGCGCAAAACAGCTAAGATATTCTAAATGGATTTTTGCATCCCTCCTAAATAACAAATTGCTATTTCGTTGATTTTTAGGTTTATATAAATATCCACGTTTCATTGCCTCTTATGTCTTAAATTCAATTCAACACGAAGCGAAGCAGGGCGGAGTCCCCCTACCGGGAAATAACAATGAGTTGGAATTATAGTATTTTGCAGTAAATTCAACGCAGAGACGGAG
>JAGVLX010000045.1 GCA_020054065.1 Parachlamydiales bacterium | reverse complement strand
CTTCGTGCCTCTGTGTTGAATTTTTCTTCTAGTTATTTACCGATAGAGGGCCATAGAGGACCTGCTTCGCTTCGTGTTGAATTGTTTAAGACATTCTTACCAACTAAAATATAATCAGATAAAATTTGTTATTTAGGAGAAGCAAAGAAATTATTTTAACCGGCCCCTTTGCTTCTTTGCGATAAATTTATTTTGATGCGACTTGTTTTTCAACTTCGCTAATAGGAACCGTGCCGCTGGGGTTAGCAAGCTTAATCCCGGTAAACCCTTGGAACGCCATCGACATCAATCCGGTCATCATAAAGGTGATTCCCATGCCGCGCAGGGCGGGCACGACATTGGCCGAAGCCAACCGCTCCCGGATAGCGGCGATCAGGGCAATCGCCAGCCACCAGCCTGCTCCAGAGGCAAACACGTAGACTAAATTGGGCAGGAAGGGGTACTCGCGCGTGACAGCAAAGAGGCAGGCGCCCAAGATCGCACAGTTAACAGCAATGAGAGGCAAGTATAGTCCGAGAGACATGTATAGAGCTGGGGAAAACCGCTCAATCAATATTTCCAAAATTTGAGTAAATCCGGCGATGACCGAAATAAACAATAAGAATTCAAGAAAGTTTAAGTCGATATTGGCGACATCAAGTCCAAAATACCCCAGCCACGACAACGCTCCTGGTCCAGTGACGAACGCATGGACGCACCAGTTCAACATTCCTGATATGGTTAATACGAATACGACGGCAACTCCAAGTCCATTGGCGGTTTTCAACTTTGTTGAGCAAGCCAAGTAGGTGCACATGCCTAAAAAGTTAGCCAGGAGGAAGTTTTCGATAAATACCGCTTGGATGAATAATCCGAGCAAGTTGATCGATTCGTATGGACCCATTAACATAAGCAATATCCTCGACTAAGCCGGTTTTTTGGCTAGGTTAAACAGCCAGATCATGCCGCCTAAAATAAAAAATGCGGCAGGTGGACTGACCATGAGCGCTAAGTTTTCGTATCCTCCAGTCGTTGCCGTTGCGTACCAATTCAGGGGAACGATCTGGTGGCCGAGCAATTGTCCGAATCCGAATAGCTCGCGGATGGCCCCGACGATGAACAGCACGATGGCATACCCCATGCCAGCTCCAGCGCCATCTAGGAAGGCGGGAATCGGCTCGACGTTCTTTGCCATCCCCTCGGTGCGTCCCATGACGATGCAGTTGGTGATAATCAGTCCGACGAAAACGCTCAATACTTTTGAGATGCCAAAAAAATAGGCTTTGAGGAACTGGTCGATAATGATGACAAAAACCGAGATGATGGCCAGCTGCGTGATCATACGGACGCTGTCGGGTGTGTAGTTGCGCAGAAGCGAGACGAAGAAGGAAGAAAATGACGTCACAAACGTGACTGACAAGCCCATTGTGATCGCTACCGAGAGGCGGTTAGTGACCCCTAAAGCAGAACAAATCCCGAGCACTGCAACGAGAATTTGGTTGCCGCCCCAAATTTGATCTGTGAAGTAATTTAAGACGGGCGGTTTATTTGCCATAGGGTCTCACTCTTTTGATTTGATATGTTGATCATGAATTTTTTGCAAGAATGGCTTGTAAGCGGTAAACACATCGCGATACGCTTGTGTGACGCCATTGCCGGTCAGGGTGGCGCCGGCCATTCCGTCGACAGCACTTAACGCTTTCGGGTTGTCCCCTAACACTTCAGTCACTTTGCCGCGGACGACAACGATGCCAATCGGTGCGCTCATGAAATCGGTTTTGCCATCTGGGTTGGCCTGAAAAATGTGTTTGCCCGGAAACTGGGTTTGCCAATACTCCTCGCCGATCCCTGCGCCGAGTCCCGGTGTTTCAATGTGTTCATACCACGAAATGCCGATGATGGTATTGCCGTCTGGCTCGATCGCTAAATATCCGTAGATCGGTCCCCAGAGGCCGAATCCGTTGACTGGAATGACATAGCCGACTGGCGGCTTGTTTTCCAAATCTTTGATTTCGGCGGCATTTTGGGGATTGGGAAGGATTTTATAAATTAGTTTTAGCGGTTCTTTGTAGTAGCCGGTTTTTTTATAATCGGTCAAATATTTCTGCATGTCGATCTGCGCTTTTTCAAACGTCGTGGTATTGCCTTGTGCATCGACTAGAAAAGGTTTTAGGCGCAGATTGTAGACATCGAGGATATCATTGCGCGAAGGCAAAACAATCTCTTGGGTGGGAACGAGGATCCCCCCTTGCTCATACTTTGCTGGTGTGATGGTTTGTTTTTCGACAAGTTGAAAATTGCCTTTGTAGCCGATAATCCGGGCCGCTTTCATCATCTCTTTACTGCGGTCGAGATCTTTGGCGACCTCTTGCGGTTTAGATAAAGCGCTGGCAAGCAAAGACAAGATGGTTGCACAGACGAAACTTAGGATCACCATGAACAGAAATGTAAATGCATTCGTATTTACATTAAGCGGCGGCTTTGAGGGGGACTCTGGCACGGTTGCGACTCCTAAAATTGAGGACAGCGTAATAATCAAATAGGGGAGCAAAGCAGTTAGCCATCACGATCGCCAACATCACTCCTTCTGGATAGGCTGGATTAATCACTCGGATGACGATCGCCACCATTCCCACCATCAGGCCAAAAACCCACTGGGCTGATTTTTGCACCGGCGACGACACAGGATCGGTTGCCATGAAGACCAGGCCGAAGGCTAGGCCGCCCAGCAAAAAATGTTTGTAAGCGGGAAAGCCAAAGGGGGCCGGCGCCCAGGCTCCGCCTTCCGCACCAAAAAGAGCGGCGCCCCACGTAAAGGCGTTCGCGGTTAAAAATGCCCCTAACGCGGTAGCGGCCATCGTGCGCCACGATCCGACGGCGAAGAAGATGAGGATCAGCGCACCGATCAAACAGGCGAGTATTGAGGTTTCCCCTAGCGATCCGAGTTTATTGCCCAGGAACCAGACGGTGTCGTGGTTACTATCCCCGATGCCGTAGTTTAAGGAAGCAAAACGATAGGCGTCGTCATAGTAGCCGGGGGAGAGGCCAAGTCCGCCGTCCGCAAGCGGCGAGGTGACAAATTGTTTCATCTGCTCGGCAGTGAGCTGGCCCAATTTCGCGTCGGCGTGTCCGCCGGCGGTCCAGCTGGAAAAATGGGATTGCAGTGCGTGATAGGTTTGGACGTCGGAGCCTAGGTTGTTGCTAGCGATAGCGTCGATGTGAATCCGTTTAACTTCCGGGTTGACGTTGAATTTGGCGAGCATAGTCGCTTGTGTATAGCTGTCCATGGAGGAGAGGTTGGCATCTTGGTTCATTTTGGCTAAGCTTTCTCGTACAACCGAGGAGTGGCTTCCTACCCACACGTCGCCTGACATTTTTCCAGGGAAGGTAAAAAATAAAAAAGTGCGGCAGCACAAGGCAGGGTTGACAATGTTCATGCCGGTGCCTCCGAAGATCTCTTTGCCAAATACGATGCCGGCGGAGACTCCAACAGCAACCATCCATAACGGAATCGTCGGTGGGAGGATGAGCGGATAGAGGATTCCGGTAACCAAAAATCCCTCCGCAATTTCGTGGCCGCGGATGGACGCGAATAGGGCTTCCCACAACCCTCCGACTGCATAAGAGACAAGAACAATCGGCAGGAAGATGGAAGCGCCTTCTTTTAAGATAGTCAGATAGCGGTTATCTTTTGCGGCAAAGGCGAAGTAGTCATGCAGCGATCCAAGTGAGGCAAGGTATTCATTCATGAGGCGGTAGTCGCCGCTTGAATAGACGAAGCTTTGCAGGCCGGTGTTCCAGATGGCCATCAAACAGACGGGCAGCAGGGCGAAGACGACGATAATCATCCACCGTTTAAGGTCGACGGCGTCACGGATATGGGGGCTGCGCTTCGTGTTGACCGGCGCTTCGTACAGGAAGGTATCCATCGCCTGAACTAACGTATGCAGCTTAGCAAGAGGCTTCCCCGGTTGCGTTAGCGAAAGTTGGTAATCTAAAATTTTACGAAGCATCGCAATGACCTTGGCAACTAAAAATTGGGCGTAAATTAACTTTTATAGGCTAACAAAAAAAACGCAAAAGTCAATAGATTCGTAATCCCTGCCCTTGCCCGATAAAACTCTTTATTAACAATTGGATTTTTTTGTATACCTTTTGCTCACCTATCTACTAAGAACAGCGGACACGGGCAGGAGCAGGGAATTTTTATGAAAAAATATGCATGCTTAGGATTAATCATTCTTGTTTGCCTGGTTTATGTCGGTGTCTATTTATCGCAAGATTATATTGCTCAGCGGCTTCTGCAAAACTATTTATCCGGCTTTTTAGGCGAGCCCTTTCGCTATGAACGGCTTATTTCGGAAAATCAAAAACTCGTCTATCTCCAGCCTGTCTTACCGTTAGGTCCTGGAACAGAGTTGATTGCAGAAAAAGCAGAAGTAAAATACACCATCGACTGGCGCAAGCGGTCGATCGATGCCCAGATTCATTTAATTCATCCCGTTTTGAAAATCAGCGATCAATTCACCGGTTGGAATCCTCCTGCTCACCTGGGAATCACAAGCTGGATTCCGCTCACTCCGCATGCCCGCCTGAGTTCCGACCAGGGAGAGCTGGTTTTTTCTAACAATCCCAACCATCCACTCGGATTTGAGCTCGAGGCAGGGGTGGATAAGAAAATCGAAATTTCAGCTTTATTCACGGTTGGTGCATCCGCATGGACTCTGGAACTCAACGGGCGGACTCTGAAGCGGCTGGCAGGTGAACTCCATCATTTTAACGCGAACGATTTTGCAGCCATTAAACCTCTAGCGGCGGTCGTCATTCCCTTGATGAAACATGTGGATTTTTTTTCTGGAGAGCTTGACGGTGAAATTTCATATGGGCAGAATCTATCGGCAGATTTGACCTTGAAAGACGGGGGAGTCAGCCTTCACAGCGGCGCAACCACCTTGCAGCATGTCAACGGGCAAATCCGTATTCACGAAAATCATATTCTGGAGCCGACCCAATTTCAGTTTTTGAGTCACCATGGCGAAATGAAAGTGGCGATTACACGCCAGCATGGTTCAATCCCGTTCCCTGCCATTACTGCTCTTGAAATGGGAGAAGCTGAGTTGCAATTTGATCCGTTTTCCATCTCCCTGAATGAAGGGCGCTTCTATGATGCATTTAGCGGCGTTGTGTTGGAAGATTTGCAAACCGTGCTGACGCCTGCAGAGCAGGGAATCGCATTTAAACGTGCCGATGGGTTCTTCCAAGGATTTCATTTTTATGGCCAAGTGTTCATCAAACCGCTTAAGGATGATCCTGAAGCGCTCGAGATGAATCTCGTGAGTGATGCCATCACAGGCACCTTTTCGGAATTGAAAGATTTTATTGCGAAATATCACCCGGATCATCTTTTGCTGAAGGTGCCGCTCGAAGGGGAGATCAGCCTGACAACCTCCGGCAATCAGTTGCAGATGATTTGTAAACAAGGGGCGTGTGAGATTAAGGCAGCGGTGCAAGGCTCATTATCAGAAGGAACGTTAAACCTTGGGGCTCATGATGCATCTTTGCATGACATCAGCCTTAATTTCGATTATGCCTTTCCTCAAGATCAATTGACTATTACGGACTTGCAGGGCACGCTTTTGCTCGGGTCGGCTGACGGTGCAGAAGAGTACACCGTGAACGGAGAGAAAATCGAGCTTCCTTCCCCACAACAGCGCCGCGGTGCGTTCGATGTGTGGCTGGGAGACCGCAACCGGGATGTCGTACGGGCAGCGGGCATATTAGAAATGGATCCAGAAGCGCGTGTGCTTCAGGTGGTATTTGATCCCCAATTGACCCATATTGGATCGATTCAGCCCAAACGGTTTTCCTTAACGGTCGAAGATGTTCAGCTTGGCGCGTTGGTTTTCCACGCGGGGTTTGATCTAAACGGATTGACTTACGACTTAAAACGACTGAGCCGGTCTGGTTTGATCACTATTCCTGAATCGGTATTTGCTCAGTTGAATCATGCACAAGGGCGTTTCCAGCTGGATTTGACCTATCGTTCAGGACGCGATCACGTTTGGGAATATGTGTTGACAGGGGAACGGTTGAATTTTGGTGCGCAGCCATTTCAAAAATTGTCCACTTCTGGAAAGATTGGCAGCGGTCAGTGGATTGTCGAGGCATTCGACCTTGACGATCTCTCGTTTTCCTCTGAGATGGAGTACGGTCAAGGCGAATTAAAAATCCCGTATATGGGCGTACGTTTAGGCAAATCGTTGAAAATGGGACTAAGCGGCAATTACCATCAGCGCACTCATCATCTGCGGGCGCAGATCAATTTGTTGGATATCCATTTAGACAATCTTCAAGAAATTGCTGGTTTGCAAAAAATGGCCGACGGCTTATCGGTAAAAGGGTGGATGCATGGAAAAGGAAAGCTGGATTTAGATCTGTTTCAGGGATCGAACGGCTGGATTGCTTCGGCTGACTTGCAAGGCTCCCTGCAAGGGTTGGAGCTGGCCGGCTATGCCGTCGATGAGCATGAGGAGGTGCAATGCCATTATTCCTCTGAACGAGGTGTGACCCTGACATTTAAAGGCAGTGGACTTAAGTTTAATCAATTGGTCCTGCAGCAAGCTGAATATTTGATCCCTAGCGACCAATTGAATTTCACGGGACACTATCGTTTGCCAGGAAATCCCATTCAAATCACCGGAGTCGCCCGTCAAGGCGGCAAAACAGGAGAGTTCCATTTTCTGGCGCAGCAGGCAACATTTTTAAATGTTCCTGTGCGCTGGAAGAGAGTCAGCGACGGAAGCTACTCGTTTATCAGCCAGAAAGCTACGATTTATGAGACGACCATTCAAGAACTAGCTGGCACCCTAAAATTAAACCGGAATGACGGAGTGTTGACCATCCAGCGCATTGATGCCCGGCTCCCTTCTGCCTATTTTTCGTCGGAACAGCTGGAGCACTTAAAAGCGGTCGGGATCACTCCGCAAGCGCTGATTCCGGTGGCTGGCTCCATCCACTACAAAATGAATGGCGATAAGATCGTGATCACCAAACTGAAAGATGTCCACACCGAAAACAAATTGTTACGCTACATCTTGCCTAAATCGTCCCAAGGAGTGATTGACTTGAGCGGCTCGCTGGATCTGACCATTGGCGTTCAGCCATACAATTTGATCTTCAAAGGAACAGATGTATTTACGTTTTCGATTGCCGGCTCGCTATCCCACCCTTCGATCACCATGCATAAAAAATAAATGTTTTACGCATTCAAACGTTCTTTCTTCAACCTGATTTATCCGGCGTCCTGTCTGCATTGCGGTGACCCTATAGAGCAACCGGATGTGTATTTGTGCGATCCATGCACGCACTTGCTTGAACTCCTGGAAGCGGAGGGAAGGTGCGTCCAATGCTTTGCGGCTGGCGATTTAGTCTCCGCGACCCACTGTGTGCACTGTGCGTATCGAACCTGTCCTGTGAAGGCGGCAGCCGCGTTAGCGTATTTAGGTCCGGCAGCCACGCTTGTTCGTCAGATGAAGTATGGTCAAAAGCCTTATTTGGCTAAGGGGTTGGCAGCATTTTTGCTGGTTCAGCTGGTTAAATTGGAGTGGCCTTTGCCAGACTTGATTATCCCGGTGCCGCAGTCGTTTTCCCATTGGCTAGACCGAGGATATAATCAAAGCCGATTATTGGCTGAACAGTTAAGTGCGGTGTTGAACCGTCCATTCACAGACGTGCTGCGGCGTCAATCAGGTGACTACAGCCAGGCGGGTTTGAGCCATGAACAGCGCCATCGGTTAAATAGCAACCGGTTTTATTTGAACGATCCGGAGGTTTTGCACGATAAAACCCTTTTATTGGTGGATGATGTGATGACAACTGGCGCGACCCTGCGTCAATGTGCAGGGGTGCTTGCACATGGGGCACCGCGCGACATTTATGCCATGACGGTTTGCAAAGCGTAGAACGTTGGTCGTTTTTAAAAATGATGGCGTGTATAATGTTCTTAAAAAGGTTTTAAAAATGTTTTTAATCATTCGTATTTTTTTATTTATTTTTTGTCTGTCCACTCCGTTCGGGTGGGGAACGATTGTTGAAATTAATAACCTAAAACCCTTCCAAGCCCATGTGCAAAAACTCAATAGCAATGCCCTCGTGGTTGTGGATGTGGATGCGACGTTATACATTCCCACCGATGCGATTCTTCAGCCAGCAAATGAAAATAAGAAAAACGAATGGCTTAGAGAGATGAGCCAAAATCCTGATGTGCCCTTAAAGAAAAAGTGGGTATTTAATTACATCTCCAGCAAAGTGCTGCAAAAACGCCAGGTTAAGCTGGTTAATCCGGACTCGCCCGCTATTTTGTGCGAACTCCATCAAGGCGGGATTCGATCCATTGCGTTAACCGCGATGCATGGAGGCGAATACGGCGCGATTCCTAGCATGGAAGTTTGGCGTTATGATGAACTTGCCAGACTAGGATTTGATTTCTCCTATTCCTTTCCTGAGATTCCTCAGCTAGATTTTTTGGAGCTCAATCAAAAAGATTCCAAGCCTCGCTTTTATAAAGGCATCTTAGCTTCGGCTGCCCATCCAAAGGGAGAAGTGTTGCAGGCTTTTTTAGAAAAAATCGATTGGCATCCCTCTGAGGTGGTCTTCCTTGACGATCAGTTAAAAATGGTGCAATCGGTTGATGCTGCCATGACTGCATTAGGAATTCCTGTCACGGCTTATCACTATCGCGAAGTGGAGTTGTTGCCTTCCACCTATGACCACAAGGTTGCAAACGCGCAAGCTAAACACCTCCTTGATGAAGGGGAGTGGCTTTCCGACAAAGAAGCCAGCGAGAGGTAAACAGGACATTCAGGACGATTTTTGTCATGTTTGTCCTGTTAATAATAAAAATACACCCAGGCAGACCCGATAAATGTCGCGAAGACCGGCAGCTTCAATAGCTTCAATCCGGTCAACCGGTTTGCGATGTTCAAAAAGGTCAACACGATCAAGCCAGGATAACTGATCTCTAAAACCGGACCTAAGAAAGCTGAGATGCCACTGAATTCAAAGATCGAAACAAGATAGGTTGCCAGCAGCGATCCGATCAATACATACTCGTACCGAATCTTGTTTCTCAATACCTCCGTCTGCATAAAATCACTATAGGCGGAAATCAGCGCGATCGCTGTCGTTAAGCACGCGAATGAAATGGCAATGCATACCAGTAATCCAGCATGCGATCCAGCGATTTTAAGCGTAATCGCGGCTAAGAGCTCGTCTTTTCCGTTAATCGCCAAATCTTGGCCGTGAAAGGCTGCAAGATAGCTAAACCCGATGTAAACCAGCCCTAGCAAAATAGCGCCGACTACACTAGCTTTATAGGCAATGTTCAAATGGGTGCCTGCGGCAGGATCTTGTGAGCGCAGCTTTAAAATGGTCAGGATTGTGGAGGAGAAGAAAAACGCCGCCAGCAGATCCATGGTGTTATAGCCCTCTTTCAATCCATGCAGAAATAAGTTGAGATTCGCTTCATCGATCTTGGAAATTTCATGCGGCGTTGCAAGTCCGGTCAAAATAATGGCGATCAGGGAAGCAAGCAACACCGGAGTTAACACCCAGCCGAGCAAGGTTAAGATGTAATTTTTCTTGATGGTAAACAAAAAAATCACGCCGCACGCCAATGCGCTAAAAAGAGGCATCGGCATCGAGAGAAAGGCTGTCGAAAGGGTGGTATAGGTGAGCGCGATGCACCGCGGCGTGGAACCAAGGGGCCCGAGCAGGGTAATGACAGTCAAGGCGAGGAGGAAGCCTGGCATGTGTCCTAAGCGCCCAAAAAAGCGGCGGTAGTCCCCTTCAAAGAGAATCATCGCGATGACTCCGGCGATAGGCATGATGGCTGCGGTTAAGATCAACCCCATCATGGCGTACAGATTTTTATCGCCGGCATACTGTCCTACGGCTAGGGGAAAAATGATGTTTCCCGCTCCAAAGAACATGGAAAAGAGCGCTAACCCGATGGCTAACGTTTCTGACTGATATAACTTTTTAATCATATGAACCTAATGACTGTCGTCTGTTTACAAAACCACCTCTGTGGTCAATCATGAAGCCATGGATGAAACTTTTTTGGCTTTTGTTAGAACGTAAAATGTAAGCGGGAAAATAAGGTTAGTGCGCGTTGCGCACGACGACGACAGCGACGACGGAAAGGAGGGAACCATTCAGGCAGATGTGTGCCCGGTTCTCTTCATGCATCAAACTGTATGAAACTTGATTAAACATGGGTTTCCGTAATGTTTAACCTAGTATACCTGGAAAGATCATAGAAATCAATAGAAAAGCCTGATTGCAGGGCAATCAGGCTTGATGAAAAGGTCTTAAGCGTGGGCGTGCTTGCGGCGTCTGTAGGCTAGGAACATGACACCTCCTAACAAGCTGCCGAGGATCAGATAGGTCGAGGGTTCAGGAACCCCTACATGGTAATCCTTGAATCCAATAAAGCTTCCCAAATTCACCTGTCCGCTGCCATAGAGGTTTTCGGCCACTAAGTTCCCTGTGACCAATCCCGGATTGTGGGTCACATCAGCAAAGGGCGCTAAGATGCTCAGGTATTGCCCGCCGCTTAAGAGTAAAGACTCCGCATTAGGCAGGTTATAGAGCACACCATCTTTTGTGAGGCCGCCCGATAAATTAAATGTAATATCGTGGATCAGGGCATTATTTACCGCTGCGTCTAGAATATTGATAATCACATAAGCATCGCTAGGACCATTCAACGCAATCCCCCAAGCACTGTTTAGATCGCTGAGCGATAAATTCACAACGTTCTTGCCGGAGCTCAGATTGCTGACCACGATTTGTCCATAGACATTATTCCACGTCGCCGTGGGTGCGAGGCCGCCCCAGGTTTGGCTGGCGCTGGCAAAGAAGTTTGAAACAGATAACAAATCTAAGCTAGGAACAAAAGGAACATTCGTTTGAATCGGCCCGCTGACACTCAGACTGGGCCCTTTGAAATTCTGCCCGCCTAAAATCACGGATCCGTTAATCGATCCGCTATTTCCAAATAAATTGCCGCCCCCATGGATATTGCCTGAGACCGAGGCTGAATTGACAGTCACATTGCCTAGGGCTTCAATCCCGCCGTTCGAGATAGAACCATTTTGGAAATTGACGTTTCCTCCGGAATATAACGAATACACGAACGGTCCCGTTAAGGCGTTTAAGCTAAATCCGCTGAAGTAGTCGTCTCCACCTGATCCTGCAATACCCTGAAAATCAGAACCATAGGGATTTTGTTGGGTTCCGATGTTTTGAAGTGTGTAAACGTTAAAATCCCAAGGATTGGTCGCAGCGAGGGGAATGCTAAGAGTGAGGAGGAAGCCAAAAAGCAGATGTCTTAGAGTCCGCATACACAACTCCTGGATTTATTATTAATTAATGAAATGAAAAAAAATCAGGGTAACCTTACCCTGTCTTAAAATTAATTATATAAATAATTTCTTTAAGATTCAATACAGGAGTTTTTTTTCTCGTAAACTACGTAAATACAATAATTTATGATTATTTGATGAGGTCATTAACTTCTGGTTCGTCCCCAAAGTCTTCAACGACGAACTCCTCAACCTCTTGATCCTCAGATTCCCTGGCTTCAGGCGCATGCGTTTTTGTGCGTTCACCAGTCGGCTTTTGCTTGCCCCTTAGTCGAAAGATGATCGGAATTCCGGTAAAACCGTATTGATCTCTAAACCGGTTGTAGAGGTATTTTTTATACGACTCCACCATCAGATTTGGGTAATTTACAAACATCACAAAGGTAATGGGCTGGGTATCCACTTGGGTCATATAATAGATACGCAGGCGTTTCCCTTGCAGCATGGGTGGATGATTGCGCTGCAGGGAATCTGCAATAAATTTGTTAAGTTGGTGGGTGGAGATGCGCAGCTTAGAGTTTTGATGCACTTCTTTAATCAAATCGAAGATTTTTTCAATATTCCGTCCCGTTTTGGCGGAGATCATCAGCTTCGGGCAATAATTTAAGAAGGGGACTTCCTCTTCAATCCCTTGCAAACAGTGTTCCATCCGGAACCCTTTGACCAGGTCCCATTTGTTGAACAAGATGATGCACCCTTTGCCGGTTTGTTCGATGAAGTTGGCGATTTTTTTCTCTTCACGGGTTATTCCTTGCTGCGAGTCAAGCATCAGCAAACAAATGTCGGCGCGTTCGATCGCTTTCTCGGTCCGGATGGCTGCAAACTTATCGACAACCTCTTTTTCGGAGTGTTTGCGTCGAATTCCGGCTGTATCGATGAGAGTATATAAGGTTTCTTCGTGAATAAAGGAGATGTCGATGCTGTCGCGCGTTGTCCCGGGAATCGGGCTTACGATGCATCGTTCTTCGTTCAAGAGATAATTGATCAGTGATGATTTCCCGACATTCGGACGACCGACAATGGCGATTTTAATGGCGCCGGTATCTTCTTCGATCAGCTGTTTGCGGTCAAAATCTTGAAAGGCTGTTTCCAACAGCTCTGCAATGTGATAACCATGGGTTGCTGAAACCCCAACGATTCGTGTGATCCCAAGCGATTGAAAGTCGTAAATCCGATTATCTTGTGCCATGTCGTCGATTTTGTTGACGGCTAGGCAGACTGGTTTTTGTGTACGCAGCAAAATGCGGGCGAGTTCTTGATCTAGGGTTGTGATCCCGCTTTTCGAATCGACGACCATGATGATCGAGTCGGCTTCTTCGATGGCAATCTCGGCTTGCCGTTTCACTTCAGGATTGAAGACAGCTTTAGAGCGTGGATCGATTCCACCTGTATCGATGACAGTAAAGGGGAAGCCAAAGACTTCGGCTTCGGAATAGAGTCGGTCGCGTGTGATCCCCTCCGCTTCGTCGACAATGGCAATCCGTTTACGGCAGATTTTATTAAAAAGTGCGGATTTCCCTACGTTAGGACGACCGACGATAGCGAGCTTGGGGCGTTTAGCCATTGGATACCTAGTAAATTATTGAGATTTGATGGAAATTTTAATATAAAAAACATTAAAAATAAATAAGATTTAAGATTAGCTGAACATCAAAATATATATTTTTATTAACCTGACACGGTATACTTGACTGTATGGTTTATTCAGCCCACGACGAGATTTCATTAGATCCCATTAAACGGGATTTGGAAGGCTACTCGATTGAGACCTTTAAAGCCGATGTGTATGCAGGCTTGATCGTGGCTTTATTAGCTGTGCCCCAGGCATTGGCTTATTCTTTAGTAGCAGGACTGCCCTTAAGTTGCGGATTGCTTGCTGCAGTATTCGGCACCTTGATTGCGGCCCTATTTGGGTCTTCAAGCCAGCTAGTTGTGGGACCTACAAATGCCATCTCATTGCTCGTTCTCTATGCCACCTCAGAAGTTTTATTTACGCATTATCGCGGTATTGACGGCCCTGAGCGGGAGATTATTGCCATTCAGATCTTGACCCAGTTAGCTTTGTTGGTCGCAGTGATGCAGATAGCGGCGGCAATGTTTAAACTGGGACGCATGTTCCAATTTGTCAGCCACTCCGTTATTGTCGGCTATCTTGCGGGAACTGCGCTGGCGATTGTCATTAATCAATTATTTACCTTTTTAGGACTGACACCTGCGCAAGGATTGTTCTCCTTGTATGAAAAATCACTCTACATTCTATTTCACGTGACCGAAACCCATTTACCGACATTGATCATTGGTTTAGGCAGCATGGCGATTTTAGTCGCGTTGAAAAAAATCAATGGCAGGATTCCTTCACCGGCGATCATGCTTGTGATTGCAGGGCTCATCGTGCATGTGCTGGGACTTTCCTCGTATACTGAAACAGGGTTGTTAAGCCGCTATACTGAAGGGCAAATCGGGAATGTAACATTAGTTGGGGATGCGGGAGAAATCCACGCTATGCTGCCCCGTTTCCGCTTGCCCTCATTCAATACTGGATTGATGAACAACCTTTTGCCGTATGGATTTGCAATAGCTCTCTTAAGTATTCTTGAGGCGACATCTGTAGCTAAATCGATTGCAGCCAGCACCGGCCAACGCTTAGCAGTGAACCAGGAAATTTTAGGATTGGGATTAGGTAATTTTGCTTCAGCCTTAACGGGAGGACTGTTATGTTCGGGCAGTTCGATCCGGAGCAGTTTGAATTATCAAAGCGGAGCCCGCACCCGCATCGCAGCCATTAGCAGCGCAATCTTCGTCGCGGCCATCGTTGTGTCGTTAGGATATTTTGTCTCGCGAACCCCTTTAGCATCATTGTCGGCACTGTTGCTCGTCTCGGCGGTACGCATCGTCAACCCCAAACAGTTTTTCTTATGCTTAAAGGCCACCCGGTCAGATTGCATGGCGATTTTGGCCACTTTGTTAGCATGCTTATTCTTCAGCCTTGACATAGCCTTCTATACCGGGATCTTGATTTCGATTACCCTCTATTTGAAGAAAGCTGCAATGCCGCATTTAGTCGAATGCACTTATGATGAATTGGGACGGATTGGATCGCTAGATCAAACCCATCGTCAAGAGCAAAAGCTGATTCGTGTGATCAATGTGCAAGGGGAGCTCTTTTTTGGAGCGGCGGATTTGTTTCAAACTTCGTTAAAATCGATTGCAGAAGAGGATGATAGTACCCGTGTCTTTATTCTGCGCTTGAAAAATGCTCGCGACATTGATGCGACAACTTGCCTAGCCATTCAGCAGTTGTATGAATATTTCAAAGATTCTGGAAGGTATTTGCTGGCGTGCGGGTTGACATACAATACGTGGCAGATCTTATGCAATGCCGGTTTAGTGGATGAGATGGGTAAAGACAATCTTTTTATCCAGGATGACCGTCGTCCGAATGAATCGCTCCAACGGGCAATTTTAAGAGCCAAAAATATCATCAGCACCCCGTCTGCCGTCAAGCAGCACGAACCTGTCGTCGAAACACACGTTCTTCGCCCCGCACAAGGATGAAATTTAAATACTTTAATTATGAATTAATCGCAAAGGAGCAAAGAGGCAAAGAAATACTATACTATGTTTTTTCGGGAAAAATACGAATACCTGTTTAAAATAAAATCAAACCCCTCATCTTTGCTGCTTTGCTCCTTTGCGATAAAATTTATCTCACAGGGTCGTACTTTAGGAAGCCGTATTCCCCTTGGACCTTTTCGTAGACCCACTCTTCATCGTTTTCACGCATGAGACGGTCACAACCATACGCAACACCCCAAAAAAACCCATATTTTAACATCGCTTCTTTTGTGTATTGGGAACTGCTGGGAATAAAATGACTACGCGGGCCATCGATCGGGGAGATCACGTCTTGATGGAATTGAATCAGGGTTTCTCCAATTCCGGCTAAAGGAGATTGTCTGACGATCACACAAGAATTTTCACAATCAACCGGAGGACAGTAATTCACTAAATCCGCATCTTTTCCCCATGGATCGGCAAGAATTAAGTGCGGCATAATGAGTAAAAATGGCAGCGTGTATCGCATCAGAACGCTCTCTGAAACATGAGCACGGGAAATAAGCGGTTACGCATCATCACCTCTTTAGCCTGGGTGTTGTACAAACCTTCGTTATAACTTTTCGCAGCAAGCCCAGCACCATTAATTCCACCTACATACCATCCCAACTCCAAACTCGTAGTGATAATCCCCGCTGCATAGTCATGGTGATGGAAAAACTCGTAGGCTGCAGCGATAAAGAGGGCATTGATGATAAACGCGGTTGCAGCTGTGCGGGTCTGTCCCAAATAAGCATAGCCCGCTCCAGGCAAGATGGCATTCAAGTATTGCGCTTTTTTTACCGATTTCGTTTGACTGAGAAAACAGTTAATCCATTCGGTCAAATCCGCTTCGCGCGGATCTCCCTCGCTGGCAATCAAAATGGCTTCAAAATCGGCACCCAAGAAAGCCGCTGACAGCATCAAGTCGTGGGCGGCCTCCGGATCGTATTGTTCAAGCAACATTAACAACTTGCACGCTTTTACGTTATCGCCCAATCGTTTGTAACAGTCATACAAAACGATAATTAATGTCCGGAATCCGGGAAAATCTTCCGGTACAGCATCAAGTTTTGATCCCCAGAAGACGTCGGCCGCATCTTGGTACTTACCGCCTAAATAATAACAAAGCAGCATGCAGTATTGGATTTGCAGTCGGCGTGCTTTCGGAGGACAAAATAGCATGGCTCGTTTGTAACAGGTAATCGCCCGATAGAGGTCTAACTCCATTGCGAACGCTTGCCCGATGCGCATCTCTTTCCCCCACTCAGTCTGCAATTCATCACAAGTGAGGGGCGGAAACGCTTCCGGCATAGAACAGAGAACTTTCTCTGTCGGAATGTAAGTAATACATGGTTCGAGGATATACGTCTTAGGTTGGCATGCGCAGAACACAGTAGCCAACAAACACGAAATGAGTGCGATCGATTTATTCATAGGAACGATTTTATCTGGTCGAAGCAAAAGTGTGAAGGGTTTTTAATAAAATTTGAAGTGCGGTGACTTGTCACCGCTTTAAATAGCGCAACTTGTTGCGCGTAATGAAAAAAATCACTTTATTCAATACGCGTGGCGAGTCACGCTAAACAAAGCGGTGACAAGTCACCGCACTCCAAATTTTATTCTTGGTAGTTGAATTCTGGGTAGGCGTTCGGATCGCATGGATCCCACTTGATGTTCAAGAACTCAAGCGCTGTGTCCACTTCGTAATCTTCGCGGTTTTTCTGGCGAGTTTTTTCGACATACAGATCTTGCTGACGTTTGGTCGCGCGGTGGATTTCGTCGTTCTCGATGATTTGTGGTCGGATAAAGATCATTAAGTTTCGCTTGCTATCATCGTAACGCATTTGACGTGCAGCTCCGCCGAGGATTGGCACTCCGCCCAAGCAAGGAATTTGGGCGTTGGTTTGGATATTTTGATCTTGGATCATGCCGCTTAAAATTAGGAAGAACCTGTCAGGCATGTGCACTTTAGTTGTCGTGTTGCTCTTACGGGTGGTCGGTCCAGGTGATACAGCGTTAAGAGTTGATGCGTTTGTCGAAATAATCGGACTTCCCTGCTGAATCAACTGTAATTGAGTTACAGGGATAATGCTGCTGATCTCTTGCTCGATTTCGAGAGTAATGATGTCATCATTACTGATATACGGAGTGACCTTTAACTTAACCCCGATATCGCGGAACTCGAAGTTCGATGTTAAGATCTGACCTTGGTCGTTAGCGATGCTCTGTGTCCGGAAGCTAGTATTGATTCCGACAAAGATTTCGGCTGGGGTATTCTCCTCAACCACGATTTTCGGGTTCATGATAATGTTGGTCATTTCGTCAGAGTGCAATGCAGTGACCAGAGCACCGATGGTGGGGAAGAGGAATCCGGCGCGGATCACGCTTCGTCCGATGACCCCGATGCTAAATCCTTGTTGTGTGATTAATCCAGATGGATCGAGAGTCGTTGCATCAATGATCGACCCTTGAGTCAGAGGGTTCAGGTTGTTCACCCCATTCAGAGTCGTTTGCAGCGGAGATGTGTTAGAACCAAGGAAGGCTTGTGCACCGGAGAGGTCTTCTCCATAGAATTTCGATCCCCATTCCACGCCATATCTTAACGAATCTTCAATCGAGGTTTCGATGATGAGCATCTCGATCAGGACTTGGCGTACTTGAACGTCCAGACGCTCAATCAACGCCCCGATATCATCAAGTGATCGGCGCGTACCGCTAAATACGAGTGAGTTTGTTCCCTCTACCCACTGCACGCTATCAAGGGCTGCGATGAGGTTGAGGTACGGTGTATTCAAGTTTTGCGGGGAGGAGCTGCGCAAGCTTTTCCCGATCAACTGGAAGCTGGTAGCCAATTGCTCCCCTTTGCGGTGACGCAATTTGAAAATCTTGAATTCAATCGGTTCGCTTTTTCCGATGTTTGTTCCCTTAGCTTTTTCTGTTCCCAGTCTTTCTTCCCTAACTGGAGCCGGGGGTTTGCCGCGGCTGACCACTTGGGTGACCTTGCCTTTGACTTGCCCTTGCGGAGTTTTGATTGTTCCGTCTGGATTAAGGCTGGAGCCATCGTTAAAGAGGATAGTTCCATCGGTTTGTCTCACTCCGCCTACCAACTGTTGAACCGATCCGTCGTTTAAGCGAACGGTGGTATCTTGAATTTCGGTCGAGGGGAAGATCGTTGAGCTAGTAATCGGCTGGCTGGTACCTTGGGAAATGGAGGGCTGCGGTTCTTCGGTTGTCTCTTCTCCTGAAGGTAAGCCTTCTACCCGGAGTTTGTCGAGCGAGAAAATGGTTGTCGAACCTTGGTCCACGTCAATCTGTTGCAAGACGGCAATCGTTCTTTGCAATAGGTTAGGTGTCGAAACGATAAAGATACTGTTAGTGGCTGCGTCAGGAATCAGGTTAAGGGTTTTTCCTTGCGCAATCGGATCCATGATCGATTTTGCTAGCGTGATCGCGGAATCTAAGGAGGTGTACACTACAACATAGCGGCCGATTTCGAATCCGGAACGGGAAGCGTCTAAGCTGCGGATCAGGTCGTTAATTTTGTCGACGTTAGCTGTCAAGTCGGTCACAAGCAGGTGTCCGGTTTGCGGCATCGGGGCGACGATCGAAAGATCGGACAGCATCGGACGGATGATCTCAGCCATCTTTTCTGGATCTGAGTTGGAGAGACGAAACACCCGTGTGACAATATCTGCGTTTGTTCTTGGGCTATTCGCGATCACCACATCGGCTGGTGCATTGGCTTTGCGGTTGCGGTGGATGATCAGGTTGTTGCCGACTTCCATCAGCGATAATCCTTGGACGCGCAGCGATTGCAACAAGGCAGCCATCACATTATCGATCGAGGTCGGTTCATTCGATACGATCGTGACGTTAAAGTTGAGGTCTGCTTCGTCAAATACAAAGTTTTTACCTGTCAGCCGGCTGATGAATCCAATGTACTCAATGACGCTGACGTTGTTGAACTTGATCAGCACTTCCTGCTGCCGGTTGATCGGAGCCGGTGCGGCTTGTGCAACGGTATCTTGATTGGCATTCACATCGGTGGCAGGACGGGTGGCTTCCGATTGATCGGTTGGATTCAAAGCAGGATTGAGCGGCGGAAGTGTAGGTTGTCCTGGTGCGGCTGCTGGTGTCGTCACAGGGGTGGCGGGTTGAGGGGCAGGAGCAGTCAGTTGCGGCGGTGTCGGCGTTGGAGCTGAGACGGGAGCTGGGGTTTCAGCCGGAGCGACCGGGGTTGGAGTCACCGGTGGCAAAGCAGACTCAGGAGTAGGTGCGGAAGCCGGCGCTGTGGATTCTGGCGTTTGCACGGATGGCTGCGTCACCGGCGCTGGGGTGGAGACGGGTGTGGCGGGCTCTTCCGGAATCGGGGTGACAGGGACGGGTTCAGTTAGGGGGGATGCCGGAGATGTGGCCGGCGTTTGGACTTGCGCCAGCGGCTGATTTTGTTTGGTTTCTACTTTTTTGATTTCCGATTTTGGGATTGTTCCCTTTACAGGAGTATCTAGGGCAGCGATCTCGACTGGTCTAGGCTGTTGGGTACTGGATCCGCTTTCATTGGTAGAGTTGCGATCGGCGAAAGTTTGCCCTAAAGACCCAGCTGGTTTTTTAGGATGGCTGCTGGTATGCGAACCGAGCGAAGCAACGGCAGGCTCTTTGACAGTCTCAACGTGGGTTTTTGTCGCAATTTCTTTGATGCGCTGGTTTGCAATTTTGTTGCTAGCAGCAACAGCTTTAGCCGATTTTTGATCAAACCCGCCGCTGATTGGCGTGGTGGCTTTGGAAGAATCCAGTTTGATCGGAAGATCTTGAGTGCCCCTGACCCCTTCCGTTTTGCGGCGGTTTCCAGCAAGTTTATGCGGATCGGTTTTCACTTTTTCTTTGAGGGTCGCAACTTTGATTGCCGTTTGAACATTGGCGATGGAAGGAGGTGGCGGTGTTGGCTCTGGTTCCTCTTCGATCTGAATTTGTTCTTGGACGGATTCTTCTTCAGGACCGTAATGATCCTCGGCACCGAATTGTGGAGCCCCTTCTTGAATCTCAACGTTTTGTTCGATGGAGTATTCCGTGGCTTGAACAGGTTCCGCTAAAGCGACGGCTTGATCAGGTAGAGTGGAGGCCGGCTCTTCAATCCACGCGACCGCATCATTGGAGGTGCCGCTATTTTTTAAATAAGCGATGGGATGCTTATGCCCTTGCTGCTGGTAGCCGGGTGAGGTGACTTTTTGAGGGGAAGCGGGTGTATGCTCGTCGCCTCCAAGGGAAGGCACTACCGGTTCTTTTTCGACGGTGTAAAGGACTTGGCCTGACGCTTCGGCTTGGGCAATATCGTTCAGGCGCGCCTGTTCATCATTGGAGATGCCGCTATTTTTTAAGTAAGCGATGGGATGTTTGTGCCCTTGCTGCTGGTAGCCGGGTGAGGTGACTTTTTGAGGGGAGGCTGGTGTGTGTTCGTTGCCACCAAGCGAGGGAACTACAGTTTCCTGTTCAACTGTGTAGAGGACTTGGCCTGACGCTTCGGCTTGGGCAATATCGTTCAGGCGCGCCTGTTCATCGTTGGAAGTTCCGCTGTTTTTTAAATAAGCAATGGGATGCTTGTGCCCTTGCTGTTGGTAGCCAGGCGAGGCGACTTTTTGCGGAGAAGCGGATGTATGCTCGTCGCCGCCTAAGGAAGGAACCACTTCAACCACTTCTTTTTCGATGGTGTAGAGCAGCTGGGCTGACGCTTCTGCTTGGGCAATATCCCTTAACCGCAGCGCCGCTTCTTGATCTTCGCTCGATCCGCTGACATGGTACGCGAGCGGTTGTTGAGCGAGTCTTTTTTGTTCTGTGCCAGCGACCGGCTGAGGTTTATATCCGGGAGTTAAATGGTGTTCGCCACCGACGTTATGGCTAACGGCCGGTTTTTCAATGGAGTAGAACGCTGTTGAGACGGAAACGCCATCTAAATTGGCGATGGGCGTCTCTTCTTCATCCTCTAAATCACTCTCGTCGGTTTGCTCGTTTTCTGCGGTTTGAGCTGCGTCCCGTTTACCAATCTCTTTGATGCTAAAGGAGAACTCTTCTTCATACCCGATGTCAGGTGCAGATTCATGTTGTTCCGCCCCTAAGTTATTCGGCTCTTCTGCCGGAAGGACAGATGAACGGGTATTCACGTCTAAATTGACAGCTTTCGGTGTTCCAAACGAGTCCGAAATTGTCACGCGGTTAGTTTGAGGATCTTGCTGCGAGGGGTTTTCCTCATGGGCGGCAAGCGGGGCTGTCTGGCAGGCCAAAGAGACTCCAAGCGGCAAGCCAAACTTTCTAAGAGCGAACTTAGGGAGAAATCTCATCATGCTTTGTTAGCCAAGTACTGCTTTAAAAGTGCGTGCGGCACCCTACTATTAATTTACGTAACAGATCTTCTGTTATTGCAAAGGTTGAAATTAATTTCCATCAAAAATTTTTTCAAAATCGAGCAAGAAACGTTTGACTGGATTTATCGTGAAACTAACTTCCTCTTAGAATAGCCGAAATGGCTAACGATTGTTCGTCAAATGCTTTGGATGCATACGCTTTGGCTTTGCGCATGATAGCCTCTACAATCTTTTGTGGAGGCATATTTAAATTTTCGGTCAAGACGGCCTTAAAATGGTCTTGGTTAAATTCTTTGCCGGTTTGTTCCGCTGAGGAAATATTGGCTAAGGAGTTAAGGACAAGTAAGTCTCCGGGATTCCAATCCTCAGTGGTTTCCACAAATTCAGCATGCCGGTCAATTCCCAGCGCGACATTCTCGCTGGTAATTTTCTGCGGAATCGTGTCTCCAGCCACGACTTTCCATAAGTTTCCGTAACCGCAGGAAATGTAGTGGAACTTGTTCTTATCGAGATCAAGCATTAAGTAGCTGATTGTAAACACCTGATCGCCGGCATCATTCACAAGCAGTTCATTTAGCACATCAATCAGCTGCTTAGGCGAAGTGGTCAGCCGGCACAAGGAGCGGATCATCCCCCTGAGCATCGCCGTACTGACGACCCCTCCCACCCCCTTCATGGTCGATTCCGCCATGACGACGGCATGCACATTCTGTCCCAGGCTGAAGAAATCATAGTAAACACCGGCAATGGTCATTCCTTTATGGTAGGCAACTCCGACACTCATTCCGGACCAAACAGGAGCCGATAGAGGAACAAGGTTCATTTGAGCATGTTGCAGCTGCTCGGAAAACTCGCTGGCCAGGTCCCCCTCTTTGCGGTCTTTTTGCAAAGCTGCTGAATTAATATAGGCAGAGATGTCAGTAATGAAATCGACGACATCCTGATACCGATCTTCCGGCCGAGGCTGTAACGTCTTGGCTAAGATTTTCTGCAAGCCCTTCGGCATCAGTCCTAAATGCACTTGACCGTGGCTGAGCCTGCCAAGGACAAGTTCATAGGTAATGATCCCTAGCGAATAGATGTCGGAAGGGTAAGAGACGTTTTCAGGATCTTCGCGCTGTTCCGGACTCATGTAAACTGGGGTTCCCACCAGCCGTTGCCGGGGAGAGATCCCCATTTCGCTGCGGTCCTTTAGCAATTGGGCGATCCCGAAATCAATGACTTTGATAGCGCCTGTTTCCGTTACCAAAATATTCTCGAGCTTTAAGTCGCGATGGATGACGCCATGGGTATGCAAGTGGCAAAGGGCGTAAGCGACTTCGATGACAATCTCGAGCGCGCGGCGCAGCGATAGGGGAGTATACTGCAAATATTGCCTGAGGGACACCCCTTGGATGTATTCCATGGCGATGTAAAGACCGCCTTCCCATTTCCCTTGGCCATACAGTTTGACGATATTCGGGTGGTCGGCTAGGCCGATGATTTCTGCTTCAGCGATAAAGCGGTCGACGACATCCGGATGTCCTAGGTATTTGGGAGATAAGACTTTAATGATAACCGCATCTTTAGTGTCCGGGTGAATTCCCAAATAAATATAGCTCATGCCTCCGCGGTCGAGGAGGCTTTCAATTTTATAATTTTCAATGAATTCAGGGATAGCCGGCTGTTCGGGTGCAGCCGCTTGGTCAGCGCCCGGATTCGTGCTTTGTTTGTGAAAATTTTCTTCAGCCATAGTAAACGACAAAACGACCCAAACGACCAAAAGGACCCAAGGGACATAAACGACATAAAGAACCTAATTTTGGTCGTTTGGGTCCTTTTGGTCCTTTGGGTCGTTTTGTCGTTTCGTTAACCTAAGTCAAGAATTCTGACCCCTAGCGTATCGCCGACTTTGAGCAGTTCCCCTTTGCCGATGCATTGGCCATTGACGACGAGGTCGACGCCGTTTTCCGGCTTGATATCGAGATCGAGGAGATTGCCGGGTTGGAGCTCAAGAAGTTTAGCAATCGGGATGTTTAAGCGTCCAGCTTCAACGATGAGGGTGACGCCAATGGTTTTTGGAGATGCGGTAATGTCGCTGCGCGAAAGCGAACCTCCGGCGACCGGCTGCCCGCCGGTTGGCTGGGATTCTGCTGCAGCTTTGGCTGCGCCTTTTCGTCCGGGAAGAATTTTTTGAGAAAACTCCTCAACTTGCTCTTCGCTGAACTCTTGCTCCTCCTCATCTTCATCCGACTCGGTTTCTATGCCGGCATCTTCAAATTCCACCTCTTCTTCAGGAGTGTCCTCGAATTCCGATCCTGCATCCTCGTTGTTTTCTTGCTGATCTTCAGGGGGATTTTTATCCATAGCTGTTACAACCTCTTGGTAAACAGGTGCGTCCGTAATGTTGAGCGAGCCATTTTTTAAGGCGGCGCTTAAAAAAGGCAGTCCGTTGACAGTCAGAAGGACCTTGCCTTTGTTTTCATCGGGGTAATAGGAGCATAGGTCTAATGCGATGAAATCGCCTAAAGCGATTTGTTTAAAGTCACTGCGCGAAAGATAGGCGCGCCCGCATTCCAGGCCCACGTTGACGGGCACTTTTGCGGAGAGCTCTTGGGAGAGATTTGTTTTCAGGTTGCGCGTCACATACCGTTCTTTCCAAGCTTGTTGAAAGCTGGTCGGCAAGATGAGGCGTCCAACAATAGACTCTCCGTTGGTGCTGATCTTAATGTCTTGGCAGAGGGCCGTCTCGGAAGGTTCGGTATGGTCGTCCAGGAGTTGGGGTGAGAGTGTTTTATCAAAATCGACGTGGGTGAAAATGCCGAGAATTTCGACAGCCGTAAAATAATAAAATCCCAGGAGGAAATCTTTGTCGATGAATTGGGGGTTGGCGGGCTTATTGGGATTTAATAGGGCATTCATCATCAGGCCAATATCTTTTTGGTTCATGACCCAGGAGACGTGGCCGTCGATGGTGGCGATGGAAAGATTTAGGATATAACGATCGCTGCTGAATCCTTCAAAAAGTTCCTCCTTGGACCGCCATTTTAGGTCGCCGGGGATAATCTTTAAGTTTTTGATTTGGAAGAACTGCGATACCCCTTCTGAAAATTGCTCCCAGGGGAATGAGGGAGGATTGCCTAGCAAGGGGATTGTATCTGCTTGGAGCAGTTCGGGTTTGATCGTTTTCAGCCAGCTATAGGGGACAGATGTTGTTGTGTTCACAAAATCCTCATAATTCTAATTATTCTATAACGTGATGAGGGATATTTTTAAAGGACAAACGACAAAGAACAAACGACCTAAACGACCAAAATGACCAAAACAACCCAAAGGACCAAAAAGGGCAAAGTTGGCTTAAAGGACTATTTTTTGGTCGTTTAGGATTGGAATTGAATTCATTAACAACGAACACCTTGGAACAAAAAAAACCGCGCCCGGGTCTCATAAATAAGACTCCTTGCGCGGTAGGCCCATAAGCATAAGCTTATGGAAAAATTACGCTTGTCCTTGTTGTCCGCGTTGGTCCCGTTTTTCACGGCGTCCATCGCCAGGCTGTCCGCCCCGTTCCCGCTGGGTTTCACTGGCCGAGTTGGTGGTGATGATTTTTTCATTTTCGGTGGTGGCGACGATAATATGGACCGTCAAGCCATGCTTGGTTTCCAGCATCCGGCGTAGGTCAGCGGCGCCGGCATCGATCATCGACTTTGCGATGGCATTCAAGTTGGTGAACGAGATGTTGAAGCTTTTGGTATCGCTGTCATAATTCGTCAGCACAAGTTTTGCGCCTTCGAAATTTTTAATATTCCGCAGCGATACTTCAGTTTCCGTGATCCCGTTATGCTTGAACGTCTCGATCTTGTCGACGATCGTATTTAACAGCTCTTCGATCTTGGCGACGCGATCGGCTGTCGACATCGTGGGGGTCACTTCAGCTTTGGCGTTGACGGCCGGGACATCTAAAGCGGATACAACAATCGTGGGCCGGACGGAATTCATATCAGGCTGAATTTCGCGGAACGCTTCCCCTTTTTTAGGAATAGTCGTTTTTTCTTCTTTACCCACAGCGAGCGCTTCCGCTCCATTCCCGTCAAGGCGTGCAAGTGCATCGCGGCGCGGCAGCGGCTGGGCTGGCGCGGCGGCTTCGGCTAACCCTTCTGGGTTGGTGGCCACTGCCCCTTGTCCAGCTTGTGCTTGCCGTTTCGCATTGGTCAACCGTTGAAAAAGGGCGGAAGGACTTTCCGCGTCTGCGCTTGCCACATTCTCGGCTTGTAGCGCGACATCGTCTTCCGGCTCGACTTTCCCTTTTTTATCGTCGACGTCGTTGGCGGAAAACCCGTCATCTTTTTCGCTGTACACTTTTTTAAAATCTTTCTTCGCGTTGGGCTGTCCGACAGGTCCCGTTTCATGCGACTTGGCGCCAGGCTGGCGTCGCGCCGGGAACTTGATGTCAAACGCCGAACGGTCGTCTGGATTGAACATATCCTTTACTCCTTCTCCATCTTTTTATTTCGCAACTGACCCATGAAGATCACGCTTCCGATCTCGTCCATTTCCTTGCCTTGTTCGATCTCTTCTTCTTTGCGCATCTCCTGCGTCCATTCTTTTTTGTGCGTTGCTAACTTATCTACCTCTAACCGTTTTTGGTTAAGTTCTGCCCGGGCGGCATTCACGGCGGCGATGGCTTGCTCCACCATTTTCTTTTGCTCGTCGACTTTTTTCTGTTCGACGACCACCCGCTCTTGGCAGATTTTGAGGTAGGATTTCATTTGTTGGATCTTAGGAATCGACGAGCCATGATCCATTTCTGCCCGCAGCTGCGCAAGCTTATCGCGCATATGCTGGACCACTTTATCTCGTTCGGCTTCCTTTTGAGCCAGCTTATCTTTCTCCTTCTCCAGCGCTTGGATTTTATCCCGCAGCACTTTTTCGGCTTCTTCCACGCGCCGCTGCTTGACATCCATCACTTCTTTCAACGGATATTTATCAACAGCCATAATTCTACTTATTTAAACAGTCCTTTCAGCAGCTGCAAGGTTTCTTGGTAAGAGCATTTTTCTTCCACAGCTTGCTTCAAGAATTTGTTCACTTTATCAATATGATCGATCGCGAAATCACCCATCTTGTCCGATCCCCGTTTGTATTCGCCGATTTTGATGAGCAATTCGTTTTTCTTATAGGTTGCCAGCACCTCTTTCAACTTTCCAACGAGCTGCAAATGCTCCTTCGGAACGATTGAGGGCATCACACGGCTTGCCGAGGACAACACATCGACAGCCGGATAATGGTATTGCCGCGCCAGCTCTGCCGACAAAATTAAGTGTCCATCCAAAATGGAACGCACTTCGTCGGCGACCGGCTCGTTCATGTCGTCACCTGCCACCAGGATCGTATAGAATGCGGTGATCGATCCGGTTTCGGAGTTACCCGCCCGCTCCAACAGCTTTGGCAGAGTGGAGAACACCGACGGGGTATACCCTGCGCGAGCAGGGGGTTCGCCGGCGGCCAATCCAATTTCACGCAAAGCGCGCGCAAAACGGGTGACCGAGTCCATCATCAGGATGACAGACTTGCCTTGGTCGCGGAAATACTCTGCAATCGCTGTGCCTACATACGCTGCATTCAAACGCAGCTGAGATGCTTGGTCGGAAGTAGAGACCACCAGAACCGAACGGGCCAATCCTTCCGGACCTAAATCGCGTTCAATAAAATCGCGCAGCTCCCGTCCACGTTCTCCGATTAAACTGATGACGTTGACATCGGCCACGGCATTGCGGGCAATCATGCCCAGCAAGGTAGATTTACCACCTCCAGCCGCCGCAAAGATGCCGACCCGCTGTCCAATCCCTGTCGTCAATACGCCGTCGATGCAGCGCACGCCAACCGAGAGGGGAGCGGTGATTCGCTGTCTTTTCAAGGGGTCTGGGGGCGACTGCCAGACGGGATAATATTCTTCACATTCCAGAGGACCTTTGACGTCGACGTCCAAGGGCTCGCCCACCCCATTGAGCACGCGACCGAGCAATTGCGGGCCGACTTTAATGCTTAAGGGCATGTGGGTGGCGATCACTTCCGAAGAAGGGCCGATCCCCGTCATTTCGCCTAAGGGGGAGAGAAAAACTTCTTCTTGGGTAAACCCGACGACCTGAGTTCTTAGCGGTTCGCCTTCTCGTTTGACAAGGCAAACTTCACCGATTTTCACGTCGGGAACGATCGCGCGGATCAACATTCCGACAACTTCGGTAATTCGACCGTTGACTGTCGTTAGCTGGACGTCGTCTAGACTTCCGATGAGTTTGTCGAGATCTTGCATCACCATATCAAGCACCTCAGTAAGGATGAAGGCTGGTGGGTGGAGGAAAAAGGACGGCGGTTACGTGCGACAAGGAAGGCAAGGCACAACGCCTCCTCCCTTCTCTTTGTCCTTCATCCTACCGCCTTCATCCAAGTTAGACTTGGACGTTCATTGTCGTTTTGATGCCTTCCAACACTTTGTTCATTAAGTTGGTGAACAATTCCAACTGTTGTTGGATTTGGTTCACTTTGGCTTGGACGGCGATCATACGGATCGGAGAAAGCTCTTGGTTTTTCATGCCCAAATCAGTCAAAAAGCTACCAAAATTGCTCAACTGGTGCTGGGCGTTAGTTAAACTTCCCAGGAACCGCTCGATCGGTGTTGCTAAGCTGCCTTTGGCTTGTCCGGGAGGAGTATACTCCACTCCGACTTGCGTTAAGGCAATCTTGACATCTTCGTCGATGTGCGCCAGTTTTTTGTTCATCAGCTCGCGATACTGGGATGGAATTTCGGCATTGGGATTTTCAGCCGCAAATTTTTCCAGTTCCGTTTTTGCCGTATCGATTTTTTCGACCGATTTCTGAGCTTTTTTAGCTAGGTCGGTCGTCGACACGTTTTCAGCCAACATATTGTTATAGTTGGACTTGGCAAGCTGTTCCAGGTAGCTCGTCGCCTTGGCCGTAGGGTCTTGAGGAACCCCTTTTAGCGCACCCTGCTGCATCAACGCATCGAAATGCGCTTTATCAGGTTCAATGGGTGCGACGACTTTTTTCGCGACGCTCTTGCTGACTGATTCGATTTTAGATACTACTTCTTCAGCCATATTATCCCTATATTAGGGTTATTAGCGATTATTATTCGTGCCCGTGCCCGCGTGCGTGCCCGTGCCCGACTATTATTTAATAAAGGGAGATTTCAATTTTCGAAGGTCTTTTTCTAACCATTCGAGGGAAATCCGCCCTAAGTTTTTTACTGTCTCATCGGTGGTGAGCTCCATTGCTTTGTGGATCAGCTCTTCCCCTTTGGACCGTTTCGCTTTGGTGAGCAGATAGCAGATGCCCAAAAACGTCTGGGCGAGGTAGTTGTCGGGTTCCTTTTTCAGGATCGACTCGAAAATGGCGGAAGCTTCTTTCACTTCTAGTTTGTTTAGCGCGATGTATCCTAGCCCTATTTCGGGCGCGGAGCTTTCAGGGTTTAGGGCTTTTGCAGCTTTAAAGATTCTGGTCGAGCTGGTTTCGTCGAGTTGTTTGACTGCGACAAAGCCTGCTTCGATCAGCAGCTTAAAGTCTGGTCTAAACTCCTGGAACTTCTCCTCGTCCATAACATACACTCCGTGGTTAAGTTGCGGTTCAGGTATTGTCTTAGGTACAACAATGTTTCGCGTGTATAAGCTGCCAACTGGTCCCAATAGTTTTGAGGCTCGTGAGTGACCTCTCGAGCCTCGCGTAGATGACTCCCATCAAGATTACTTGATGTTACGAGCCATCGACAATGTAGATTGGTTAGCTGCCGACATGACGTTGGTTGACATTTCAGATAACTGTGAAAGTCTGTTCATCGTCATTTGTACGTCGAACATATCACCGATACTGACAGCTGATTTTTTAGCGCCAATCTCTTGGACTTTGTTCTTCGCGATGACTGCAACGTCTTCGACGATTGTGGCTAAGTCTCCGAAATTAAACTCAGTTCTAGCCATATGGCCCTCCTTAAAGGATTATTAATAGAGTATTCTTGGTTTAAGTATCGGCGAGACACTCATCCCGATCGAACACTTTGCTGGTTAAGCAAGGCGGTCTAAGCCTTGCGAAAAAACTCACTTTTTAGGTTTTGACGTTGCGCGCATAATCACTTTAAGCAGCGCAGCGTATCCATGAAGCAGCGTTCCAAACCGATCGAAATCATCCTTATTTTCGCCGCTTCGCAAGTGGTTCTTAATCGATAACACCCTCTGCTCAATCATCTTATACAGTTCCACTTGCCGCTGAGGGTCTTTAAGCTCCACTTCAAGGTCAAAGAAGAAATCGTCACCTTTTCGGTTCTTTTTGTTTTCTAGTCCGAACATGTTATAACTCCAGTTCTTCTATCCCTCTAATATTTATTTTAATATATTTAGCGATTATAATCAATCTGATATTTAACACCATCTTTTTCTAAGTGTATGGAGTTAGGGTCTATAGACTGAATGGTCATCCCGTCCAAAACATCCCCTTTTTGGAGAATCCGACCATTTAAAATCACGCTAATTTGCCCATTGGCCAGCTTAGAGGACCCGGTTACCCGGTAATTTTCGGTAATGTTTAAAACCGCTTGTTTAGGGGATAATTCAACTACAAAGTTCTTAACTCCCCGGACTCCATTAATTTTTTTAATCCGTTCGACCACGTCGTCCAGGCGGGGCCTTTGGCCCGACGTAATATTGCCGGAAAGGGTCAATTCGCCGTTATTCAGCTTGGCAACGATGTCCCTAAAGCCGTTTTCCTGGAGGAGGACGTTAATCTGGGCTCCGACCTCTTCTTCGACAATCACCCGTTTTTCAAGCAGGTCTACGTAGGGGAAGTTCTGGCTGATCCAGTCATTAAGCAGTTGGGCTTGTTTGCGGGTTTGGAGGTACCCCGTCATGACGAATTTGCCAGGCTGAGGAGAGTGGATAGTGACCCCCCTCCAGTTGGGATTTTTGCCTAAAACCTGGTTAGCTTCGCTGTAAATGAGCTCATCGATGATGATATTGTCCTTAACATCCTGGACAAAAGGCATCGATTGGAGGTTGTACATGATTTGGTCGCGGTCGGTCGTTGTCAGAACGTGTCCAATCAGAAGCAGCTGACCCGTGGCTTTGACATAATTGTACTGTACAGAGGGGTATGGGGTCATTAAGGTGGTAAGTTCCTTATCGGCATCCACCTTCGGCATTTCGACAGTTTCTGTGCGCATTAATGAAGTCACCCCAATAGCCGTCAAGACAAAAAGGCCGGCGACAATTGCCATTAAGATCATGGGCCCGAATGCTTTATGGCGCTTATCTACCTCAAGCTGCTTAGCTGCAATCGATTCTTGCGCACGCCTTTCTGCAGCCTCTCTGAGCGCCTGCATCTCTTCCTCCCTCTTCCTAGCCTCCTCTTCCTTATTAGGCCCCTCCTGGGTCAAAACTTTGACAATAGCAGGCAAAAGCGGGGAGATGACGGTATGTTGTTCGCCTTCCCGGTCGAAAACGATAAAAGAGGTCGTTCCCACGGAAACGATGGTATTAGGAGTAAGGCGGGCTTTCCCTTCAATGGGTTTCCCTTCGATAACGGTGCCGTTACGGCTTTTTAAGTCCTCGACAATGATTGCATCGTCTTTGCCGACAGTCATTTTAGCATGTTGACGGGAAACGCTGACATCGTGGAATACAATGTCGCAGGTCGAGGGATCTGTTCCAATGATGTAGGTGCTTTCAGGCTGCATGGCAAATTCAGCGCCATTATTGGGTCCCGCGACAACTTTTAGCAGCCAGCGTCCCGTGTCAAGCAGGTCAAAATTGATTTCAGCTAATGCATGGTCGCCGTCATTGTCCGGCTCATCTTTAAAGATGGAGTCCCGCTTCTCTTCGGGAGCAGGCGTAGCGCCTGCCAAGTCGATTTTGAGCTCGCTAGGAGGGCTTGGAAGATCTTCTACTTGGGCTCCCGTTTCAGAATAAAACCGGAAGGTGCCGTTTCCGATAGTAACTGTATCGCCGTGCCGCAGAAGGCGAGGTTCGACAAGATCTTCGGCATTGACTTGGGCAGGATTGGTTGTACTAAGATTTTCAACAATAATCCCCTGAGGGCTTACCCGGGCCATTAAATGTTTGCGGGAAGCAGAAGGATCTTCGACCAGCAGTTGACATTCATCGGGATCCCGTCCGATAATCCATTGATTGCCATCTTCTAGGGATAGGACAAGCCCTTTTAACACTCCCTCTTCAGCGACAAGTTTAGGCGCCATAGTTCAATATTCCCTTGGGGTTTTGCATTAGAAGTTTAAGTAACCATATCCAGTAAATATATATAACTCAATAATACAACAATTTTGAATTATTAATAAATTTTTTAAAATTTTAGTCATTGTTTCATAAATAACCACTGAGCCAGTGAGATCAGTGAGAAAATATGAGAAAATTGAGAGGGGATTTTACTATCCTCCCTATCTCATATTCTCTCAGTGATCTCATTGGCTCAGTGGTGAATTTATTTATTTCTTTGGTTCTGAGGTATTTAAAGCTTCAGCTTTCCAGAAATCAACCGTATTTAAGAAATCTTCTAAAACCGCTTTAAAGTGCCTGTATTCGGTCAAATCACTACCCCCTTCCCAGTGGAGGGTTAAGGTCGAATGATCGCCAGAAAGGCCTAGAACTGCGCCGCCAGTGCCTTGCCCGAATAAATTCCCATATAACGCGTCGCTTAAAAAAGCTTCGTTGTGGTCTTCGGGGATCGGGCAGATATCGCAATGGAGCACCATGCCTTGCGGAGATTCCGCAATGGTGACTTCGGTATTGTCGTCATAGGGAATTGCATAAGTGCCGGGTTCTGTTCCGGCAAACTCTTGTCCCATCTCTTCTTTCAATTGTGTCATAAACTGTTTCAGTAGCATAAATCAGCTCCGCTTTTTTACGCGCACGTAGTGCGCTTTGGGAGTGCGGTGCCTTGGCACCGCTTTGGATTCATGACTTGTCATGGTTCTATGCTCGACCAGTCACGCGATTGAAAGCGGCGCCGAGGCGCCGCACTCCCAAAGCATGCTTCGCATGCTATTTTTTATCCCAATTTCTTTTCAAAAAGACGCCGCGGCATGGCTGCCGCGGCGTCGTGAACCCCTTATTGGAATTTGAATGAGGAAGTTGTATCGGTTTCGGCTTTCAGCATCGCTTGAATTAAGTTAGAGATAATTTCACCAAAGTTTTTGATCGATTCGCTCAACACTTGTTTTGTTGCGTCGATCACTTTGATGGCGCCTTCGGTCACAGATTGGTTATAGGCAACGTTTGCAATGTCCATTGTGATCGAAGCTTGTATCATGTTAGAAACACCTTTTGCAATGGATTGGAAAGCTTCGTTCATCGCATTGACAGCAGCGTTAAACATTTGCGTTCTTGTATCTATATTTGAAGCTTTATTTTTGATTAGGTCGTCAACAAAAGCTTGCTTGTTCGTTTGCAATTCTCTCAATCTGCCTAATTCAGGATCGTTTTCAATTTTATTTTTCAATGCGAGTTGTCGATCACCGGAGACAACAGTCGTATCCGCATCGAATTCAGATTTGATTTCTTTCATGCGATTATCGATACGCTTTTGAATTTGATTGATACCAGGTCCTGGAGAGAGCAGGTCGTCTCTTGCAGTTTGGGCTGCATTGACATCTTTTTGCAAAGCTTTTAGTTTTTCAGGGTCGGGTCCTCCTGCAACTTCTCTGACAGCAAGATCCGCTGCGGTATATTCAGAAAGTGCCGCTCCTGAATCACGTTTTGCTGCATCATAATCATTTTTTGCTTGTGTAGTATTTAATTTAGCAGCGTCTAATTTTGCTTGGGCAGCAACAACAGCACTATCTGCATTTCTAATTTCGATTTCAGTTGCTGGGGGTACTCGAGATCGCAAGGCATCTTGATTTAATTTAGCTGAATCCAGATCGGCTTGGGCACTATTCTGCCTGATTTGCGCTTGTTCAAATTCTGCTTTTTTCTCGAGTTCTATCCTTCCTTTTGCTTTAAGATTGTCTGAAGCTTCTGCAAATCTTTGCGATGCTGCTGGAGCTTTGTTCTGTTCGGCAGCTAAATTCGCTTTGGCGTTCGAAAGTTTTATTTCTGCAGCATCGAGTTTTTTAAATGAACTTGCATCAAACGACGGATTATCTTTAGCAGTGGCTAAATCTCGGTTGTAAGCTCTTTCACCCATCATTCTTGGGCCTTGGGCTAAAGAAAAGATACCCATGCCCATCGAAACAACGCCGGATAAGATTTGGGTGACGGCTTCAGTAATCAATTTTTTTGCTTCCAATTGGTATTGTTCCCGTTTTTCTTCTCCCAATTCGACCGATAGATTAAATTCTTGTACAGTTAGGGCTGCATTATTTAGGCCGTCGCCTAATTTCATTTTTGCCATCGCAGCTGCCACTTCTGCTAAAATCGATAGCAATGCTGGCAGATACGCGGCACGTAGCCACGGGTTAAGTGTCCCCGTTTCATCATCAGGAATACGCGCGTAATCAGGAAGGCTAAGCTGAGGAAACTGACTCAGAGGTGTCATCTCAAAACTTAGGGAAGTGCCACTTCTCACGTCGGTTAAGACCAAGGAGTATCCTCCTTGGTCTAGCGTAGCTGCACCCGTAGGTTGTGAAAGCGTAAGGTTCCCTGTCGCAAACGTACCCTTTAAAAAATCGAACAGTGTCATTGGCGGAAGTGATCCAGTTCCGCCAGGTCCGCCTGTTGGTGGTGGTGTGTTTTCGATACCCATATGCATTTCTCCTATATAAATTATCCATTACTCGGTCCAGCAGTTTGGATTCTCATCAAGTTAGCCAAAACGTTCTGCATTCCGTTAAGAATGCCATTGAACAATTCAGCCAAGCCTTTGATATCTTCCATAACACTCTGTACACCGCCTTCGGCTCCAAGCAATTTTTCGACCAGTTTTTGCAACATTTTGATCAGCGCTTTGATCGTTTCTTTGATTGCTTCGAGATCGCCGATCTGCTCTTGCAGTTTAGCTTTAGGTATGGTGTATAAAGTGGCTTCAAGAACGCTGCCAACTCCACCTAAAATTTGAGCTGCTCCGTTAAGGAATGTCGATATCGTTGTTTTGTAGCTGATGAAAATGTCTTTAACGTTTTGCAGGTTTCGAACGACATCTGATTGAATTCCAAGGAAGTCTTTGGCGCGAGTGATTGCCCGGTCAATACTTAGCAGCGCTCTTTCGAGGGTTCGTTCGAACCGTGTGGCTGTTCTACTGAGATTGTCGACGGTGTTGCTGGTTGCATTCGCAATTGATCTCATACCGATAGCCATTGCAGCAACGGCAACGATGACAGTTACGACAGCGCTGACGATGGCGATCGCCATATCGCTAGCCCAACCGTGCATCACACCTGCCACGATACCGTTAATCGCTCCTGAACTCGTCAATAGCAGCATGCCCATTTGCAAGGCAGCCATTTTGACGGTTGCGGTGACGATTTGAGCAGATGCTGCGCCCACGAGTGCGCCAACTGCGCTTGCTCCGCGTCCCATCGTGGCGACCATGATGGCGGCTATGACAACGACCATGATAATGCCGATGATTAATTTTTTCGCCCAATCCGGCATACTATCGCCCATGGCCTTCATGAGCCCTTGCATCATCGCTGCGAAACCTTTTTCAAGGATACCGGTCATCTGCAAAACAGTGGTGACAACGGTTAATGCGATTGTGATTGCGATGACAGCAGCCATAGCAGTTAAAGAAGCACCTCCAGTGAACGGTGCAGCTAAAACGGCCACAATGGACACGATGATCGCGACGAAAATCATAACGAATTTTTTCCACCAGGGTTTCGGTTTGTGCGCTTCGATCTGCTTAGCTAGTTGCTCCATGCTATTTTTGAAGGCGTCCCTTGATTGTTCAACAGATAAATTTGACAACTCATGTGCCTTTTGAGCGTACACTTCATCAATCTTATCGAGGGCGAGTTTCAGTTCTTGGATATATGCTTTGATCAATTTCAAATAATCCAAGATCAAAGTTTTTTCACCTTCAGGCAAATTGCTTTGAACGATCAATCCACTAATTGTGTCAATTTGAGCATCTGCAACGTCTAGTTGGCTGCGCATTCCTGTTGTCAAAGCGAGTTCGCTAAGGTGGTCCATCGTGATATCAGTCACTTTGTCGGTAGCACCAACCCAGGCTGGTAATACGGATCCAACTGTCGCGTTGGCGATAAGCAGATCGGCTGTGAATGGGGAAATTTTTCCACTAGCGACTAGATCATTCAAGCCTGCTGTCACAGCTAGGTCAACGTTGACGCTTCCGGTCAAGTTGCTTGGTGGGAAGAATGATCCGCTTTCGTCAAAAAACTCATGCACATAAGCTGCGACATCCGTTTTGGCACGGATCAGTGCCTCTACTTCACTGAATCCTTGTTCCATGTAATCATTCTTGTAAGCTAACATTAAAGCGTTCACTGATGGATTTTGGCTAGCCAGTTTATTGAAAGTGTTGATGCCATCCCGTCTACCATAGTTAATAGCTAAGGTATAGTTGCTGTTGACGATCACTGCTTTTTCATAGCTTACATCAATCCCTTGGCCTTCCAGTGCATCATACGCTTCCAAAAATGCGAGGTCGATTACATTGCTATCGGGATTATCGGGATCGAAATCCAGGCCATTTGATGCGGCAAAGTTTCTAAGGATTTGCACAACGTCCGCTTTTGCTTGCAGTTCGGCTGCTGCGGGATCCATTGGTGGCGAACCGTTCACATAAGATTCTTTCAGTTTTGCCACGAGGTTATCGACTTTACCCCCTTGCGAATCGCGGATTTTTTTGAAATCGCCTGCGACGCTGTTGAAATCTCCTTCAGCCGCGACATACTGGATGACTTGGCTGACCTGGGTGTCGTTAGGTGCAAAGATGTTCACACCTTGATTCAGGGTGCCATCTTGGTTTACGGTGAGCAGCTTGTAGTTCTTTTGTCCTGGGGGCGGTGGGGAAGGGTTGTCTGAGTCAGGTGTGATCACCATCGTCACGCCCGCATCGGTCGTGAAGATATAGCTGTCTCCAAAATTATACCCAGTTCCTGGAGGCGGTGCTGGTGGGGCTTCTGATAATCCAAGTTGTCCCCAGTTCATATTTCCTGTATCGAAATTAATACCCATAAAAATTCCTCCTAATCCTCAATCATGCTATTGATTAGTGGTTTTTGGTTTTGTTTCTTGACTTTGAGTTCCCTCGATATTGGCATTGGCGGTAGCTTCTTTCAGTGCATTGGCGTCTTCTTCGTCCAGTTTCAAGTCCATCTCTTCAACGGGGTGGCTCTTAATCATTATTTCTGCGCGGTCTTTAATAATGGCAAATTCCGGTTTGTCACCGCATAAGTTGACGCACATGTTTAATGCGGCAACACCGGCAAATGTATCCTTCGTATTGAAAAAACAGTCTGAAGCGTGGAAATAGGGGATAGGGTTGTCTTTTTCGAGTGTGGCGCTTTGCATGTAGAGGTCGGCTGCATTTTCATACTTTTTCAACAGGTGCGAGCACGAGGCGAGTCCAAACATATATTTGAATTCGTACGGGTTCATAGTCACCAAGGTAATAAATTGTGCCTGTGCTTCCCTGTACTTTCCGATCTTGAACAGGTGATAGGCTTCGGCGTAAAGCGCTTCAGCCCGTTCCGGTCCCATACCGGATGCATCGCGTAACAACATCCCGCGCTGGAACATGTTGTCAACGACGTTTCGAGTTCCTTTTTCGATTACTTTTTCATAGTTAGCTGCCGAAGATTGTACTTCGTTAATCATCGCATCATCAAGTGCGCCTTCGGCTTCGTTTTTTTCTGGTTCCATGTGATGACTCCTTTCTTTTTAACTTATGCGGCCTGGTTGATCACCGTTGTGGCTTTTGCTACACCTAGCGCGCGGTAGCAACCGCGCAAATAAGGTATTGTGCTTGCAATCAACTGCTCGCATTCTTCTTGTACTTGATCGAGCTTCCATTCTTTTGACTTTAAAGCTTCTTTAATGACCTCAATGTATCCTTTGGCATCTGACTTTCCGGCTGCAAATTCGGCTTGTTTGCATAATGAGGCCATCGATCGCGCCCCGGCATACCCTTCAATGTTATCCAACCCTTGTTTGATTTGGGCTAAGCACTGGCAGATCGATTGTTTATTGCCTTTCAGCAAAGGATCGGCCGATTTAATTTCTCCCCCTCCTTTGGATCCTGCGATCAGGAGGATATTCCATGTCAAAAATGCCAGCCCTTGGTCGACAAGAAGTCCAATATTTTTTGGGCATTTCAGCTCTTCAAACAGGATGTTATTGACGGTCGAGATTCCGTTTGTATTTGCAACAAGGGCTAATCCTAAAGTCGCGGCAAAGGTCATATAGTGTTCCATCCGTTCCGACATCTCCGAACTGATCACGTTTCCGCTCAAACGAGGGATACCTGCTGCTTCAATCATGATCACAGTAAACAGCGGAACCACAGTTTGCGCGATAATGTTCATGTAGTACCGTTGAGTTGCATTCAATGCATCTGATCCGCTTAGCGTGGACAAGATAGCATTTAAGTTGTGACCCATATATTCAGGCATCGCTTCTGCTGCTAGGACCAGTGAGAAAAATAAGATTGCAGGTCCTGCTCCGATAAGGAGTCCGGCGGCTTTGTCAATCAGGACTGTAATCAGTGTTTCGGTTAAGTCGCATGCGTAGATCACTTTCTTTTGGCGAATGCTGGTTTGCAGCCCAATCAGCATCTGTAATAATTTTTGCAACCGTTCTTGCTGGTTTTTTCCTTCTGTTTTTATAACTTCATTTCCTGCCTTCAGGACAGATTCTAAAATACTTATATTTTCCTTGATCATCGTCTGCAGTTCTAGTCGGATTTTGGGATGAGCAAGGGATTGCTTATAACTTTGTATGGCGCTATGAATTGCTTCTAGCGTCGATGTAAACAACTTAAGCGGCATCTTCAGGTTTTCACTATTCGTTTCCTTATAGCTTTCTGGATTCACTTGTTCTGCAAGCGTTAAGTAGGTGACCAAACGTGCTAGAAACCGCAGCACTAGCTCCAAGATGATCAATCGCGGATCTTGGTCTTCCGGGTCTAACCGTTTATTCCGTTTAAGTTTTTCGCCTATCTTGAGCGATAGTTCCTTTACAATTTTTTCGTACGTTTTTTGTTCCAACTCGGTCGTTTTTTCTTCACCGGGATGTTGGATACCAACCATGACGCTGGCATTCAGCATGGGCTTAGAGGAGTTGGCAGAGTATTTCCAAACATTTCCTCCTAACTGAGTGAATGGTACTTCCAAGGTATTTGGGAACATTCCCAATCCTTCCTTGGCCACTTGCGCTTGTGCGCTAGTTTGCATTTCAAACACTTCAGGTTGCTGAGATCTTCCCGGACCTGCGCGTCCGCCTACATCGGGTATCGCCATAGTTCACTCATTCAAAACAGTTTTCACCACTGAGTCACTGAGATCACTGAGAAGGTTTGAGGTAAGGAGAAAGTTAGGCACTTTTCTAACGTTTTTGGTATTCCTAAACTTGTCGTTATATTTAGCTCTTCTCAATTCTCTCCTTTTCCTCAGTGTTCTCTGTGCCTCGGTGGTAAATTATGCATAGGCCTCAAAGGGGCAAAAATACACATACACAGCAAGAAACGCTAAGTCCTCTCCGTCTTTTTGGATTGGACTCAAGGCGTTACTTTTTCTCTTGCTGCTTTTGAGTTTGTTCAAGCTCATGTAAAATTTCTTCACCAGTCGGCATGATTCCTTTTTCTAAATTGTCCAGCATGATTTGCGCGCGCTCTTTAACACCACTGAGTTCCGGAATTGCGGAAGCGCTGGCAATGCATGCCTGCAATGCTCTTTTTGTCAGTTCAATACTGCCCGACTGCAGGTAGCAGTCAGAAGCGTGATAGTAAGGCAGCGGATTGCTTGGATCTATAAAACTGCAGAGCGTATAAGTCAGTGCTGCATTTGAATAATCCTTTAGCATATGATAACAGGCTGCCAGGCCCATCATGTGCTTCATTTTAGTTGGGTCAAGCATGATCAGCAGGCGGAACAATTGGCTAGCCTGCTCATACTTACCCGTGTTATACAGTCGATAACCATAACCATAGATCCCTTCAACCATCTGGTCGCTTAGACCCATGGCATCTTTAGGAGTCACACCTTCCTCATAGATTTTTTTGGTCAAACCCTCTATCGCGGTTTTGACCTCTTCAGGTTGATCGCTAGCAAAGTTCTCTATGGATGTTTTGATCACCGAGCTCTTATCAGCTTGGCTCATATTGTCCCCCTTGATCCTTTTCGGTTGATATCTCTCATGCGTATTTCATTGGGTGTCGGGCCGCAGCTTTGCTGCCTCTTAAGTTATGTGTTATTTTTGGAACACTGATTGCAAAATCGTACTCAATTCTTGTAAAATCGCTTCAATCAAACTTGCTTGTTGGTTGACAGATTCGTTACTGTTGTTAGCTGTTGTTTGGAAAGATTTCGCTTCATCACTGATTGCTTGGCGGTATGCTTGCAAGATTTGGGTATAGTTGTTGTTCGCAGTTTGGGCGTGGTCACGGGAGTCTTTTCTAGCGTTGTCGTCACCGCCGCCGAATTTCTCTTTAGTCATAATCGGGATTTTTTCAATTAAGTTCGTATAAGCTTGCTGATAGTTCGCATAAAATTTTAACCGTGCAAACTGTGCCGACGCAGCTTTTTGCAAGGTGTCGATCATGTCGGTCAACAGTTTCAAGATGGTAAAGATCACATCCAGCTTTTCTGAGCTATTGCCTGCGAGCGGGTTGGCAATGCCGACTTGCGTTACCGAACGCAGCAATTGCACACGTTGGATCCATCCTTCTAAGAACTGGCTGGGTAAAAAGTATCCATTGTCAGCAACCATGTCTTTATAATATTTCCCAAGCAGAGCTTGGAAGTTCGGATCAGTTATCGCAGCCGATTGGTTGTTGCTGAACGTGCGATAAATTTCCAAATAAGAATTCGGATTGAACCCACTTGCCCAAGTTGTTTGGGAATTATTATCAGTCGTATCGGTTCTGACAGTTCCAGTTCCAATGTTTTGTCCGGATGTTGTACCTAAAGAGTTGGCGATCGTCAAAAATCTGAGGTATCCCGCAGTAAATTGATCATCTTCATTTCCGGTTGTTGCAGAGATTGGTCCGGAAAGTAATCCGTCAAAATCATAGGTTCTTAAGAACTCTTTAAAGGAGTTTAAGAACAATTCGGAAACAATCTGATAGTTGGTTGCGCTAGCATCAAAACCCCCGACTAACGCCTGCAGATCTCCCAGTTGGCTACGGTCGGTGGATGTTTGGTTAGCTAGAAGAGTAGAGATCTCAGAAGTACTTAAACCAAGAGTTTGAAGAAAGGCACTAAGCCAGCTTTGTCCAGTAGGTGTGGCTAAGGCCGCAGCATCATCTGCGACGTTGACTGAATCGGTAACACCCGTAAGATTGAAGTGATAAACCGTGTTAGCGCCGACTACCTCAGAGAAACCATTAAAACCGCCCCCAAGGCCATTAATAAAGCCAGCAAAAGATTCGCGTGCAGCCAAATCCCCGCCCTGGGCAATCTTCCTCAAAGCTGTTAAAATGCTATTTACCCCTGTTCCAATTCCACCGTCCAAAACAGTGGTTCTTGTCCATGAATTTGTGCCAACGTTAACTACTACTGCTCCAGGAACTGATAAAGTGTCCGTAGTGACTGTTTGAGGACCGGGATTAGCTGGATATGCGCCTGTATTTGGTGCGATCGGCGCATATTCATAGTGGAACGTGACCGGTTGAGTAAAAAATATCCCCGGCACTGGGTTCCCATTAAAAGTCAACGTGGGGGTACTTGCGGCTAGAGCATCGATCAACGATTGCTGCAAACCCGTGGCTTCTCCAAAAAAGTAAGGCGGAACCGCGTTAGGACTGGTCGTCGGATCCGGATAATAAATGCTACTAAAAATTTCTGAAGGATCTTGTGCCATAGTTAGACTCCTTAAGAGAGAGGTGGCTTCTTGGTAGAAGCGGAGGAACTCATCCCAGTCGTACCGCTGTCATCTCCTCTTTCACATCTCCTTCCATTAAAATTTTATCACTTTAAATCGCTTGCTAATAAGCAAGCGGTGTGCCAAACGCTTAGCGGGCATTCTTAGCGAAACTGGTAACAACGTTATTCAATGCCTGTAAAATCGTACTTGCTGATTTGTAAAACTCTTCAAACAGAAACATATAGCGGCGCAAGTCTTCTTTGTTGGTATCGTTGACGGTGTTGGCAGCGTTGAATCCATCGCTTAACCGTCTTTGGATGTTGCCTGTGTCGGTATTTTTTGGATCGCCTTGTCCGTCTAACATCCAGAATGTGATTTGCGCATCCAGTTCGGAACCGCCAGCTTTCGTGACTTCAGCTGCTGTTGGAGTTCGGTTCATATCGTTCAAAATTGCGGTCAACTTATCGATCAGTCCGCCATCACCTTCTTTTTGTCCTGCAGCTTTCAATTTGGCAATCTCGGCCGAGATCTCGTTTTTGATTTGGATAAATTGGTTTCTGATGTCATTGGAAGCAGAATCATTTCCCAATGGTTGGATACCATCCGTATTCGGATCGATATCGACAACTGGAACGATTGGGTCGCCGAATAAGTTAGATGTGTAACCGGTATAGCTCTTACGCCAGTCTCCGTTCGCATCAGGGAGGTTATTGGGGTTACCACCGATCAAGGAAGTCAATTGTGGTGTAAACGATTTTCCAACGATCCCTGTTGTATTGCTGGTGCCGACGCCAAGCTTGTTGTGCAGGTTTTGAAGGTCAGTCAGCGTTTGAATGACCGATTGGTTGATTTCGACGGCGTCTTGCAGGTTTTCCAGCTGTGAGGAAATGATTTCATTGCCTTGTTTGACGTATTCAAGCTGAACGACAGATTGTAGAGATTTCGCATTCGCAACTGCATTCGAAGTGGCGTTCATAATGTCTTGAAGACCGAAGCCGCTTAAATCTTTCCACCGTTTGATCGCATCCAGAGTGACGCCAGAAGCAGCGCCAGTCGTTGGGATGTTAATCTCAGCGGTTTGTAGCGATTTGATCAGCAAATCAACATTATTAGCCATCTCGTACGTCAAAAATTTTGGCGAAAGAGGAGTTGCATAACCAGTGACAGGGTTATAGTTAGCATTTGGGTCTTGGGAAACGATGGAAGCATACGTTCCAAAACCAACATAGACTGTTGTACGTGTTTGTAGACCGGCAGGATCTGCCAAGGCTTGCAAGTTAGCTATCCCTTGCTGAAGCGCCTGTTCGTAAGTACCAGTTACAGTGGAGAATGTAAAGGGAGGATTCTGACCAGGTGCTGGCACTACCGCTTTATATTGCACCGAGTTGGTGGCGAGCTGTTCCGGCGTCGCATTGTACACTTGGATAATCGGATCAATGGCTGCAGCATAAAGTTGTACAACCTGCGGGTCTGTCGTCTCGCCCGCCGCCGTGTAAGTGACTCCGTTAATGGAGACCGGCAGGAGCGTCGAGTCAGTGAAAGATGGTAGACTCATAGGTAATTTCTCCTTATTGGAAATTCACCTATATCTTGCTCTGGAGAGTCTTGGTGGATGCTCTAGCATTCCATCGGTGTCAGACCAAAGCTCTTGATATAAGAACTTTGTTTCGGGGATTCACACACGGCCTTTGCGGAACCATTTGAGCTGCATGAATCCCTATTCTCTCTTAAGATTAATTATATAATATTAAAATTTATTTTTCAATTAGCATGTTGCTTTTAATTTTATTAATTAACTTAAAATAACCATTTTAAAGATTAACTCGTTATTAAGCCCTAACATCAATATCACCCCGTTTCCATCCAGTTCTAATCCCTTCGTACATCACTCCAATAAAGGTTTGGCCGGGGTCTAACAGATCCTGGGCCAAGGTATTGGGATCCAAGCTCAAGACAACGTCTAAAAACTCGGTAAAACTAGCTGCCATGGAATTTGTAAAGGATACATTGTTAAGATCCCGAATCACTTTGGCATTATCGGTTAAGATTTGTCCGATGTTCTGCAGGTTGAACCCAACGTTTTCAATCACGATGTTTCCTTGATCATCCAACTTGGCATTGACGCCTAAACTGACCAATTCTTGAAGCAGGCGAGCTTTTTTCAATTGGAGCACTGTATCGGCTAAATCTTCATCGACAGGGATCCCAAGAACGGTTACCGGAGCAGGCACGCCTCCTTCTTCAACTGGAGCCGTTGGCAGCTGCACATTAATCGCCAGCCCTAAAATAGAATTGTTGAACCGCTGTTCGATTTGGCCGGCTGAACGGATCGCTTGGTCCCGAGTGATCCCATCTTTGACCAGCTGATCGATGATGGCATCTTTAAGGTTTGCCCCTTGAGCAGCAGCCCTGACAACTGAGTTCGTCAGGTTATTCAAGGCCGTTTGTGATAACTGGATGCCCACCTGGGTACTTGTAAAGGCTAAATTCGTGCTAACGAAAGCTTGAAACGATTCATCATCACCCAGCAGCCGTGCGATATCAGCTCTTAGGGCCTGGTTGTCGAAACGGCTATTTAAAAAGTCTAATGCGCCTACATCACCATACAATTGGGTGAGGAATTGAGCGCTTGATACTTGGGCTGTCAGGTTACGGTCAGAAGTCAAGCTGGCTTGCAACGCTAAGGCGACAAGGGAGACGGTGATCGTAGCAACAGCCGTAAAGGTAGATTGGATTTTGGCTTGCTGTTCCGGCGACAAGGCGCCGAACTCTGGTTTCGTTTGTAAAATATCTAACACCGTATTGGCGACCGCGCCGCTTTGGATCAAATCAACCAGTTTGTTGACCAGGGCGACGGCTGTCAATAAGGAGACAAGAGCTTTACTAATGTCGAGCGACGAATTGAATAGCAGCGCCAGTTTGGCGGCATCGCCGGAAGACAAGAAAGAAGCAGACAATAAGAGGGCCCCTAATGCACCTAGAACCGTTTCTGCATTTAGGCTGGTAAAGGTTGCTCCTTGCGCATTAAAGATGTCTTTAACCATTTGGGAAATTAAACCCTCGCTCAAGATCCGGGATAATTCCGGTTTGCCTAATCCGATAATTAATGTCGCTAAACTCGAAGACGCACTGGAGGCGCTTACTTGTCCAATATCGTTGATAAAGTCAGGGACATCCTTGCCTAAAAAGCGGAGTGCGCCAAGAGAACCGTTAATAATCGTATAGTTCGGCTCCAGCGATTTATACATGTCGGTCAGCTCTTTAAACATTTGGATCTGTTCATCCTGCCGTTCGATAAACTGGGCAATATAATCAGAAAAACTAGGAATATCCGGAACATAGGTAGCGATTTGCGGATCGGCATTGGTTTGGCCGGGCGGAGTAAAGAATGGGGTAGCGGCAAAGGAAGGATAAGGAGGCTGATAGACAGGTGTCACGTTGGCAATATGACCGAAGGTGGGAGCGAAAGTGTTGATCGGAGGAATGTCAGGGATGGTTCCTCCGGGGATGGAGCTGTCGCCTCGTCCTTCACGGGCGCTATTGGTGGAGCTGACTTGATTATTGAAATCAGCGATGGCATTTTTATAGTCTTGAAGTTTTGAGTTATAGTCACTGACAGCGGCATTGTAAGCATTGGCTGCGCTATTGTAGGCATCGATGGCTAAGTTAATCTGGTTGACTGCCGCGTTATATTGGTTGTAGTCATTTGTGACGACAGCTTGAGCGGCATTTTCGTTGTTGATCGCAGTCGAAAGAGCGCTTTCGGCAGCTTGCCACGCAGCGTAGTTGGCAGGGGAGGGGTCTGCAAGGTAAGCGTTATAGGCAGCGTCGCGCGCTATCTGAGCGCTTGCTCTGGCCGCCTTGGCGGCTTCATATGCAGCCGTGTGAATCGGAAAATTCACCTTCATGTTGTTGAGCTGCGCGTTGTATGCTCCCGAGGCTGTTGCCAAATTGGCTTGAGCGGTATCTAAAGCGGCTTGAGTCGTTGTGACGACTCCGCTGGCAACGTTAAAGGTATCCTTTTTTTGAATAATATTTTGGCGTTTTTCATCGAGTTGGTTGAACTCAACAATCATCTCCTCGTATTGCCTGATGATATCGAGGAATGTGGTGACCATATTATTCGTGAACGCGTTTTGACGATTTGCGTCTGCAATTTGGTTTAGCAGGTTTTGCAAGATGATGGCATTGCTAGGTTCTATAATATTAGCCATGAACTCTAGAATCGGCAGAGCTGCACTGGGGACTTCAGCGGTTGTGCTGACTTGCGTCGAGGCTGTGATCGAAGATGTTCCAAATAATTCCTCTTCGACTCCATTAGTTCCAAAGATGTCAGTCGTTCCCGAAGTGCCGTCCGGTCCTAAAGGAAATTGTGGGAAGTCAATAGGCATCGTAATCTCCTTTCGTAAATAAATTTACTGGGGAAAGTGAATGCAAGGCGTTATATCAAGTTTCATGCCATGAAGCGGAAATACGCTGTTTCAATGGAGACGTCAAAAATCCATAACGCCGGATTTCTTCACTCCCTAAGTTAATTATAGCAAATATTTTAATTTAATAACATTACGATTTGCTTTTAATTAGCCTGACTAAGAAAAAACGACAAAACGACCAAAAGGACGCAAACGACCAAAAGGACCCAAAAAGGAATAAATTATTAATGATTGACAATTAATAACTTATGTTTGAAATGTGGTCCTTTTGGTCATTCTCTTAGGCAATCTCGGCATCCAAGGTCCGCTTAACGACGGTTGGCTTGCCCTCTTTAAGGGCATCCCCATCGACGATGACTTCGGCAATGGTATCGTCCGATGGAATATCGAACATTAAGTCACGGATGAGGTTTTCCAGGATCATCCGCAAGGCGCGGGCGCCTGTCCCGACATCCAGCGCTTTTTGGGCGACTGCCTTTAGGGCATCCAGGGTGAAGCTCAGTTTGACCCCTTCTTGGTCAAACATGGCTGTGTATTGCTTGACGATCGAGTTTTTAGGCTCGGTGAGGATATGGACTAAATCGTCCAGCTTGAGTTCGTTGCAGTTGACAATGGAGTTAAACCGTCCCACAAACTCCGGGATCATGCCGAATTGGATCAAATCTTCCGGTTCTACTTTGGAGAGGAGGAGGTTTTTCTCAGTCGGATCGATCGCTGCTTTATCCGAAACGTCAAATCCAATGGTGTTACGTCCTAAGCGTTTAGCGATATATTTTTCTAGGTTAACAAAGGCTCCGCCTACAATAAACAAGATATTTTCGGTGTTGACTTTGATGTACTCTTGGTTTGGGTGTTTCCGTCCGCCCTTGGGAGGCACATTAGCGACTGTTCCTTCAACGATTTTTAAAAGAGCTTGCTGGACTCCTTCTCCCGACACATCGCGTGTGATGGAAACATTGGAGGTTGTCCGGTGAATTTTATCAATTTCGTCGATGTAGATGATTCCTTGCTCCGCTTTGGCCACATCGTAATCTGCCGCTTGCAACAGTCTCAGGATGATATTTTCGACATCTTCTCCCACATAACCCGCTTCCGTCAGCGTTGTGGCATCGGCAATCGTAAAGGGGACATCCAAGATTTGGGCGAGTGTTTTAGCCATCAGCGTTTTACCCGATCCGGTTGGCCCAAGAAGGAGCACATTGGATTTGGTGAATTCAACGGCATTGTTTTCTTTGGGTTTGCCTAGGGTGCGAATGCGGCGGTAGTGATTATAGACGGCGACAGAAATCGTGCGCTTAGCCGCATCTTGACCGATGATATATTCATCGAGCCGCTGTTTGATTTCGCGGGGTTTTAGGCTTTTGAACTCAAAAGGGGTGGTGTTCTTTTTTTCGATGATGCCGCTGCAAAGCCTGACGCATTTATCACAGATAAAAACGTCCGGTCCGGCGATCAGTTTTTCGACTGCTTCTTCGGTCCGGCCGCAGAAGGAGCACTGGGCGATTTCTTTGGTGATTTT
>JAGVLX010000034.1 GCA_020054065.1 Parachlamydiales bacterium | reverse complement strand
CAGCTTCACTCATTGGGCTATAGCTATGACTGGGACCGAGAATTTGCGACCAGCGATCCAACGTATTACAAATGGACCCAATGGATTTTCACCAAGCTCTATGAAAAAGGGTTAGCCTACGAAGCGGAAATGCTGGTTAACTACTGCCCGGCATTAGGAACGGTACTGGCCAACGAAGAAGTGGAAAATGGAAAATCGATCGAAGGCGGGCATCCGGTTGAACGGCGCCCGCTCCGGCAATGGGTGTTAAAAATCACTGCCTATGCTGAACGCCTCATCCAAGATTTGGATTTAGTCGACTGGCCGGAAAGCTTGAAAAAAATCCAAATTAACTGGATCGGAAAAAGCGAAGGGGCATTGATCCACTTCAAGGTTGAAGGGAGCGACGAGCTCTTAACTGTCTATACAACCTGCCCTGAGACCCTATTCGGTGCCTCAAATATGGTGGTGGCGCCAGAGCACCCGATCCTCAAAACCATTACTCCAAAATCGCATCAAGAGGCTGTCAAAGCGTATCAGCAGCAAGCTGCCAGCAAGAGCGACTTAGACCGGACCGAACTCAACCGCGAAAAAACCGGTGTCTTTTCAGGCGCCTATGCGATCAACCCAGCCAATGGACAGAAACTGCCCATCTGGATCTCCGATTACGTCATCATGAGTTATGGAACCGGAGCGATCATGTCGGCGCCTGCTCACGATGAACGGGATTTTGAATTCGCTAAAAAGCACAACCTACCCGTCATTCCGGTGTTCAAGCCGCATGCCGAAAAGCATCCTGAACGGATTCCAGCGGGTAAGACACCTCAAGAGATGGAACAACTGATTTTGAACGGAGAGTTCTGTTGGCCCGGCGATGGGGCGGGAGAGATGATCAACAGCAGCAATGGTGAAATATCCATCAACGGATTGAGCATCGAAGAGGGGAATCATAAACTCGTAAAATGGCTGGAAGAAAAAGGGACGGGAGAAGGAGCGGTCAGCTACAAGTTGCGTGACTGGCTATTCTCCAGACAGCGCTATTGGGGCGAACCCTTTCCGATTCTGCACTTAGCGGATGGAACAAAGAGAGTCTTAGGATTGGATGAATTGCCTCTCACGCTGCCGGAAGTATCCGACTACAAGCCGAGTGGCGACGGAAACAGCCCTCTGGCCAAAGTGAAAGAGTGGGTGGAGATCACCGATCCGAAAACCGGCAAGAAAGCGTTACGTGAAACGAATACCATGCCTAACTGGGCGGGATCGTGCTGGTATTATCTCCGATTTTGCGATCCGCAAAACACCTTAAAAGCGTGGGACCCGCAAAAAGAAAACTATTGGATGCCGGTCGATATGTATGTGGGTGGAGTGGAACATGCTGTGCTGCATTTGCTCTACGCACGGTTCTGGCATAAGGTGCTATACGATTGCGGATTGGTTAGTACATTAGAGCCCTTTAAAGTATTGCGCAACCAGGGGCTGATCGTTGCGCGTTCCTATCAACGGAAAGACTTGAGCTATGTTCCGCCCGAAGAGGTGGAAGAGAAAGACGGCAAATATGTGCACCGCAAAACAGGCGAGGAACTGATCAGCCAAATCGACAAAATGTCGAAATCTAAGCTGAATGGGGTGTCGCCGGATGAAATCATCGCGGAATATGGAGCAGATGCATTAAGACTCTATGAAATGTTTTTGGGGCCGCTGGAAAAAGAGAAAGTATGGAACAGCGATGCGGTGAGTGGATGTCGCCGCTTTTTAAATCGGGTGTATGAGTTGAGCGTTTCCGAAAAACTCACCGATGAGGAATCGATAGATGCCTTGAAACTCGGGCACCGCTTGGTTTTTGGCGTTAATAAGGATATCGAAAATCTGCAGTTCAATACAGCGATTGCGAAGATGATGGAGTTCGTCAATGACTTTACTAAACTTCCGAGCTATCCACGCGCTGTCGTTAAAATGGTGGCCATTGTTTTAGCGCCGTTGGCTCCGCATGCGGCCGAGGAGATGTGGGAAAATCTGGGTGGAAAAAGTGCGGTTTCGTTACAGCCCTTCCCGAAAGTCGATGAGCAATATCTGCAAGATGAAACGATTACCTATGTCGTTCAAGTGAACGGAAAGGTACGGGGACGCTTTGAGTTGCCGAAAAATCAGCCGCAAGAGGTGATTTTAGAGGCGGCAAAGGCGCATCCGATCATCGCCAAGTTTTTGGATGGTCAAACCCTCGAAAAGGTTGTGTTTGTTCCCAATAAACTCCTGAACCTAGTCGTTAAATAAAAGTTCCCTACAACGAGATCCCAAAGCCGCATTAGCGGCTTGAAAGAAGTTCTATAATTACGACGCCCACTCGCCACGTAGTGCGCTGAAGTTGGGCGTTTTAACAATTTGCTGGATTTTAGACCGAAGGTCTATCGTTTAAAAGCCTAGGCTCTTCCTGAGCCTAGGTAGGAACGTAAAAAAATTGCACGCTGTAAGCGTGCTGTATGAACTAAATTCCCAAAAGCATGCTAAAACTCACCCGCTTTGGGATGGGTCAAATTTGCTCAATTGTTGTTTAGCTAAAAGATTCATTTCATGCAACGCACGAAACCTTTTCATTTGCGAAGAAAGAGAAGGGGCTTCCTCCTCCATCTCCTTACGAGCACGGGAAAAAAGTTCTCGAAGGGTGTTTTGACTCGATTCTAGACTTGTAGTTTTTAAAAATGTCTTGTGGAGCTTCTCCTGCATATCAGGGGACCAAACAAGGGTGAACGTTTCGGCCATTTGCTCGAGTTCAAGATTCAGCTTCTCTTTCGTTTTAGCGATTTCAACACAGGCCTTCCCCTCAAAGACGCGATTCATTCGATCTTCTTGGGAAGTTTTACGCTGGACCAACTCAAGCGCCACAGCTCGCGTTAGTTTGCATGTTTGTGAAAAAGCTAAAAGATCCTTAGGGTCATCCACATACTTGAGAAATTCCTCAATAATGTCCGGAGAAAGTGAATTGAAAAATCCCAAAGGTAAACTATTTTCCATAAGCTTTAATTTTAATTATTAAGATTTTAAAAGTCAAGTTGCTAGTAATAGTCCTTAAGTAGGAGAAAATCAAGGTTTTAAGGCTATTTATTTGTAATAATTATTTTAATTTTTTCCTTAAAAATGCCTTTAAAAAAAATTAATATAACGTGTGTTATAATGTGATATAATAAGACAAATTAAAATAATTATATATTAATAAGGTAATGTTATGGATATTAACTCATCGTTTCTATCTCTTTCTATTAACGACTCCACCAAACGTGTAATCGAAACTGTCACTTTTAACCCATACAATTTTGTAAGTGGTTATGATAAAAGCGTATTTTCAGAAAAAAGTAAGTTTAAATTAGTTGTTGGTGATAAATATTGTAATATTACTTTATTATCAAATTCTGATAACGCCATCAATCATTTGGCCATCCTCAAGCTCAAGGATCCACAAACCAATAACACCATGTACATGTTGGTGGATAAAAAGCAGATAACAGCGCTTGTCTCGCATTCGAACTTTACTCCGAAACAAATGAACCAAATTTTAATGCAATTGCAACAGACATCTCAAAAGGAAGGAATGAAAGCGCGAGAATATATGGCTCGCATTTCCGACAAAATCGAATCGCTTAAAAAAGAAATCCTCGTTTGCGAAAAATCTCAATTAAAGGAGTTAGCTGCCAAAAAAGGGGATGAAGCTGCCTTGACCTATGTGAATAAAAGTTGGGATGTTGAAGATTTCATCCGACAATCTGGATTATCTCAAGCTCAAGCTCAGCTCATAAAAAATAAATCCGCCGGGATCTGGGATCTGCTTACCTTCTTAAAAAAACACCCGTCCATTTCGGAAAATACGACAGTGATCGGGCACAATCGTAAAAATATCATCCAGGCTTTGTCTCAGACTCTTAATTGTGAATATTATATGGATTTTTATTTAAGAGTCTTTAAGAGCCCTATCGCTCGAGCTGATTTCATGGAAAAACTGACCGACCAAAATACACCCATCATTTTCCTCGTTCCAAGACATTTGCTTGGAGGCGTCAAACACCGCGAGGGGATTACTGCCGGAGAAATGCGGTGGCTGTTAGATCATCCGGAAAAACTCCCTCTTGTGCATTTTGTTTTTGCTGCCTATAAGGCGTATAGCCAGGTGCCGCTAAGAAGCCTTAATCTTAGCGATAAACAGTTGGATTTTTTAAAGGATGAGGTATCCGTTCGTGTTTTCAAACAAATAGAAGCAGAGGGAAAACTGCCTGAAGAAAAGCTTTTCGATTTCAAAAAATTAGTGCAACTTAGAACAGAACTCAATCAAGCGCTGGCGGAAATTCCTGTTCCTTACCAAAAACCTTCCAAACCCATTATCGAAGAAGTGGACTGAAATAAAAGGGCCTGTTTAAACATGGTGCAACACAACGCTTGCTAAGGCTGCTGCTAATGCCGCCGTCCGCCCATCGGGGTCGTAGGCGGGATTTAATTCGGCGATTTCAAAGCTCACTAATTTTTTTGAAGAGGCGAGCTGTTCTAATGCTTTAACGATTTGCGATGGCGTTAATCCTAATGCTTGCGGAGCGCTCACTCCAGGGGCAAATGGAGTCGCAAATACATCCAAATCCACCGTCAAAAAAATCGATTGGCTTCTAGATATCACAGCGTCTAATGGATTCAGCTCGTGATCCACATCTTCAGCATAAACAGTGTTCACCCCTAACTCTTTAGCCCGTTGTTTCAGGGCATCGGTATTTCCATAGCGTTGGATGCCGATGCAGGTATAATCAAATTTATCGATGTGGTTCTTTATCTGGGTAAACGATGTACCGGATGTTCCTTTTCCATTCAACAAAGGACGCAAATCATAATGAGCATCAAAATTCACAATACTTAAATGTTGATTTTTCTTGGTTTCTGCAATCCCTAAATAATGGCCCCACGATACCTCATGTCCGCCGCCCACCACGAATGGAAACACCCCATGGCTTAACAATAAGCCCACTACATGTCCTAAGGCTTCTTGAGCAGTTTCCAGATCACCATCGTCGCACACGATATCCCCGACATCATGGAATGAAATCACTGAGGGAAGTTTGGTTAGCGCTTGTCTAAAAGCTTTCGGCCCTTCTTTAGCGCCGGCTCTACCTGAATTCCGTTTGACCCCTTCATCACAAGCGAATCCAATCAATGCGAATTTTTGATTCGGCTTAAACTGTTGACGCAGGTCGATCGGTTCAACAAGCTGATGAAACCGTTTACCCTCATCCACACGGCCTTGCCATACCAATCGATCAGGCGGGATATAGTGTTTAAGTGTACTCGGGGTGAGTGTAGGCATGGGTTCCTTTGGTGTAAACTAGACTGGGTGTCAACATTCCTTGATGATACAAAATTTCTCGGAAATCGGAAGTGGGAAAGATGGCGAGATCGGCTTGCAGCCCTTTCGCAATGATCCCTCTGTCATGCAAATTGAGCGCTTTGGCGGCGCGGGCGGTAATGGCTGCCAACGTTTCCGCCATGCTTAGCTTAGCGGACATGCCGATGAGCGCCGCTTGGACTAGCAAATTTCCCATGGGAGCCGATCCTGGGTTTGCATCTGAGGCAAGGACGACTGGCAAACCGCAATCCAACATCAGTTTGACATCCGGATAGGGCATCCCTAATCCTAAGCAAGCGCCGGGCAGGACAATCGGGATCACTTTAGCTCCCTGCAAAGCTTCAAAATCAACACGGGTGGACTCTTCTAGGTGGTCGGCGCTTAAGGCCCCCACTTCAGCGGCCAAGAGGGTGCCGCCGCGCGAAAATTGATCAGCATGAATCGTAATCGAAAAGCCGAGCTTCTTCGCAGTAATCAAATAACGGCGGGCTTCATCAAAGCTGAATGCGGATTTATCAACAAAGATATCCACTCGGTTAGTCAGCTTTTGCTTAATCACTTCTGGAAGAAGAGATTGCGCAACAAATTCCAAATATTCACGTCCAGAGGCAAACTCAGGTGGCTTGGTGTGTGCCGCCAAACAAGTCGGAATCAACGTTAGCGGTTGTTGGAGCCCGGCTTCCTTGATCGCGGATAACATTTTGAGCTCATCTTTGACATTCAATCCATAACCGCTTTTCACTTCACACGTTGTCACGCCCAGCGCGAGCAATTTGCGTGCACGTTGACAAAGCCCTTGAATGAGATTTTCCAACGAAGCTTTGCGGGTGGCCTTGACGGTATCTAGGATTCCTCCCCCTAAGGCAGCAATTTCCTCATAGGTCATTCCTTGGAGGCGCAGGGAGTAATCGTTGGCGCGTGTTCCCGCATAACAAAGATGAGTATGGCTGTCGATGATGCCGGGAAGGGCAACTGCTGGATAGGGGAGATGAACTTTTGCGCCAGACATTTTGCTGAGTTCTTGAAACGAACCGAGGGTTTCAATGCGGTTTCCATTAATGACGATGCCGCCATCCTTGATAATCAGCAGATCTGAATCCAAAATATGGCCAAATTGCGGCAACCCTTGCATAGTGAGGATTTGGGCAAAGGGCCCAATGAGGATTTTATGCTCTGTCATGGAATCACTAAGTGATGTGTTTTAGCGCATTTTTGGGCTTGTTCGTATCCAGCATCGGCATGACGCAAGACGCCGATTGCGGGATCGTTAACTAACACGCGCTTTAAGCACCGTTCAGCGCGTTCAGTTCCATCCGCTAGAATCACCAAACCTGCATGCTGCGAGAATCCCATCCCCACGCCCCCGCCATGATGGAATGAGACCCAGGTGGCTCCTCCAGCAGTACTTAGCAAGGCATTCAAGATCGGCCAATCCGAAATGGCATCTGATCCATCTTTCATTGCTTCGGTTTCGCGGTAAGGAGAAGCGACTGATCCGGTATCCAAGTGATCCCTTCCGATAACCACCGGTGCTGACAATTCGCCTTTGCGCACCATCGCGTTAAAAATGAGTCCGGCTTTCTCCCGTTCTCCCAATCCCAGCCAACAAATCCGCGCTGGGAGTCCCTGAAAGGCTATTTTTTTACGGGACTCTTGGAGCCAATGGATCATGCCTTTATTGTAGGGGAACGCTTTAATGAGCGCTGCGTCGGTCTTATAGATGTCTTCGGGATCACCGGACAATGCTGCCCAGCGGAATGGACCCTTCCCTTCGCAAAATAAAGGACGGATATAAGCCGGAACAAAGCCGGGATAGTCAAATGCGCGGGATTCTCCCCCTTGCCGCGCAAATTCCCGCAAATTATTTCCGTAATCGAATACGACAGCTCCACGCTCT
>JAGVLX010000125.1 GCA_020054065.1 Parachlamydiales bacterium | reverse complement strand
TAAATTGCTCATCAAATTTAGCCGTAGCACCAGTGATCGCCTTTATCACACTAAGCAATTCGATTCCGGACAAGTCGGCATGGTCTTGCAGAGCCAATCCTTGCAGCGCTTTGATCGTATCGACCAATTGCGCTTGTTTGCTGGATAGGGCTTCAAGCGCTTTTTGTTCCGCATTCCCGGTCAATGTCGGCCTATAGTAAGCAATATCAAAATGGCAAGCGGTCAGAAGATTCCGTGCATAGACCCAGTAATTGGCCATGATCTCTTTAATGGCCGGCTGTTTTTCATCATTTCCTGCACTTACAACAGCCGGTTCGGCAATCGTCAATTCCGCGAGCGTGTAGTCATGTTCAAACGCAGTAGCTTGTGCTTTTAGAGCCTGGCTAATGATCTTGTACGGATTGGACAAGATATGTTCATAGAAATTATCAAAAAGGGTGTAGCGTTTGAGATGCAAATTCAGAAAATGATCTAGCGTCGCATACTTTTCCGGTTCATTAAATGCGTAGCTGTCGATCCACCCTAACACATGAGTTGCCATCCGCTTAATCTCATCGCGAGTTCGGTACATGTTTAAGCTCCGATCAACTTTATCGAAGGCAAAATCGGATAATTGCAAGATTGTTTCGCATAATTCCTTGATATCTTTTCTTAGGGTTTGCTGAATCGCTGGAACATCTCTGCAACGCCGATCGGATAAGCGGTTGAAGTTATCGTGAATGGCATTAATCAATACCTTGATTCTAACACTACGCGCATCATCCGCATCGCACATTTTAATGCATTCAGTTTGAGCTTTCCGTGCAATGACGATATATTCCTTGAATCCGGCAAAGGGGGTCAGATTTCCCTGGGACACTTGATTCAGGATTCTTACCATTTCGGGGCGGATGAACGCTTCAAAACGGTCATCAGCACGGTTCACTGAAGCGTCAGCCACCAAAGCGCTGTGCAGATAGTAGTATAATGCGGAATCCTGATTGAGCGATTCGTTTAATCCATGTTGGTTTAAAACTTTATTCAGTTCTGTGCGGAGATCAAATTTAACCTCTCTGGATTCGTAACGTTCATACAGTTTCGATAATTTATTTGCCGAAATACCGCACGCCAGTAGCTGCATCAAAAACTCAGGATCGATGATCGCTTTTTTAGGTCCAAATTTATGCAGGTCGGAGAAGTATTTGACCAATTTCTGATAGATCTCATCGCTGATGTTCGCCACCGGCTCGCCGAAAGCAGAGTGGTGGGCCGCTTCGGTATGATCAATCATAGAACCTTTTCCGGTTACCATCGTTGCGCCGGATTGTTTCCAAGCGGTTTTACTGTTATAAGTTCCAGCGAGCAGATAGAAAAAGATCAAATTCCCCGCTTCGCGGTGAAGCTTGTTTTGCTCTTCAAACGGCTTCCCCGATTTGGTTCCAGGAACAGGCAGTTCATTAAATAAGATTTGCTCCAATCGTTGCAAGCCGTTGAATGTGGCAATCGATTTAAGGACGCGACTTGGACGCAGGCGATCCCAAAATTCATCGCAGCTGGTAAGACGATTCCTGTTTGCAGCATCACTTGTTTTGATATCAATCAGGCTTGACCGAACTTTCAACGCTTTTAACGCTAAGTGGGAAATGGGTTGGTTGTCATTTACATCTAGCGATTCAAAAACAAGTTTGCTCCGATCTTCACCAATCAGAGCCGACAACAAGGAACTTGATCCCGTTGCTGCGGTACTTGTTTTAATTTTATTCAAAGCCAGCGCCAAAGATTTAACAAGTTGCTCTTTTGGCGTCTTGGCAGTGATTGTATTTTTTGCAGGTAAGACTACAAAATGATGATTAACGGCATCCATAATAACACTAAACTTATTGTTGTTTAATGTCATTATAGAATAACAATATAAACTACTTATTATTAACGTGTTAAGGGATTATAAATTTGAAAATAATATAGAATTAATTTAAATATAAAAAGCTGTTTCTAAACATAAAACACGATTAATAAGACTACATTAAGAATAATTAAACATTTAGTAAGTCGAAAATATTGCCTCAAAACGATGTATCGAGTACCTTTTTAATTCCTTGCCTGTGCCCGTGCCTGATTGATCATTTTGGGAAGGGCAACTGACGCCTATTTCGTTTGGAGGACTTCATGGACAGATTTGACCTGCGCGAATGGCCTGGGTTTAGAGAGGCAGGCGGCACAATCGCTGAGCCAGCATTTGTCGATCATATTGTGTTGGATTCGCGCCGAATCGAATCTCCGCAAACACTTTTCGTGGCTTTGCCCGGTAAAAATTTTGACGGCCATCATTTTGTTGAGAAAGCAGATCAGTCAGGTGTTCGGTTTGCTTTGGTGCAGAAAGGATGGAGTTTTCCCACTCCCCTTTCGCTGCAGCTGTTGCGGGTAGACAACCCGTTAGCCGCGTTGCAGCAAATCGCTGAAGCGTATCGCGCCTCCCTTTCCGTCAAGACCGTCGCGATCACCGGATCATACGGTAAAACGATGTTAAAAGATTTGCTTTTTGCGTTAACATCGACAGCTAAGAAGTCGGTTGCCTCCCCCGAAAGCTTCAATAGTCAAATTGGAGTCGCGCTCAGTTTATTGAAAATCAGCCGACAGGATGAAGTGGCGATTATTGAAGCCGGGATTTCCCAAAAATATGAAATGGAACATTTAGCCCAGATGATTCGTCCGACATGTGGGATTTTAACAAATATCGGCGATGCCCACCTCTCTACATTAGGAAGCTTGAAGCAAACCGCGGAAGAGAAGCTGAAGCTATTCAAGAATTCTCCTAAAATGGAATGGGTGCTAATCCCTTACGATCCCCATGTGGCGCCATGGATGGATCAGCTGGGAGTCCAGCCCCATTTTTGGAGCGATCCTACCCCGCAGCTTCCCTATGCCGCAAGCATTCCGGCATCTCCCCATTCTAAAATGCCTTATGAAATCGTTTTTCCCAGTGGACGTAAATATATCGCCGAAATGAGCGGCGGCTTTTCCTACTTCTTAGATATGGTCAACATGGCCATTAAAGCCGCTTGGTTATTAGGGGTGTCGGAAGAGAAAATCTATCAAGTGCTTCGATCGTATACTCCGGAACCCATGCAGACCGAAACATGGAAAGCGCCGACGGGCACCTTATTTATTAACGATTCTTATTGTTCAGATCCTCTATCAGTAGATATTGCATTGAAACATTTTCAGCATGCGCCTAGCGTCAGCCGCAAAATCTTTGCCTTCGGTGGCATGCGCAGCAGCAAAGGGGTCTCGAAAAACGATTACCGCCGGATCGGACAAGCGATTGGACGGACGCATTTAGATACGCTGATGTTATACGGGCAGCACGATTTTAACCCGTTGATCGAAGAGGTCAACAAGGAATCGGATAAAACGGAAATCGTGATCTGTTCGCACTATCATGAATTGCTGTCCCAAATGGGAACGAAGCTGCATCCTGAGGATGTCGTCTTGATCAAAGGCGCCCATAAGGAACCGTTGGAACTGCTGACAGCCACCTTTAATGAAAGCATCTCGAATAATCAATGCTTAGTCAATCAAGCCGCGATTCGGTTTAACATCGAAACGATTCGGAAGAAACTGGCTCCGGATACGCGTGTTATGGTGCTCGTCAAAGCATTTGCCTACGGAACCGACGATGTCAGGATGTCTAAATTTTTAGAAAGCTGCGGAGTGGATCTGTTAGGCGTGTCTTACACCGATGAAGGGGTCAGTTTAAAACGCGCGGGGGTCAACCAATCGATTTTTGTCATCAATGCAGCGCCTTACGAAGCTGCTAAAGTCGTGAAGTGGGGTTTGGAAGTCGGGATCAGCAGCGCCGACATGATAGAAGCGTTGCAGTGTGAAGCAGCAAAAGCCGGCAAGAAAGTTGTTGTCCACTTGCATATTGATACGGGAATGAGCCGCTTCGGGTGCCGACCTGAAGAAGCGCTGAGTCTAGCTAAGCAGATCCAAAATGCTCCCAACTTGATTTTAGAAGGGGCAATGACTCATTTCGCCTGTGCGGACAATCCGGAAGAAGATGGATTTACCTTAGCGCAAGCCAAGCATTTTGAACAAACGCTGAATGAAATTGAACGGCATGGCATCCCTTTAAAATGGAAGCATGCTTCGAATTCAGCGGCGGTGATGCGTTTTGATTTTCCCCAATTTAATATGGTACGGATCGGGCTGGCTGTGTATGGGCTGAATCCCTCGCCGGCATGTACTAACAGTTTAAAGTTGCGGCTCGCCTTAGCCTTAACTTCACGAATCGTAGGCATCAACCACTGTAAACTCGGAGAAACCATCAGTTATGGGCGTTCCTATACCGTCAATCGCCCCAACCAAACGATTGCAGTGCTGCCCATTGGGTATTTTGATGGACTACATCGGAATTATAGTGGGAAGGGGGAAGTGATTGTGCGCGGCAAAAAAGCGCGCATGGTCGGAAAAATCTGCATGGATTTTATGATGATCGATATTACCGACATCCCCGATGTCCAAATTGGAGATACGGTTTTGATTTTTGGAAAAGATGAATTTGGACATTTTTTATCGCCTGAAGACTTGGCCGGCAGGGGCGATTCAATCGTTTATGAATTAATCACCTGCTTAGGTCCACGCATTCAACGTGTTTTTGTTAACGAATAACCAGGAGACTAGGAGTACATACCTATGAAAACAGCACAAGCCAACTATGAAAGACTGCATGAGCTATCGAAAAAAATACGGATTTTGGAAGGGATCTCGTCACTGCTCGAATGGGACCAAGAAACTCATATGCCAAAAGGAGCCTCTGCGATTCGTTCCGAGCAACTCTCTAGTTTAGCCGGCATCATCCACACGATGAAAACTGCCAAACCATTTGCGAATGCCCTAGAGAAGCTTATCAATCTTAAAACGGGCAAAGTCGTCGCCAAGGGATTGAAAACTGAGCAGCAGGCAGCGTTGCGGGAATGGCGGCGCAACTACTTATTGGCCACAGCCCTCCCAAATGCGTTTGTGGAGGAGTTTGTGCAACTCTGTTCCCAGTCCATGGAAGCGTGGAAGTCGGCCCGCAAACAAAACTCGTTCCAGCAGTTCGCTCCCTACCTGGATAAGCTCATCACGATGTCGCGTAAAAAAGCTGACTTACTGGGGTATGACGACCATCCGTACGATGCCATGCTGGATTTATATGAACCGGAAAGCACAACTAAAGAGCTCACTTCTTTATTCTCGCGCGTCCAAAAATCGATTACCGATCTGGTCAAAAAAATCACGAAAGCCAAACAAATTGACAATTCATTTTTGTTTGGGAATTTTTCCCATGCAAAGCAGGTGGAGTTCGGCAACGAAATTTTGAACGCAATGGGCTACGACATGCAGTATGGCAGACTCGATTTTTCAACCCACCCTTTCTCCTCTTCTGCCCATCCTACGGACAGCCGCATCACCACGCGCATCCATCCCGAATCGCTGCTGAGCAACATCCTGATTGTCTTGCATGAAGGCGGCCATAGCCTCTATGAAATGGGCATCCCGCAAGATCAATACGGATCTCCCCTGGGTGAATCGGTCTCGATGGCGGTCCATGAAAGTCAATCGCGCTGGTGGGAGACGCGCATCGGATTAAGCAAGCCGTTTTGGAACCACTTCTTTCCACGCCTGAAAAAAGCGTTCGCGCCGCAGCTCAATAAAGTCACTGAAGAACAATTCTTCCGCGCGATCAACCAAGTCAAACCCTCTTTTATACGGGTGGAAGCGGACGAAGTGACCTATCCGCTGCACGTAATCCTGCGGTTTGAATTGGAGAAGGACCTGTTTAGCGGCGCGTTGAAAGTCAGGGAGATTCCTGAAGCGTGGAATGAAAAAATGACCAATTACTTGGGTATTACGCCGAAAACAAATACGGAAGGGTGTTTGCAAGATGTGCACTGGTCGATGGGCGCATTTGGATATTTCCCGACTTATGCCTTAGGGAATATGTATGCAGCCCATCTTTTCCAGAAGTTCGTCCAAGATTATCCTGATTGGGAGAAGCAGGTGGCCAAGGGAGAACTGTTGTTCATCAAAAAATGGTTGAATGAAGCGATCCACCAGCATGGCAAGCACTACCGGTCGCAAGAACTCCTTAAGAAGATCACCGGAAAGCCATTTACCGAGAAAGCATATGTAGATTACTTAAACTCCAAGTACACAGAGATTTATAAGTTAAAAAGATAAGCGGACAGGACAAACACGACTTACAAGGCACACGGGACAAAGTTGTCATTTCTCCCTGTGTGTCTTTTTTATTTATATATAATATTTTTTTTAATTTAATAGGCTTAAATACCACGAGGAGGATATTTGTGAATAACACTCTGCCTGCAACCAAGCACTCAACAATTCTTTTGGTTGAGGGGATTTTTTTATTTATTTTAGGGCTCATTGGGATTACTGCCCCTTACTACTTTACGTTTAGTCTCACATTGTTTTTAGGAAGTTTGCTGTTCGTGAGCGGAGTGATCCAATTATTTCAATGCATTGTCGCTCCAAGCGCCCCAGCTTTTTTACACGCTCTATTGTTGGGAATCGCTTCAGTCATTTTAGGGATTTTGTTTCTTACCAATCCCGTTGGCGGAGCACTGACATTGACACTTCTTCTAACGATTTATTTCTTTTGGGATGGCCTTGTTAAATTGTTTACGGCTTTCCAATTCCGCAAAGGAAGGTCAACGCCTTTGCTGATTTTTAGCGGTCTTGTAGATTTAGCCTTAGGTGCGCTAATTTGGTCCGGATGGCCCGGAACAGCCGCTTGGGTGATTGGATTGTTAGTGGGGATCAACTTACTTTTCCACGGATTGTATCTTATCGTCCTTTCCAGACAGATCAATCAGCCTGTTTAGAAAGCACATGAGGCATGGAGGATCGGCGTGCTGAATAGCGGGCCGAACTCCTTCTTCACCGTAGCCAAAAAATCAGTATGCTTTAACTCATGTTTTTTTAAATCTAGCCGCCGCAAGGTATTTAAGAATCGATCGAAGACATCCGGCAAGCAAAGACGCTGACGTACAATCAGCGCCGGAGCGTACAAGATTAGGTTGAGATATTCCAAATCGGCTTCAGAAAACGCTTCTTGATTCATCATCTTCAAGAAAGCGAACAATAATCCGGTCATCGTCGTGCTCACATCAACTCCATCCTTACAGCTAAGGCTAACAGTGGAAGGCCCTATTGTTTCAATCAACTTCAAGAGGAGCATGATATAAGCGATGCTAATGAATTCACGCCGCTCTTCAACCGTTAAAATTTCTTTACTATCAAAAAATACCCGGTGCACGGCATTTAACATTTCATCGATAAAGGAGTGAAATAACACTTTTTTCACCTCTGCCGGAAAGGTGTATCCAGACGCTTCATCCGAGAGGTGTTCTTTAAATTGATCGATAAATATCGTGATCGGTTCATCCACATCATAAGGAGCAAGCTGTTCGTAGAAGTCGGTATCGATCGCTAACGTCACCACATCAATGTATTTGGTGATGCGCGGATTTTTCTCAAGCTGTTCCAACGCAACACACCGCGCATGATCGCGCCACGACGTGCGGTCTTGCAAATTGATTAATAAATGCTTTTTACGCAAATGATGACGATCATAGTAATGC
>JAGVLX010000115.1 GCA_020054065.1 Parachlamydiales bacterium | reverse complement strand
GGCTTGCAAACTGTGGCTGTCTATTCGCAAGCGGACGCGGAAGCGCTGCACGTCTTGCATGCTGACGAAGCGATCTGCATCGGCGAACCCCAATCATCCCGGTCGTATTTAAAAATCGCCAATATCTTATCAGCCTGTGAGGTCACCGGAGCCGATGCGATCCATCCCGGCTACGGTTTCTTAAGCGAGAATGCCAATTTTGCCTCTATCTGCGAAAGCTGCGGTCTTAATTTTATCGGACCTGCGCCAGCATCGATTGCCCTTTTAGGAGATAAAGCGAAAGCGAAAGCAACTGCCAAAGCGGCCGGATGCCCGGTGATCCCTGGGTCAGAGGGTGTCGTTGTTTCGGTTAAAGATGCTTTAGTGGAAGCCAAAAAAATCGGATTCCCCGTGTTCATCAAAGCGGTTGCTGGTGGCGGTGGAAAAGGGATTCGTATCTCGACTAACGAGGAGGAATTCCCTAAACAATTTGCGGCAGCGCGCGCTGAAGCGGAAGTCAGTTTCGGCAATCCGGATGTCTATCTAGAAAAGCAAATTATCGATCCCCGCCATGTGGAAGTGCAGGTGCTAGGGGATAAGCATGGCAACCATATCTATTTAGGCGAGCGAGATTGTACCATCCAGCGACGCCGTCAAAAACTGATTGAGGAAGCGCTCAGTCCTGTACTGACGCCTGAATTACGCCGCAAAATCGGGGAAGCCGCCGTCGCTGTCGTCAAACAAGCAGGCTACCATTCTGCTGGTACAGTTGAGTTTCTATTAGACAAAGACCATAACTTCTATTTCATGGAAGTGAATACCCGGATTCAAGTCGAGCATACAGTCACTGAAGAGTTAACCGGCATTGATTTAGTCCGCGAACAACTGCATATCGCGAACGGGAGCAAACTGCCTTATAAACAAGCGGATGTTAAGTTTAATGGACACGTCATTCAATTTCGGATCAATGCGGAAAATCCTTCTCAAAACTTTGCGCCTTCGCCTGGCCGTTTAGAGTATTACCTTCCGCCGGGCGGTCCGCACGTGCGCGTCGATAGCGCTTGCTATTCGGGATATGTCATTCCCCCTTTTTACGATTCTATGATCGCCAAACTGATCGTTAAAGGTAAAGATCGGGAAGATGCGATTGCAGCCGCCAAACGCGCTTTGCGCGAGTTCCATATCGGCGGCGTATATTCCACGATCCCTTTCCATCTTTACATGCTGGAAGATAAACGATTTTTAGACACCCACTACGATCTTCTCTATATCGATCAGCTTATTGCGGAAGGGTGTAATTTCACACGCTAAACCGTTAATAATTAATTGAAATTCTGTCTTAATTAACAATTGACCGCATCTTAATTATCCTTTAAACTTTTTCTGGAACATTGCTGTTCGTAATTGAATCACCACTTAAAAATGGCAATTACGGAGAAATGAACGAGTAGAACCTCAGTTAAAAAAGGAATGGTATGTTTAACATTCGGACAACAAAACAGGCAGTACGTTATCTCGCACTCATGACATTATTGGCTTCTCCTCTCGCTGCAGAGGAAGCAGAACTCGGAAAAGGGTTGACATCCTACGAAAGAGAAGGGGAAGAAAGACATGCAATTGGCAGCCGCCCCATGACTTTGATTGCTGAAGCAAAAATGAACCAAGCCCGTTTAAATGAATTTATTGAAAATCAAGGCGACCAAACTCCAACCGATGAGCAAAACAATCCTGTAACGGATGAACCAAACAACAATCCAACTCATGAGGAAGCAACCCGCGATTTGAATAAGCCGATCTTATATGCCGGCGCCATCCATTATCTCTACGCCTATGCATGGGATTTCAGCTGGATCGAACTGGAAGACGGGACTGTCTGGGATGTCCGTTGGGAAGACAGAAATAAAATCACCGGATGGCTGTTAATGTCCGATAACCTCTATGTGACCCAAGGGGGCTGGTTCTCCAAAAATTACTACAAAATCGTCAACCAATCCAGAGGAATTGAAATTGAAGTCGACCTGAAGGCAACTCCAATCGTCGGCGGCAGCTTTACCCGCACCGTGATCTATGTCGATTACAAGAATGGCTTGATCACATTGAACGATGGCACAATCTGGAACGTCTTAAGCAACGACAACTATCTGCTCTCCACCGGTCCATGGTGTGTCAATGATATCGTCGTCGTCGGTCTCAATAGCGACTGGTATAGCGGCAGTTACCCATTCATCCTGATTAATGGAATTGTCGGAAAACATCATTACGTAAGAATCCGTCAATATTAATCCATCACCCAAGGAGATCGATATGGAAGGCAGTAATCCGATACCACCAGGAGGATCAGGACCCTATTACGTTCCTCCATCAAATGCAGGCCAACCCGGGTATGCGGCAACTTTTGGAGCGCCGCCAACACTCACACAAGTGCCTCGTGAAATGACAGCTTCGCATGTGGTTTTGCCCCCTGCGAATCAATCAGCGCGTAAAATGCCTCCAAGAAGGTATTCGCATGAGTCAGGGGCTTATGCTTTTCCCTTGCCGCCTGGAGCCCCCACAACGCAAACGGCAACATTTGCCGGACATTCGGTGACTTATAAGCCGCCGGGTAGTGGTCCGACACATCACTTAGCTAAGTAATGCATCTTTAATCTAACAGGGTGCATACGCACCCTGTCTTTCAAATATTAAAAGGAGAATCGACTATGGAAACAGCTCGCGTTACCCTCATGTCTCAAAATTTGATCAAGGGCAGGATGTCGCTAGCAAACGACAACTTTTATGCGGTAGGAGGTCTACGGGGAGGAGGTGAGAACAACCGATCCTTAGTGACCAAAATTATGATCGCTATCTTCCTAGTATTTGCCTTCCTGTGGAGGCATACGATTGGTGCGCTATTTGCAGGGGGAGGTCATCATAGACACCACTACCGCCCGCAAGCCGCAGCTGCATACTACCCACCACCGCCACAAGCGTATCCCTACCAGGCGCCGACTCACCATGCAGCAGGAATGGGACACCACCATTCTGCAGCACCCGGCGGATATGGAAGAGGAGCTCCCTACGCAGCGGCTCCAGGAGGATATCCTCCTGCGGCAACACCAGGCTCAGGACCTTATTTCGTGCCTCCAGCAGGGAGAGGAGCAGGAGGATCTGCAGGGGGGTACTTTCCTCCGCCTCCAGGCGCCTAAATTAGTGAAAGGCATCTGATATTTTTCATTCGTTACCTAGGCTCAGAAAGAGCCTAGGGTTTTAAAAGACCTTATCCCTTATCTTAATCAAATATTAATTTTAGCGTAACACGTTGTTTATAAACGGGATGTTATAATTAATCTATAGAAGCAACAGGTAAGGTAGAAGCAACAGGTAAGGTCATTATGGTAAGAGCTATCAACGGGAGCAACCCCTCCCAACCCATCACTCCTCAATACCAAATAGGGTCTATCTCAGATTACGCCAATCGGACCCTGAGGGGGCTAGGCTATGTCCTCCTGGATATATGGTACGATATCAAATGGGTTTTCTCTTCACCTGCCGTCGCCTCCATTTTGTCTAAGCATCAAGTCCAGTTGCAACAATTAGAGGCAGGGTCTTCTCCGGAACGGCTAAGAGAGTTAAAAAAACAGTGGGGCGTCGATTTAAAGACGACTGCTGTTAATTACGCAAAAGCGTCTTCGATGCGGAAGACTCAAGCGTACCAACAGGCCGCTGAGGAGATTGTCGCGCTCAACAAAATGCCCTGGGTGAAAAACACACAAGTGAAAATATCTGATCCAGTGCGCAGCGGAGTTTGTGCGGGGGCGACCATCGATTATGGACTGCGTGCCTTAAAACTAGCCCAAAAATATCCGATCGATTCCCCTGAATTTCGCGCTGCGTTAGTGGATGAAGCATCGCGATATACGTTTGGAATTGGAAAAGCAGGAGTTACCAATCAGATCGCTTATGAATTTTTACGCGATGTAGGGGGACAGCTGGGGTTTGTGCCAGACCCGCATGATCCAATTAAAAATTTAGTCAATGTGGCGATCTGCAACATACGCCACAATCGAGAGTGGTCGGAAGGCTTGGATAGCGGGCAATTTTCTTCTCTACAGGAGTATCTTGAATTTAAAACGATCTTTGAAAAGTTGTATGCTGAATGTGGCAGACAAAAAAAATTGATGCACTATGAACCTGCCAAGTTGATTGAGATTGTGCGCCGCGAAGCTGGCTCGGACAAAGTGGAGAGTTATCGCGCCCTATGCGTCAGATTAATCCAAGCGTTGACCGTTCAAACCCGTGTGAATCTTGCTGAGGAATATGACGAACAAGATGCTTTAATTCAAAGTGTCGCAGAAGATCATCTCCAACGCACCGCTGAAGAGAGATCGTACGTACCCTATCTAAAAGAACGTTACAACCGGAGTGATGATGCGTTGCGGGTTGTGGCACGCTACCGCGGTTTAGATGTCACGGGAGTGGAAGATATTCTGGGGAGTTCCCACGGTCGTACGGATAAGAGTTTTCTTGCGAAACTGGATCAGCTTCCTAATGGCGTTTATGGATGTTCCTTCGATACGTCAGCGAATGGGATCAGCGGCCATGCCGTTTTATTCATCAAATCGGGTGAATATGGGTATCTGTGGGATCCAAATGCTGGTTTGATTGAATGCAAAAATAATTCAAAAGAGCGTTTTTTGGATTTGGTGCAAAGCCGTTATCACATCGACTTCAATAACCGTCAGCACGACATCAAGATCCGTCAATTCACAACCCGCCTGTCGTAACCTATCATTTAACCACAGAGACACAGAAGCACAGAGATAGAGGCAGAATAATACAAATAATAACAAAGATGATCAGGATAACTAAGAGAGATAGGAACGATAAGATAGCAATCTAATCCTATTCCTATCGTGGTTATCTTGGTCATCTTTGTTATTTTATTTTACCGATGCTTCGAGATCATCGTTGTCTTTTCTGTGTGTCTCTGTGGTTAAATTAGGATTAGAAATTTTTGATGACGCGGTCGCGTTGGAAGTGGCGCTCGATGCCATCGGCGACTTCGACGGGATCATCTGTGATCTGAATCAGATCTAAGTCAGACGGGCTGATGCACTGATTCGCCAGCACCACATCTTTAAGCCAGTCCACCATGCTGTTCCAATAGGTTTTTCCCATCAGATATATGGGAAAAGGGTGGATTTTTTTGGTTTGAATCAAGGTCAACGCTTCAAACAATTCGTCGAGGGTTCCGACACCGCCCGGCAAAAAGACATACCCTTGGGCATACCGGATGAACATCACTTTACGGACAAAGAAGTAACGGAACTTCAAGTGGAAGCGGGGATCGATATAGGAATTTGAAGCGGATTCAAAGGGAAGGTCGATCACAAGTCCGCAGGAGTTCCCTTTTGCTTCCTGGGCCCCTTTATTGGCTGCCTCCATAATCCCTGGGCCGCCCCCGGTAATAATAGAAAACCCTTTATGGGCGACATGTCTCGCCACTTCGACAGCGAGTTGGTAATACGGATTGTCGGGAGGAAGCCTTGCTGAACCAAAGATGGAGACCGATGGCCCTAAGTTGGTCATCGATTCAAATCCGTCGACAAATTCGGACAAGATTCTAAACACGCGCCACGCATCCGGCGCACTCTCTTTTCGATTAAACACGTCCATACATTCATTAAGCCAAAGAGGGGAATTTAATTCTATCTCGGCTTCCGGGCCAAAGCAGCACGCAATTCAAGCAACTCATGTTCAAATTGACCATTACTTTGTAACTCTTCAATCAGAGTTGGATAGAGAAAAATGCAAGAACGATGTCAGTGGAATCTATTTCATAAAGAATTGATTTTTAATTAGTTAAATTAACTTTTTTGAGAGAGGGGTTAAAAATTGAACCGATTCAAATTGAAAGGTTTAAATCATTTGGGTTGAAACTCAGTCACTTTGACACCTAAAAATTTTCTCCGGTTTTTCGTTTCATAATTGTTCGATTCTGCTAAATTGACCAAAGACTTAACCATTTGGAAGGTTCATGCGTCTCAGTGTTTTGACAAATCTTGTGTTAATCGAACAAACATTGTTTGGTCTTCCATGGGTGTTGACGGGCGCCATTTTGCCGTTTGCAATGCCAGGTTTTATTGAAACGTTTCCGTGGCATAATTGGGTCTTATGGATCTGGATTGTGTTTGCGTTTATTGGTGCGCGCACTGCTGGCATGTCATTAAACCGCCTGATTGACCGGGAAATCGACCAAGCAAATCCGCGAACCCGCAATCGCGCCCTGCCAAAAGGGGAAACCACTCCGTTTCAAGTCTCGATGCTGGCGTGGTTAAGCATCTTTTTATTCATTTTCTCGTGTGCGATGATCAATCCGTTATGCTTTACGTTATCTCCGGTTGTCGTTCTACTATTATGGGCGTATTCGTATACCAAACGGTTTACTCCCTTTTGCCATCTTTTTTTAGGATTGATTCAATTTTTCGGCCCATTTTTTGCGTGGATTGCGATTACGGGCACGTGGGGGTTGCCGCCAGTCTTGTTGGGCGCTGCCTTGATGACTTCGATTACCGCTAACGACATTATCTATACGCTGCAAGATCTTGAATTTGACCGGAATCATCAGTTGCATAGCATTCCGGCTGCTTTGGGAATTGATCGTAGTTTATTAGTAGCTAGGATCTTACATATCTTGACCGTATTATTGCTAACCGGACTTGGATTGCTCTTGCGGCTCAATATTGTCTACTACATTGGAGTCGCTGTCATCGCTTACCTGTACTATTACCAGCATACGCAACTGAATCCCCGGGATTCTTCCCGTATTGATGATTCGTTCTCACGCTGCAATACTCTTGTAGCGGTTACCTTATTGGTCTTCAGCGTCGGAGATGTGTTATGCAGCGTATTGTTGTAGGGGTGTCGGGAGCATCGGGAACGATCTTAGCTCAACGGACCCTGAAACTCTTAACCCAGTCGGGTTATGCTGTTGACTTGGTCATGACGCGTGATGCGATTTATACGGCGGTCGAGGAGATGGGGGTGGAAAATAGTACACCTGAGAAGTTTCTCGCTCCCTTATCGGATGCCCAGCGCGAACTCGTGACGATTCACAAGAACCACGACTTCACTTCTCCCATTGCCAGCGGAACTTATAAAACATATGGCATGCTCATTATTCCTTGCAGTATGGCGACCTTAGCAGCCGTGGCAATAGGATTATCAGACAATCTCTTGCGACGTGCGGCCGACGTGACGCTGAAGGAGCGCCGTCCACTGGTCATGGTGCCGCGTGAAGCGCCGTTTTCAGAGATCCATCTTGAAAATATGCTTAAGTTAACGCGGTTGGGCAGCGTGATCGTTCCTCCCATTCCCGCTTGGTATAACCACCCCAAGAGTCTTGAAGATGTGGAAAACTTCATCGTTGGCCGTGCATTAGATGCGCTAAAGATCGAGCATGATCTGTATCCGCGATGGGGATCACCTCAGCAGAAAGTGACCTCTGCTGTTTTATGAAATGAAAATCTGTGGTTAATTTCTGTCTATTTAGAATGAAACGTTTTTATTAACCCGTCGACACCACGCCGCTGCAACGGGGACCCATGCAGCTCTTCAGGATGTTGTTCCAGACGGATTAAGTCATCTCTGCTAAGAGATTCCCCCATGCCTGATTGGGGCGCGAACTCTACGTGAAGCGAAAGAGGCTTTCTGGCGTTATGCGGACAGACATCTTGACAGATGTCACACCCGAAAATGTAGCCTGGATTTTTTTTGGCGATCTCGTCAGGAATAGGCTGATCCGATTCAATCAGTTGATACGATAGACATCGGGCGGCTTCCAGTTTATATGGCTCAACCAGCGCGGCTGTCGGGCAGGCGTCCAGACAGCGAGTGCAGCTCCCACAGCGTGCTAACCGGGTATTGATGACAGTTGCCGGCAATTCAAGTGAAGTTAAAATTCCAGACAAAAGAAAAAAGGTTCCAAATTTCCGGTGGATCAAGAGTGTATTTTTACCAAACCACCCTAAGCCGGCTTGGGCGGCTAGCGCTTTTTCCAGTAGGGGAGCCGAATCGCTGAAGCCGCGTGCAATGCCTGCTTGTCCTGTTTCCTGTTCGAGCCAGGCAATAAATTTCTTTAGTCGCTTCCGGTGCACGCGGTGATAGTCTCGTCCTCTGGCGTACGAAGCAATGACTCCGCGGCCAGGTTGAAATTCGACCTTCTCTTGCTTGTAGTAGGAAACAAAGAGAATCGCGGTGCGGGCTCCAGGGAAAAAGGCTTGAGGATCACACCGCATCTGATTTTCCATGTAGTGCATCTCAGCCTGAGAGCCAGCTTCGATCCATTGAAGATACGATTCGATATCGGCTTTTGGGATTGTGGCTGAAGTCACGCCTAGATCATCAAAGCCAAGCTGGAATGCTTGCTCTTTTAGCCTTTCTATCGTTAATGGGTATGGCTGACCCACGTAAACCTTACTTTCCAAAGATTTGGGAGAACACTTTCGTGATGCGCGTTTTCTTGTTATGGTTTTGCGCACCTTGTTTGCCGTTGGCAACTTCGTGGAGGTTTTCGATAGCCATGAATGCAGTAGGATCTTCGCGGAAGATGATATCTTTAATATCGGCTAATTGTAGACGTTCAGCGATTACATAAAGAATTTCACGTTCGTCGCCGGAGAAGCCGCCGCGCCCATACATGATTGTCAGTCCTAAACCCAGTTCATGCATGATGGCTTCTGCGATTTGTTTCGAATTTTTTGAGATAATCGTAATCGATTTGGTTTCATCCAAGCCGACAATGACGGCATCCATCACTTTATGCACGACTAAGTAGGTGATCAGCGATAAGAGCGGAGGGTGCCAATCTTTAAGGATCAACCCGAATGCGCCAAAGATGAAAATGTTGCACACCAAAACGACTTGTCCGACCGTAAATCCGGTTTGACGGTTGATGATGATTCCTAAAATTTCTGTTCCGTCAAGACAGCCGCCAACCCGGATGATCAACCCGATTCCGATCCCTAACAAGGCACCGCCGATGATCACGATCTCAAGGATATCGCCTTTGAATTCCCACGGAAAATTTCCGATAAACGCCAGCGATCCGACAAACATTAACACGGCGACGAGCATGTGGACCAAAAACGTTTTCCCGATGTAACGATAGGCGAGGTAGATGAAGGGGAGGTTAAATGCGACGACAAAATAGGGCAGGTACTGCCGTCCGAATACATTTCCGCAAATCATGGCGACCCCAACGACGCCGCCGTCGATCAAGTGATTAGGGATCAAGAAGACATCAATCGCGAATGCAGCCAAAAAAGCGCCGATAGCCATCCAAAAATAAAGGAAGACTTGATGCAAGATCGCTTTAGATGTGCTCATCGTTGATGCTGGCATGAACCCGTTCGAAATTCCTTAAAGTATTGGGGTTTGTAATGACGGTGCGTAAATTACGCGGGAGACGGGACTCGAACCCGCAACTTCTGACGTGACAGGCCAGTGCTCTAACCAATTGAACTACTCCCGCATTACGAGAACTTATTTCAAGAACTTACTTTCAAGTTCATGGGCGCAACAGGACTCGAACCTATGACCACCTGTGTGTAAGACAGGCGCTCTACCAACTGAGCTATACGCCCTTCGTTTTTCTGCGATAACTTTACTGATTTACCGAATTTCTTACAAGCTTAAACCCCAACAATCTGTTAAAATATATACTCATCAGCGATGCGCCGTTTGTCATAGCCATCTAGGACGTGGAAGGCGCGGATTTTGTTCAGGGTGACGGGCGAAAGCTGCCCGATGGGGATGTAAACGATTTTTTTGCCAAAGCGCTTGGCAAATGATTTTAATAGGGTGCGCGGCGGTGTAGCAGCCACATAGACTATTAAGGGTTTAGAAGCATAATCGATCGCTGCCGTCAACAACACTTCGGCTTTGGAGCGGCATTCGGAGTAATCGGGATCGGTCCAGACATCAAACATTCGGCGCGGTGGATATGACATCATAAATCCGCCATATTCGCACCGGCAGATTCCCGGGCCAACGACTTTGGCGGTCATGGGGGTGGCATAGAAAGCCATGTCTGACTCTTGCTGGTGCTCTCCCAACCATGTGACGCGCCAAGGATATTTTTCGGTGAATGACTGTTCTTCCTCCGGCTTATCTTCCTCAAAGATGACGACGACCGAACCGACGCCGCCGGGTGGCTTGCCTTTGACTTTGACGTAGAGTTTTTTTTCTGCCCAATGACGAATGGTTTCTCGGGTGTCGACGCCGTCTTCGATACTGGTTGAGAAGGGCACGGTGCGTGTGGCATCTTCCGTTAGGATTTGCGTTCCTTTTTTCTTGAGGAAGTCGCCAAAATTTTCAACGATCATATCTTCTTTGGGGTAAGAACAAATGCCAAATGGCCCTGGGGGGTGGAATTTGATGTGGGTCCGATCTTTGCGGCGATGGTGGAAGGAGATCTCTTTACGGCTTTTGTGTTTGAGTTGAAAGTGGAACAGCTTGCTGCTACCCCAGATATCATCGGGCGTGAGATCGAGTTCTGGCAGGTTGTCGATATTTTTGCGGAACGGATAATCGGTTGCCAGCGCCCACGTTTCATAGGCGTAATTATGGTCAACGCATCCTCGTGCGACGCTTAAGATTTGAAAGAGGTTGGGCATCAGCTGGCTTCCGATTAACGCATAGTTACGTGCGAACTTCATGAGGTTGCGCAGGTGGTAGCCCGGAAATGCGTTGCCGGTGGACGCAGAATAGTTTGTTCCGGCTTGTTTGTAGAGTTGGAAGATCAGCTTTTGACGATCGGGCGGAAAATCGGCGTTGGGATCGTTGCGGTTAATCTCATAGTGGGTAGAGATCCACCCGAATTCTGCTAGGACATCGCGGCAGGAGTGTTCGGTGAGGGTAGCCAGTTGAATGAGGGAGCGAGGAGCGTGTTCCAGAGTTGGAAAGCTTGGGTTATCGAAATAAGTTACGATTTTTTCGAGGTGAAACATCCCTCCGACGAAAAGAACTTTATCATAGCGTAGAGAAAGCTCTTTAAGTTTTTTGGCCATGTAAAGTTCACGATTGTGGTCTTGGGGAGAACGCTTTTGGTTGGCGGCGATTTTGCGGTAGGCGTTGTAGTAGTGTTCAAGACCGATCTTGGTGATGGAGTAGGCGTCGGGGATCCATTCGCGGAATTCGGGATAAAGGTCTACGTCGAGATCGATGCAGTGGGCAGCGACTTGGGCTTCAAGAGCGCTGCGTAAGGCTTCGAACGCGCCGTCGCATGGTTCGCAGAGATAGTAGAGCGGGTTTTGATATTGGTCTTCGGTGATGACAAGGCTGATATCGGGCAGCCGTGATGCGGCATGTAGTAGCTGCAGCTGCATGGTTTCAGCGAGTTCGACGGCGACGCAATCAGGTTTAAGCTCTTGGAACGCTTGACGCACGATGCCGGCGGTTTCCATGTTGTAATGGACAATCGGAATCGCGTAAATATTGTCTTTGCGAAGATAGAATGGGGACATGGACCTATTATAGAAAAAGAGAAATTATTTAGAAATTGATGAATGATTTCTTAAGGACATCCACGACATACAGGACTAAAAATCTGTCTTGGTCCTGTATGTCGTGGATGTCCTGTTTGTCCTGGTCCTATTTCTTCAACGCTTCCACTAATGCTTGCATGATTTCGTAGGTATGGCTGGGGAAGTTGGCAATCCTAAATCCTTTATTGGCGAAGTCGCCGTACATGCTGCCAAGTTGAAAGTTGGCATCCAATGCTTTTTTATGCCATTGCGCGACATCATCGACCAAGAAATGCGGAGTCGTAATCGATTGCCACGTCTCATCTTTAATCAAAGGCTCCCAATCCAAATCCGCATGATATAAAAAGTCTGACTTGCGGCGGGTTTCTTTATCGGTCGCTTCCAAATCAAAATCGCGCATAAGGATCGCCAAACACCCGATCGCAAGCGAGTTGGGAGTTTCGTAAATTTGGTATCTTTTCATTTGGTCGAACAACGTTTCAAAACGGCGCCACTTTGGCATTTTTTTATTGAGCCGCAACCCTTTTTCTAATGCCTTTGAATTGATGATCAAATAGCCTAGGCCGGCTGGCATGGAAAGACATTTTTGAACCGAACCTAACCAAATATCGGCTGCCTCCCAGTCCATTTTCATTCCCCCAAACGAGGAGCACACATCGACAGCGACAAGGCTATTGGGATTTCTGGTTTTAATGGCTTTGATCACTTCAAACGGCCACATAATTCCAGATCGTGTTTCATTATGGGTGATCGTGATCAGTTCCGTATTGGAAGGGATTACCGCCTTTTCCCATTCTACCTGTTCGCCGATGGGTGTGTCAAAAATCATGGCATTTAACCCTAGATCCACAGCGGTTTGATAAAAGCGGCGTGAGAACTCTCCACACACAAAATGGAAGGAGTTTTTTTCGACAACGTTTTGAATGACGGTATCCCACGCGATCGTTGAGGAATTCTGATAAAATATATGAAAATCATCTGGAATCTGCATCTGCTTGCGTAGTCCTTCAATCGCTTCTTTGCTGACAGCAGTGAATTCAGGGCTGCGGTGGGATGCCGATAGAAAACCGCTTGCGATCACTTCACGCAAGGCGTTTAAGGTTTTTTCCCCTATGTAAGAAGGTCCGGCATTAAAAGAGATCAATTTGTATTCCATAGACACACCATGATTAATTGATTTCTATCCCACTGTAAAGATAAGACACCCACTGATAATTTTCCTCAACACTCCGCTTCGAGATCATTTCATTGCGCAGCTCGCGGGCAACTCCCGAAGAATGGTGCACATCCCCATATGCTCTGGATAGCAACTGTACGTAAGCAGTCCGCAGATAACGTTCTTTTTGATACGCCTTAAAAGCAGAAGGATAATCCCGATCCATCGCATGGATATATTTGGCCAAAACAACTGCATCTTCAACAGCCATTCCCGCGCCAGATGTCAGGTAGGGTAGAGTAGCGTGAATGGCATCCCCTAACATGGCCATGCGGCCTTTACTCCATTCCGCAATCGGATTGCGGTCGCATAGCGCCCACATGCGGGATGTATCCACCCGTTCAAGAATATCCATGACTTCAGGCCGCGAGCCTTCAAACCAGGAAAACAGCTCTTCGCGGTTGCCTTTATATTCATGTGGATCGGGCATGCGGTCTGACTGGAAGATCGCACTGATATTATAGTCGCCGTGATTGCCAATCGGATAGTGGACCAGGTGTGCATGGGGACGGACATAATGGACGATATTTTCGAGATCTAAATGCTGTGGCATTTTTTCATGAGGGACCAGCCCGCGATAAATGATTTGTCCAGAGACGCGCGGTTCATCGTTGCCGATGACAAACTTGCGTACAACGGACCAGATTCCGTCGCAGCCGATTAATGCCTCTCCTTCGTAGGTTTCTCCGCTCGCTGTCTTGGCTAGGACTTTATGATCGATTTCTTGGACTTCAATCACTTTTGCCGTCGTGATAAGGGTGATAAAAGGGGATTGGCGGCATTGTTCAACGAACGTGTGCAGCACATCGTCACGGCGGAACGATCCGAATGGGTGGTTGAACCGATTGACAATTTGTTGTCCTAAGGGTAAGCGCACAAATTCGAGGCCGCTGAGTCCGTCGCGGTAGCATAGGTTGTCAGGAAAGATAGCAATATCTGTGAACGGTTTGCTGAGTCCAAGATAATCGAGTACTTTAAAAGTGTTGGGACAAAATTGGATCCCCACGCCAGCCTCACGAAATTGCGGCGCTTGTTCTAGTACAATAGAGAAGAGTTGTTTTTTGGCAAGGGCTAGCGCAGCGGTCATTCCGCCGATTCCTCCCCCGACAATGATGATGGGCAGTTTTTGTTTGCTCATGGCTCAATTCCGTTGTAAAGCTTGCCTAACCACGTGTACTTCTCTTCCAAAGACATTTTTGAAATGAACTCGTTGCGCAGGTCACGGGCAATTCCATCGGCATCGTGCAGATTGCCGTAGAAGCTTGAGAAATATTGGACAAAAGCTGTGCGCAGATAGCGTTCTTTTTCGTACGCTTGGAATGCAGCTTCATAGTGGCCGTTGGAGGCGCTGACTTTTTCCGCCAAAACAACCGCATCCTCGATGGCCATGCCGGCGCCCTGCGTCAAGTGCGGCAGGGTCGGATGGGCAGAGTCGCCTAACAGGGTCATGCGCCCTTTGCTCCAATGCGATACCGGTTTTCGATCGCACAACAACCATAGTTTGGTTGTATCTACGTGTGCAAGAAGTTGCTGGATTTCTGGACGCGCGCCTTCAAACCGTTCGAAGAGCTCTTCAGGATCGCCCTTCGTATCTTCAAATTGATGCGGCTTCACAGACTTATAAACAGCAACAATATTGTACATCCCTTTGGTTCCCATGGGATATTGGACCATATGGGCGTTTGGCAGGTCCCAATGAATGACGGTGTTGGGGCGAATGTGTTCTGGAACCTTATCGATGGCAACAACGCCGCGATGGGTTACATGTCCTGAATAGCGTGGTTTTTCGTTTTCGATAATGTAGTTGCGAACGAGCGACCAGAGCCCATCGCACCCGACTAAAGCGGTCCCTTCATAGGTGATTCCAGCGTCGCTGGTTGCGAAGACGCGTTCGTTTTTTTCTTCGAAGCCGACAATGCGCGCTGCCGGGGTAAGCGTGATGAGAGGGGATTGCTGACATTCTTTGACTAGGGCTCTCAGCAGTTCTTCGCGATGAAACGATCCATAGGGGTATTTAAATCGCGTGACGACTTCTTTGCCCATAGGAATTTTGATATACTCAAAACCAGAGAGTCCGTCGGCATAGATTAATGCATCAGGAAAACAAGCAATGGCGGTCATTTGCTCACTGATGCCGAGGTAATCAAACATCTTGAATACATTGGGGCAAAGCAAGATCCCCGCGCCGGTCTCCCGAAACTGAGGAGCCTGTTCCAAAACCAGCGAAGGAATATTTTTTTTGGCCAAAGCAAGCCCTAAGGTCATACCCCCGATACCTCCGCCGACAATAATAAAGGGATGATTCTTATCAACCATGGGGCACCTTGCTATGGATGTCGATTCCTTGATACATCTTAGCGAGCCATTCATAGTTCTCTTCCGGAGTGCGCATCGCAATCATCATATCGCGCAATTCGCGGGCGACCCCAGTGGAGTGATGGGCTTCGCCATACGCGCGGGACATGAGTTGAACGTAACCCGCCCGAAGGTACCGTTCTTCCTGATATTCTTTAAAAGCCGCTTGATAATCCCCTTGATGCTCGACCAGGCGTTCGGCAAGAATAACCGCATCTTCGATCGCCAATCCGGCGCCTTGGGTTAAATAGGGAAGGGTAGGATGGGCGGAATCACCGACCAAGGTCATTCGGCCTTTGCTCCAATGGGTGATGGGGTCGCGGTCAAAAAGGAGCCATTTGCGGTTAGGGTTGACCTCTTTTAATAGCTCAAGGATTTCAGGTTGCGAGCCGGCAAAGCGTTCTGTCAGTTCAGTGGGATTGCCTTGAATATCATCGAACGCATAGGTGTTTGTGGTTTGAATAATGGCGACGATGTTTAAGAATCCTTGGCTTCCGATCGGATAGTGGACTAAATGGGAATTGTCTCGGACCCAGTGGACAACGTTATTCGGTCGCAGATGTCCGGGGATTTTGGATAAAGGGATGACGCCCCGATACGCCACATGCTTGCTAAAACGGGGTTTTTCTTCTCCGCAGATGGCCGATCTGACAACCGACCACAGCCCGTCGCACCCAATAACGATTTCTCCTTCTACTCGCTGCCCTTTTTCGGTTGTCACCACAACGCGGTCTGAAAGCTCTTCCAGCCCGGTCACTTTAGCATCCGTGATGAATGCTACTTCTGGATATTTCAGGCATTGAGCAGCTAATGTTTTCAATAGCTCTTCGCGATGGAAAACACCATAGGGATATTTAAAGCGTGAGAGCAATTCTTCTCCAAGCGAAACGGTCAAGAATTTACAACCATTAATCCCATCGACATAGACCAAGTTGTCGGGAAAGACGGCGATCTGCTTCATGGGTTCAATAATTTCTAGATATTCGAACATTTTGAATACATTGGGGCAAAGCTGAATGCCGGCTCCGGTTTCACGCAACTGCGGCGCTTGTTCCAGCACAATGGATGGAAGGCCTTTGCGTGCTAACGCTAGTGCCATTGTCAACCCTCCAATGCCTCCGCCGACAATGATAATTGGCCTTTGTTGATCCATAATCTACCTCGATGGCGCTTCTTTCCGATAACAAAATTCAACTCTAAAAGGTTTCTCATTGAACTCGATGTTGCAATAGAGCACGATCGACCCTTCCTTATCGTTGCGCATGGGTGCTCCATTCATAAATGCGGGAATTTCGATGTGGTGTTGTTGGATAATTTTTAAAATAGTTGCGATCGACTTTTCGAATTTGACTCGAAATGCTAAATGGGAACCGATTCCGTGTTGAATCCAATCCTCTACCCAAACAGCCGGTGCCTCTGGTTTGAACGCTTCGATGCCCACCTTGTGGTGGTGCTTGTTTTCTCCCCAAGCTTTAAAAATTTGGGTAGGAATCTGTTCTCGCGCTGCGAGGGCACCGAGTTCTTTAGCGATGACTGTGCTTGGAAACGTTAGATGATTTAGGGGAAAGCCTGTTAGATAAGCGAGTTCATTTAAAACCTGAAAATCGACATGGGGCGAGGTCATAAACGCGATATGATCGATATCGACTAGCTGTTTGGCAATCGCTTCTTTCGCTTTGGCAGGAAGGTCGGCAAAGAGGGTATATAAGAGTTTAATCGGATCAGATTCTAAAAGGTGTTTGATGTGGGAGAGCTGTTCTTCAACATCTCTTTCGGGGTGGTTGGCAAGGGGGTGGGCGACAATCGATTCCAATAAGGGAATCGCTTGGTCAAGATTAGGCTGTTTGGCGACAAATTCGATCAAATCCGCCGCCACATGGCCATTGATGTTTAGTTGCGACAAGCGCCCGTAGGCAGGATGGTTGAGACAGTTGCTTAATTCCGCGTCGGTTTCTTCAAGGAGTTTCCTGGTGTTCAAATGCCATTCTAAACCTAGATCTTTGATTGCCATTTCAATCGGTTCGGCCTCCTCGGGATCAAGCTCGATTCCCTGATTTAAATGAATGCGCATTAAGGTTTGGGCGATGGGAGCGAATGAAAATTGATCAGTGAGAACATCCCAGGTTTGTTTGCGTAAATAAAAGGGTCCTGAGAACTGTTCCTCAAGGATGCGTGTCTGTGGAATTTGATGGAATGTCTTTTCAAGGTTGGCGGAAAGCAGGTTATCGTTGAGCAATAGATGCTCGTAGAAGCTTTCAAGCTTATGAGGGACTGCCTCTTCCTGCTCCTTTTTTTCGAATAGCTTGTCAGATTTTTTTAAGCTCATAACACAAACTCATATTTATATCCGTGACGTTGATCAAATATTGCGTTCAGTTGCGTTCAAATGAGCCGTGTAGCGTGAATTATTGGCAGTGGATCTTCCGGCTGCCGCTATTATACTCCTTAACAATCTCCAACATTTCATTCAGCTCTTCAAAATTTTCCATGTGCTGCAAGCCTTCCGGAATGTAGGGTTCTATCCGGTTAACGAATTCCAGAAGATAGGAACTGTGTGGAATTCCATAGTTGTGAGATTGTGCAATATAGTGGGCACGTCTTTTTTCACTCACAGTAGGCAAATGACTCAAGTCTTCAATTTTGGCGTGAACCCCTTCGAAAAATTCCCGGGTTCCCCCATCTTTATAGGGTAGCAGATCCGGTGCGCCTGCATAAGGTTTCCATATGCAAGTTAGCGGCCGGTCGACCCGGTCGCTGTTGACATATCCATGGACGCGGTGGGTTGGGCTGCAAAACACCTGATGCGCATGCAGTGGAACGAGATACACAGTGACTTGAGTGCCATTTTCCAAGCTAGGCGGGTTGTCGAGATCAAGATAGTCGGTGTCTGAACAAAAGAGGGTGATCCCTCCTTCTGGGGCGTAGAACCATTCCGACACAAAGTGGTGAATATGTGCTGGCGGTCCTTTTCCGGGCGGGATCGAAACCTCTCCCATGGTAAACACAAGACCATCCTTGGCCAATGTCGCGTAGTTAAAAATTTCGCCGTGTGCTCCTAGGTATAAAGCGGGGGTTTCAAGCTTAGGCAAAGGAGGAAACTCAACTTCCGTGCTCAGGTATGACTGCAGGGTAGACATAGTTAGCCTCCATGTAATTTAGCTTTGATGTATTCCTCTTGCGGGGCTTTCAACTGTTCTAAAAATTCATAAAATTCATCGATTGAGAGTTGTTGATGGCCGTCTGTTTTGGCGTCTTTAACACTGTCATGCACTTCAACCATGTATCCATCGAAGTGGTAGGTAAGCGAGGCGGCAAGGATTTTAAACACTTTTTCTTGCGAGCCGCCGATATGCGAGGGGTCGATCACCATGGGAATATCCATCGCTTCTTTGACTTCAAACGCCATTCCAAAATCAGGCAAGTTGCGGTATCCTTCGGCATTCTCAGCTTTGCCTGGAGCAAAGCCACGATGGCACGCCAGCAGCCGATCTTTTGGAAAATTAACCGCCAAAATATGTTCGTAAATTCCGATCCAATGTTTTTTATCTTCCCACATTTGATTTTTGCACATCAGCAGAATGTTAGGGGAACTACCAGCTAAAAGGCGAGCAATCGCTTTTTGCTCGAAATGGTTCTGATTGCGAGCGCCAATCCAGAGAATAATTTTTGCATCTTCGTCGAACACCTTTAACGCTTCCACGATTAACCGGGCATGATCAGCATTCATAATCTCCGTTGCAGGAACGAGCCCATAGGGAACTGTTTCCTCTAAAAGCGCATAGATGCCCCAAAAGCCGATTCCATCCCAATTGGGGTTGGATCTTGGCTTCCATAACGACGCGCGAATCATTCTGACGCCCATGCTTGCTAAATGGCGGACCGTGTTCTTTAATTGGGTCCGGTGTTCTAACGCACAGGGTCCAGCAATGATAAACTTATCATTATATAAATGTGCTTTGAAATTATTATTCATGATATCAACCAGTTATGATTATTATTGATAATATAATCAGTTAGCCTGAAGCGCTTAATATAATTATCTACCTTAGTAAATTAATTATTCAAATATTTTATTATAAATTGTTCGTAATGTGTTGAATATAAAGATTTTTAAAGATTGCTTGGCTAAGCTGTGTATTTTTCAGGTCTTTGGATATATCTCCAAAATAACCTTACTCCATTTTATTGCAAAAGATATTTTAAGTTTGACAGATTCTTCTGGGTATAAGTAGTTTGCAGCTAATTTTCATCGCTGATATAGGCAAGCGCTTCATCCCCTAGCGTCATAATGATCGCTTGTCTAAGGAGATTTTTCGCCTCGGCCTTACCTTTTAAGCTGCTAATGCGCTTGGCGGCGTAACGGGCAATGTTGATCCCGTCGCGGATAGTATAGTTTTCATTACTGGCGTGAGCACGCTGGAGGAAGCTAACCACATAATCCATGATATTCTCATCTAGAAAAGGGAGGTTTTCCCGTAGGATCCGTTTTTCCTCTTCAGCTTCTGGAAAATCGAGAAAGATCTGCGGCTGCAACCGACTATGGATATATTCTGGGATTTCGAAGGTGGAGGCATCGTCGTTCATGGTGACGCAGATCCGGAATTCCGGATTCGCGGAAACCTTTAAGCCGGCCACAATCGATTCGATATAGCGGCGTGTATCTAACAGCGGTGCTAGAGAAGCCCAAGATTTTTCGCTCATGCGGTTCGCTTCGTCTAAAATGCACACTCCGCCGCGGATCATGGCGGTCACCAATGCAGAAGCCACATAGCGAATTCCGCCCGATTTGTCTACGACTGGGGTAATCAGAAGATCTTCGGGCCGTGTATCCATCGTGCATTGAAAGATGTAAACAGGCTTGTTGATCTGTTTGGCTGCAGCATAGGCTAGGGTGGTTTTACCGACACCCGGTTTGCCTACGAGGCGGGGATTGAGGGGAATGTCATTTTTATCGATGACAAGCCATGCGGCCAGAAGTTGATCCATGACATCGCGCTGACCGATCCACTCGAATTTAAATTCATCCGGAAATCCCAAAGCGATTTCCACTCCCTGAATGGTGATTCGGCTTTCATGTTCACTGGGCGGTGTCTGGTTCATGGAAGGTCCTTTTTTTAAAGTATTGTGAGGGTGAGGCAGCCTCATGTCAAGGACAAACGACAAAAAGGACGAGGAGTCATTTTAGGGTTGATTAGCTTTTTGGGAACCGTAAAGCAACCCGGCTTTCGAGATGTTTTCACGTAAGTTGGGAAAGGTGGTTTCAAGGTCGGCAATGATCCCTTCCACTTGCTTGCGCATGGAATGTTGACCGACCGGACAGCGGCAGGTGATCCGTGCAAACCCTTGTTGCTGGGCAAACGTTTTAATATCCGCTTCCGCTAAATAGATAAGCGGCCGGATAATGGCGACCTGATACTCGCGCATATGGACTTTTGGCAAATTGCCTGCAAATTCCCCTTTGTGCAGCAAATTCATCAAGATCGTTTGCGCATTATCGTCGCGATGATGTCCAAACGCGATGGTGTGGACTCCCACGCTTTTAGCCGCTTCAAAAATCAAAGTGCGCCGCTCCCGCGAGCAGCGATAACATTCCAAGGTCTCTAATTTTTGCGTCGATTCACGGGTGATGAAGTTAACGCCTAACGCATCGCAAATACCCTTTAAATAGTTTTCGTTTACACCGGCTCCGCACGAAAATTCGCCGTTGACATGGATGGCATGGAGATCAAGCTCTGGAAATC
>JAGVLX010000060.1 GCA_020054065.1 Parachlamydiales bacterium | reverse complement strand
CCACTGTTGATAGAAATCAATGTCAATCCTTTTGTTTCGCATCGCGAGGATAATCGGCATCGCAAATTCGTAGGGTCCGCTATAAGCTCTAAGCGCTTCTTCAGCCTTTCCTGGTCTTGGATCTGCAACATAAATTTGTCTGATAGCAAACGGATTAGATGACCTAACGAGTTCCACAGCCGCAGGTTTAATCTCAGCCGGCAAGGTCACACGCGTGAACTGCGGGTATTGGACCAAGATATTTAGGGCTTGGTCGGTCAATTGATTACAATTGCTTAAATTGATCCTCCATACTTGGTTATTAGCGAGCGCTTTTGCAAATCTAACCAATGCATTGTCGGTCATTTCGGCTGATAAAAACACTGTATCTAAAGTAAATACACGCGCGATTTGGGCAATATCCGCTTCTGACAATGTTGTGTCATCCAACAACAGCTTGACTGGCTTCCGGATTTCCATTTGCTTCAATGCTGAAATGACTTTTTGTTTCTCTTCAAGATTTACAATCCCTTTTGTCGGAATCGAGAAAGTATCAGGTGCATTTTCAAAAATGATTGTTCTTGCTCCGTTTTGTACCGACGCTGTTAATAAAAGCATTTGCTGTTCATTTAACGGGGTTCTTTTCAGATCGACGATCAAACCCGGAGCGTGTCCAAATTGTTTGAACCAAGCAGGAACCACTTCCAAATCTTCAATTGCTACACAGAACAATCCTTTATAGTCCCGCGGCAATCCAGAAACTTCTGGGATATTTCCTTTTAACGTTGTTTGTTTCTTGATCGCCAAGGCAGCTGGAATCGATTCGCCTAAGATAAATCCAAAATATTGTGGATCTGGGCAGCCCTCTATACTTGAGATTGCTTTACCTTGCTGCAGGAAGTGGGTGATTTGCGCAGTATGTTCGTAGATAAAACGATTATAAGGTTCAACAACATGTTGACCGATTGCATTTTTAGCCATCTCAGGATCAATGGCTCTCAAAACGTTATAATGATGTACGACTTGAGTAAACGCCGCTTTCATTTCAGCGGGACGCGGAGGATTCTGTATAGCCGCATTAAATGCTTCCATAGCCGGTTTTAAACCATTTACCGCATTGTCTATATCAGATTGACGGTAGCATTGCGCCTGAGGGAATGCGCGTTTGATAGCCTCCATCTCTAGTGCCGTGCAGAAACGTTCTTCAGGAAGATAAATACGTTGTACATATCTTAATGTTTGGAGCGGGGCCAGATCAGCTGACTTAAGTCCGACCAAACCCAAGCTGCTCCGCAAATCGAGCGTGGTTACATTTTTGAGATTTGGCATTTTTAAAATCTCGGCCAAATTAAAAGGCTGTAAATAACCATAAAGCTCCAAGGAAGCTATCTGATAGAAATGGGGCAAGAATTTTAGAGCCATGAGGGGTGCTTCGTTAATTGAGGGAAGGCATAAATGTGTTGGAGATCCTATATGTGAATATAAAAATGGAAATGTTTTCAACAAGATGTCTGCTTCGGCTAAAGATTCCGGATGATCATAACGATTTTCTCTTCCATTCAGATCTAAATTGTGGATATTGACCGCAACCGGTTGTCTGCATTGAATTTTGGCTAACAGTTTAAAGTATTCTGCGCGAGCCTCCTTATCCCGGCATGGCGGCGGAACGGGCAGGTGTCCTTGAAGATTGGATAGGTGGATGACCGGAACGTTAGGCAGCTCACATAACTTTTGCAATTCTTTCAAGTCATTGAAAGTCACTTCTGCATTTTTAAAGTCGATGACAAGTCCTTTCAATGGTTTTTCGTGGAGGAAACGTAAAATTTCTTTTAGTTTTGCTGGATTTTTAATTTGTTCAAACGCAATGGAGAAAAATCCATCATGGTTTTTGATATTGCGCTCATCATGAATCATTTCAGAGCCTGCGCGTGTGGTCACACCTAAAGGTTTGGTTTCGATGGGCTGTTCTTGTGCTAATCTCACGAGTGTTTCATAGGTTTGAAGCGCAGAGGCCGTTGCTTGTTGAACGGTTGCGTTTCTGGCAGCTTCTTCCGCAGCGAGTCGGGCTTGCCGTTGTCGTTCCTGTTCAGCTAAGGCTTCCCGGCGGGCTTTCTCTTGTCTCTCTAGCTCTTCTCGGCGAGCTTTTTCGGCTGCTTCTCTAACAACTCTTTCAGCATTTAATTTGTCCGAAATCTCTTTTTTGATCGTTTCGATCGTTGCTGGAAGAATTGACTGATTTAATGTGTTCATCAGAGCACGGAATTCAGCTGATTTGACTCGGTCTAGGTAGCGGCGGTAGGGGCGGACGAAAAATCCCAGGGTCCATTTCCATAAACGCCAGGACTTTTTGCAATAGTTGGTGTGGTATTTTGGTAGCTCTTCGATTAATTGATTGATCAGCATCATCCGTTCATCCACTTCAGCGAGTGTCTTACACTGTCGTTCTAAATTTTCTTTGATCTTAAGACGGGCAGCTTGAAAGATGACAGGCATCTTCGTATGTTTAGGGCGAAAACGATAAACGAAATCGGTAAAGAATAGGATGACTCGCATGGTCAGCGATTTAAACCCAGGACGATAAGTACGGCTTAACTTTGATCCTGTGTGGTCGATGTAATGACGATCTTGGCGTGGTCGAAACAAGTTATTTAACGATTTAAAGTGCCAGTTTACATCTGCGTAGTCCTGATTCACACCACTGACATTTTTCTTTTCTATATTAAGATTATTCATATTTATCTCTTTCGAACTATTATTATAATTTTTCGGTTAACATTGGGTGCTCACAGCTAATCTCGTGAGCACTTTCCAAACGATTTAACAATTTATTAAATGTATTATATTCTTCAACTGTGTTAAAGCACGTGCGCAAAACTTTATTAGAGCCCAAATTTTTTAAGACAACGACCGGTACATAATAGGCTGGGTAACATGTCCGGGGTTCATGAGGATATTCCCGCGTTGATAACAGATTAACCAGATAGCAAACGGTTTTACGATCTAAAGGTTGATGATTCAAATCAACTTCAATGGCTTGAACGAATTTATTTTTAGAATGCAGCAATGTTAAAATATCAGGAAGTTCAGCAAGAGTGGCTCGATAATACCCTCCTTCCATAAAAAAACGAGCGTTACTTTCTCTAAGATTGCTAATAGATAAAATGTCTGTCGCATCTTCGTGCAAAAGACGACTTAAACGTTCCATGTATGGATTATTATGATTAAGCTCTTTTAATTTTCTACCAGTGGTTAATGCATGACAGACAGCTTCCAAATGGGTTTGCATCCATTCGCATCCAGCTGCACTGACGTTTGTTGCAGCTACAACTCGTAAGATCTCTTCCATCGGGAAATTTTGCTTCAGTACCGCTAGGTTTCTTCCAAGATTATGGAGATATTTTTTAATCGCACTAGGCGAGGTAGGATTCATATAATATCCTGAGAAGTCAAACGCTTTGATCCCATCAACAACTTCCTGAAATGTTTCTTCGCAATCATCAAACCAAATCACTTTAGGACAGAGCATAGCAATTTGAGCCACAGCTTCGTCTGAATAGTGCTTTTTACCGGCAACCATCACCCGCTTTACATGTGGCATGGCATTCAAAGCCTTAAAAGTATCAAGGGAATAAACTTGCTTATAACGGTTTTCATCCCAATCAGCGGATCCGGTTTTAGGCTCTACACTAAATTTATAATGAGCACAGAGGTTGATCGTTTCAATCGACTGTACAAACGGCAGCTTGGCAAATAGTTGTAGAAACTGGTCGGTAATCCTAAAGCATTGGCTAAAACGAATGGATTTGATCTGCTGGTGATAATGGGGAAGCAACTTTAGGATCATTCGCGGTCTGATAAAGGCAAAATCGGCTGTCCCATCAGTACCGTTGGTTGCTAAGTACGGAAATGCCTTTAAAACTTTAGACAATTGTTCGTTTGATAATTCAGCAAGATCAAAAGCCTTAAAGTGCACTGGAGTGGCCGAGACAACTTTATTCAGCATCCCCATAAATGCGTCCATATTCCATTTGTCTTGATGATAACCAAGATAGACTTGTTTTAGGTGATTCAATACTATTTTTGGCAAATTCTTTTGATATATCAAGCTGTTAAGATAACGTAGATCAGAATTAGATAAATAATCCTGTTCACTAAACTCAATAACAAGACCCTTAAATGGAATGACTTTGTGCTCGATAAACCCATCGAGTATTTTGAAATTTACTAACCCATTCGCAAACTCTTTTTTGAAGAGGTCGGAGGCTTTAATGGAGATAAATCCGGTATGCTCTTTTAGCGCTTGAGTAACTACAATTCGTTCCTCTACAATTGTGACCGGCATGGTCGGTGCATCGATAGGATGCACAGGAGGTGCTTCAGTTAATTGCTGCACAATCCTTGGCGCCTCTTCAAATGCGACCATCATTTCGGCTTGCTGCTTCTCTTTAGCAAACTTCCTCTGTCTCTGTTTTTCTTCAGCTTCTTTGCGGGCTAGTTCTGCTTGGTGTTTAGCTAAGGTTTCCTTTCGAATCGTATCGAGTCGATTATCAACCGCTGCAGTGATTTTATCGATTGCGCTTGTGAGTTGGTTGAAATCTTCAGTGCGGATTCGATTTAGATAACTCCGGTAAGCTGGAACAAAATATGCCAGAACCCGTTTCCAAATTCTTTGGGTGCGCTGGAGATAACCAGACTGTAACAATTTAACATCCGATTGGAATCGTTTTAATTTTTGTTTAAACGCATCGACCTGATTGAAATTTGCCGATGACAGGTCGGGCATGTTCGCTGATACACGTGTTGCCAGAGTTTTGAACACGAGCGGAAGCGGGGTATGGTAGGGTCGAATGCGGTAAACAAAATCGATGATTTTTAGCGTAATCCGAACAAGACGATATTGGTAGATGCGTGGTGAGCTTTTCAAGAATGTAATATCGGCTGCGATCGCTTCTATATTTGTCGGCTTTTTATAAAGAATAACCCGATCGTGGAGTTTTTTTGAAAAGCGGGCGATGATCGAGGAAGGAAGATCGACAAGAGCATCGTATGCTCTGCGCCAAATGGACTTTTTTTCCTTAGGCAGCCTTGCAGGTTCGATTTCGAGATTTACATAATCAAAATTCTGTAGGGAAGAGATCGTTTTAAAATCGTCAAATATTTTATTGAACATAGCGCCTTTATTTATAAAAATAATTCATTAATTATACTTTAAAATCAGATAAAAGACAAATTAAACAGATTTGTAATAAAAATATTTTTAAAACAAAGAATTTTATATTAAATGATAATAGAACCTACACGACAAACAGGACTTACAAAGCACCAATTGCAAAATGATTATGTCGCCACTGACGTGGCTCCTTTTTCATGAATCATTTCCCGTAGGTTTACACCCACGGCTAATTCTATGCAGCCGCTACCGCGGCAAGTACCGCTACGCGGTTATTGCACACTCATTGTTATTAGCATTGATCAATTAATAAAACCGCGGAGCGGTACTCTTGCCGCGGTAGCAGCTGCATAGAATTAGCCGTGGGCGTGAGCCCACGGAAAAATCCGCAGCCAATTTGGAGCCACGTTCAGTGGCGACACCAAATCCGGAGTTTGAGTTTTGCAATTGTTTCTACGCGATACACAGGACATGCAGGACGAGGGTTTGCAATTTATCTTTTTCTTTCTCTGTGCCTTTGTGGTGCATGTTTTTTTTACTTTTCGATTCCGACCATGCGGGCCAATTCTTTCTTCCGTTCGCTGGATTTTAACGATTTGACAGTCGTCAGCGTCCGCCCTTCTTGTTCTTGTTTGGCAATTTGCAGGTGGTGTTTGGCATGCTGGGCCACCTGAGGGAAGTGGGTGATGCATAAGATTTGATGATGCAGGCTGATTTGGGCCAACTTATCCCCGATAACTGCTGCTGTTGCACCGCCGATATTGGCATCAATCTCATCAAAAATTAGCGTGGCAATTTGATCTTTACCTGATAAAAGCTTTTGGATCGCTAACATCAGACGAGACATCTCGCCGCCACTAGCGTAGTCTTTCACCGGTAAATAATGTTCTCCCAAGTTCGGGGCCATAAAAAATTCGATCCTGTCATCCCCTGTAGAAGAACGTTTTTGCGGCGTGACTTCAATCTTGAACTCCACTTTAGGCATGTTAAGGGAACGTAATTCCTGGACGAGCCGCTCGGCAAACGCTTTGGCTGCTACTTGACGCCCCTGGGTAAGTTGTGTAGCAAGGGTGTTGCTCTCAGCGGAAGCTTGGTTCAACTTTGTTTGCAGCGCTTCAATCTCGTGGTCTGCATTCTCTAGCTGTTGCAGTTCTTGTTCAGCCTTGTTTCTGTAGGTCTGAATATCGGAGAGTTCTGGTCCATACTTCTTTTTTAAGCGGTTGATCAATGTGAGACGTTCATTTAATTCAGCTGTTTTTTGCGGGCTGTGTTCCACACGGCTTGAGTAGCGGTCAAGAGTGTAGCTTACTTCCTGCAAAACGATCGAGGCATCTTGATAAGCTTTTAGGGTATCCTCTAACGAGGGGTCCAGTTTAGCTAACGCTTCTAAGTTGGCTTTTTGACGGTTAAGGGAACCAATCACGGAATATTTTTCCCCTTTAAGGGTATTACCGAGGGCATGCAGATGTTCGATGATCTCTTCGGCATAGGTCAGCTTGGAGTATTCTGCAAAAAGTTCCTCCTCCTCCCCTTCCTTTATTTCCGCTTTACCGATCTCTTCTAATTCCATCTGGTAGATTTCAATCTGTCGCAGCCGTTGCGATTCGCTGCTGGTAAGTTGTAGCAACCGTTCGCGCAGTCGCCCTTCCTCTTCCCAAGCTTCTTTAAACTGTTGGGCGATTGGTTCAATATCCCCAAAACGATCTACCATTGCGCGATGAGATTCCAAAGCCAATAATTGTTGATTCGCATGCTGGCCGACAAACCGCACGAGATGCTCTCCCACCTGTTTCAGCAAGGTGACGTGAGCGGCTTGATGGTTGATGAAGGAACGGTTTTTACCTGAAACAGAGAGTTCGCGGCGGATGATCAGGTCTTCATTTAGATCGAAATCGATGCCGGCTTCCTGTAAAATCACTTGTACGTCGGGAACTGCTTCGATAGAGAAAATCGCTTCGACCGCGCCTTTTTCCTGCCCGCGCCGGATTAGCGCTGTGTCAGCGCGTCCACCGAGGACAAGCGCCAGCGCTTCGATGAGGGCGGATTTGCCTGATCCGGTTTCACCAGACAACACATTTAATTGGGGCTCAAAGGCTATCTCTAACGATTCGATTAGGACAAGTTGAGAGATCCGCAAATATTTTAGCATACTTACTCTTCGCTTTTAACAACCTGATAAGTTTTAAAATGGAGTTTGGCGATTTTACCCAAGAGTTCTTCTCCATATTGATTGTACAGTTTTCGTGCAGCAGCTACCACTTGGGAGCTCGCGCCTTTCGGCAGGGTAAACCCAATCTCCTGACTTAATTTGTCCATGCTTTCCAAAAACGTTTTGCGTGCTAGAATCGAAGCCGCGGCCACTACCAAATCTTCCTCTCCGCGATGCCGTTGGGTTAATTTAAGCGCGGTGAAATCTTCGCGCAGCGCATTTCGCACGAGCGATTCATCGCCGAATTGATCAAGAATCACCTGTTTGCAGCCGGTTTGGGCCACCAGATTGCGGATCACCGTAGCATGGCCCCACGCCAGCAGCCGGTTTAAGTTTTTGAATTGATTGTAGAGTTCATTATATTTTGCTGGGTTGATCTTCACGACATGATGGGCGAATTGGGACTGGATTTTCTTCCCGATCTCAAGCGCTTTTTTATCGGTCAATTTTTTGGAATCACAGACGCCGATCTGTTTGAGTTTGATCACATCTTCGCCACCGGCATAAACGGAAGCGACGCAAAGCGGGCCGAAGAAATCCCCTTTGCCGGTTTCATCCACGCCGATGCGTGGGGTTTGATCGATATCGAGATCCCCGTAGGTATAGTTGAACCCTTGGAGGATATTTGGCTCAAGATAGAACTGAATGAACTCTTCCATGTTCTTGCCTTGGACAGTCAACTTGCCCGATTCGTACAAGGTGCAAGAGACCCCTTTTTTCTTGGCTTGGAAGAGTGTGTAAGCAGGTTTGGAAAGTTCAAACCCTTGATCAGCCAAATCCGCTTTGAGTTTGGGGGCCAGACCTACGTCGAGCGTGGTGACAAAAATCGATGGCTTTGGGTCTTTGGGCATATCATCTCTAAATTTTACCACAAGAGGTACATAGATAATAAAAAAAACAATGATGACCAAGATAACCAGGATAGGAACAAATGATATCTAGATTTCTTGCTTCTTTGCGATAATTAATTTAATCGCAAAGAAGCAAAGTTTGGATTTATCCTTTCATTTATATCCTGGTTATCCTGTTTCTCTGTGCCTCTGTGCCTCTGTGGTGAAATAATCATTAAAAGCTTATGCGGGTCAATGCTTCAATATCTAGCGTGTCGGGTCCATTTTTGATAAATTTGTGGTATCCTAACCCGGCGATCATGGCCGCATTATCTAAACTTAAACCCCGCGCTGGCCAGTAGTATGTCATACCCGAATGCGCTTCTGCAAACATTTCTTTTAACCGTTCATTGCAGGTGACTCCTCCGCCAAACACAATCGATTTGCATCCATATTTCTCGGCAGCTGACAGCGTCTTTTTAATCAGATCGACAAACGCTACCCGCTGAAAGGAAGCAGCCAAATCTTTCTTCCCTTGCTCATCGATGACGTACGTATCATGAATCGATGAACTTTGACCTTTGGCAGTATAGAGCACTCCCGTCTTTAACCCGCTGAACGAAAAATCGTAAGGGTTGCTCTTGACGCGTCCGGCTTTAAGAGGAAACCGATACGGATCGCCCCCTTTAGCCAGCTGTTCAATTGCTGGACCGCCGGGATAGGGCAGCCCTAAGATTTTGGCGGCTTTGTCAAACGCTTCGCCAATCGCATCATCAACGGTGTGCCCAATCTGTTCGTAGGAACCGATATCTTTCATATAGATCAAAGAGGTATGCCCGCCGGAAATCACGGCGCCCAGCGCAGGAAATTGGGGCGGATGCGCATGGGACATCAGCGCGGCGTAGAGGTGCGCTTCAATATGATTGACTCCGACAATGGGTTTCTTCAAGGTCCACGCTAACGCTTTAGCGGCATTAATACCGATCAGCAGAGCCCCGATCAGCCCAGGTCCGCGCGCCACCGCAATCAGGTCGATCGCCTGAAAGTTTACTTTCGCTTCAGACAAAGCTTGATCGATCACCGGGATGATCAAATCGACATGGCGCCGGCAAGCGAGTTCAGGGACAACGCCTCCATACTCTTCATGCAAATCAATCTGCGATGTGACGACGTTAGCTAAAATCTCGGTGCCATTTCTGACAATACCGCAGCCAGTTTCATCGCAAGTCGTTTCTATACCTAGGGTGATCATTTCTAATTAGAATTTGTGTTAAAGTTCTTCGAACCCTATGATTATAGCTCAAATAAAATAGGACATCTATGAATAAAAAATTTTTGAGCCAGCTTGCCCAGCAAACCGAAGAATTGAAAGAGAATGGGCTGTTTAAGGCCGAAAGAGAGATTACCACACCTCAATCCTCCCACATTCAAACGGTTAAGAGCGGCTCGGTACTGAACTTCTGCGCCAATAACTATCTTGGCTTGGCCAACAACCCCTTTATCATCAAAGCCGCGCAAGAAAGTTATGGTCACTATGGCTTTGGCATGGCTTCCGTCCGCTTTATTTGCGGCACTCAATCGATCCATCTTCAACTTGAAAAAAAAATTTCCCATTTCCTGGGCACCGAAGATACCATTCTCTACTCTTCGTGTTTTGACGCGAATGGCGGGTTGTTCGAAACCATTCTCGGACCCGAAGATGCAATCATCAGCGATGCCTTGAACCATGCCAGCATCATTGATGGGATCCGTCTCTGCAAAGCCCAGCGATTCCGCTACAACAATAATGATATGGCTGACTTGGAAGCCAAGCTGAAGGAAGCCAGCGGATGCCGCTACAAACTCATCGCCACCGATGGGGTATTCTCCATGGACGGAATCACCGCTAACTTAAAAGCGATTTGCGACCTCGCCGATCAATACGAAGCGTTGGTCATGGTCGACGACTCCCACGCGGTCGGGTTTATCGGAGAACAGGGCAAAGGCACCCCAGAGTTTTGCGGGGTGATGGACCGGGTCGACATCCTGACCGGAACGTTTGGCAAGGCGTTAGGCGGCGCTTCCGGAGGCTATACCTCAGGGCGGAAAGAGATTATCGCCTGGCTGCGGCAGCGCTCACGCCCCTATTTATTCTCCAATACATTGGCTCCTAGCATTGCGGCGGCCACTCTTTCCGTTTTGGATTTACTTGAAAAATCGGGTGATTTAAGAAAAAAATTGAACGAAAATACCCGTTATTTCCGTGAAAAGATTACGGAGCTCGGTTTTAAAATCGTTCCGGGAACCCATCCGATTGTCCCAGTGATGTTGGGCGATGCTAAGTTAGCCCAAGATTTCGCGGCTAAAATGTTAACCCATGGCATCTATGTGATTGGATTCGCCTACCCGGTCGTTCCGCAAGGGCAGGCGCGCATCCGTGTGCAAATCTCCGCTGCGCATTCAAAAGGTGACCTAGATCAAGCCTTGGCAGCTTTTCAAGCTGTTGGTAAAGAACTGGGAGTTATTAACTAACGATAATTCATTATACTTAATTATCTAGCTTAAAATTCACAACCTCTTTAAACTATTTCTTCAATTTAAACTAAGGGGTTGTGATGAAAGCTCTTGTAAAACGTCTTCCTGAAGTGGGGTTATGGATGGAGGATGTTCCGGTTCCTAAAATTGCACCAAATGAAGTCCTCATTAAAATTCACCGTACAGCAATCTGCGGAACCGATATTCATATTTATAAGTGGGATGCTTGGTCGCAAAAGACCGTTCCGGTGCCTATGGTGATCGGTCATGAATTTTGCGGAGAGATCGTCGAGCTTGGCTCATCCGTCACCCACTTTAAAATCGGGGACAAAGTGAGCGGCGAAGGGCACTTAACCTGCGGCTACTGCTGCAACTGTTTAGAAGGGAATCGCCACCTATGCCCAAACACTAAGGGGGTAGGCTATCACAAACCCGGATGCTTTGCCGAGTATTTTAATCTGCCGGCGGAAAATATCTTCAAAATTCCAGACGGCATCAATAATGATCTTGCTTCGATTTTCGATCCGTATGGAAATGCCGTGCACACCGCCTTATCGTTTGATCTGGTAGGAAAAGATGTGTTGATCACCGGCGCAGGCCCGATTGGAATGATGGGAGCGGCTATCTGCAAACATGCGGGCGCACGCCATGTCGTGATCACCGATGTGAACACGTACCGGCTTGACCTTGCCAAGAAATTAGGCGCTACCCGTGTCGTCGATATTTCAAAAGAGAAATTAAGCAACGTAAAAAAAGAGCTCCACATTGAATATGGATTCGATGTAGGGCTGGAAATGTCTGGCCATCCAAACGGGCTTGTTGACCTGTTAGAGAACCTCACAATGGGTGGAAAGATTGCGTTGTTAGGGATTTTGCCTCCAGGCACCGCGATTAATTGGGACCTGGTGATTTTTAAACTGCTGACGATTAAAGGAATTTGGGGACGGGAAATTTTCAGAACCTGGCACCAGATGACTCACATGCTGCAAAGCGGATTAAACATTGCTCCCGTCATCACCCACAAATTCCCTGTGGAAGAATTCCAGAAAGGGTTTGATGTGATGTTGTCGGGTAATTCCGGCAAGGTCGTCCTCGACTGGACAAAATAATCCCTAACAGGATAGGCAGGATCGCTGCGCGACAGGATAAGCAGGCATACGCATCAACCTAAGCGAAAGAAAAACAAACGGAAGTAACTAAATCTTAATAGATTTTAGCTAAATTTGGAGTGCGGCAACAAGTTGCCGCACTCCAAATTTACTCACAATCTTATATCATTTTTAGACCCTTAGGTTGATGCGTATGCCTGGTTATCCTGGTCATCATTGTTATGTATTTTAATCCTGTCATCTTGTTAATTCATGTCTTTGATTTTATGTTTGATGCAATCGAGAACGGCGTGATCGGTCGGATCGGCCAGATACGCTTGCGCGGGCTGAGTGGGAGATGTCATGACAACAGATACCCGTTTTTCCGGGCACATACCGAGACACCCTGATTTGCATATTTTTACGCTTTGATCGGGATACTCCGCTTTCAGTTGTTCTTTGAGGGTTTCAGCTAAGGGCAACCCGGCGCCCTCGCAACATTTGGTGCATATAGCCACCAATGCTTTGTTCCAGCGCGGACAATGGGGTTGTAAGGGATCTAATTCATCTTGCATGCAAAGATTATAACCCATTTCCTGCTTTTAGTCTTTGGTTACTTTTGTTTCAGCCTTTGGGAATTGAAGAGAACCACTAGACTGCTCGCCACCATCGCTAGGGTCGAAAAGATAGGGGTCATCAAACCCACAGTGGCAATGGGGATTCCCATGATGTTGTAAATAAATGCCCAGAATAGATTTTGACGTAAGATGGCCTGTCCCTTGCGGGCTTGCAGGCGGGCCGTTTGCAGAGTGGTGAGTTTTTCCGTTGTTAACAAAAGATCGGATGCTTGAATCGAAATATCAGTCCCATTCACCACCGAGACACCGATTTGCGCAGCGGCTAATGCAGGCGCGTCATTTAAGCCATCCCCGATCATGCATACCACCTCTCCCCGCCGCCGCAATTCAGCGACGAGCTCTTTTTTCTGCAAAGGAGTGATCCCCCAATAAATCCCCTGCATCTTACATACTTCTGCCACATGCCGAACAACAGGTTCTCCATCTCCGGAAACCAGCAAACACTTGGCGGGAGCGAGGAGTTCAATCAGCCGCTGTGCTTCTGGACGAATGCGGTCTCCCAATAAAATTTCAGCAATCTGCTGACCCTCTTCAGCAAAATAAATCTGGGTGACCACCCCTTGCATTCCTTCTGATTGGGCCACGGGGATATTTTGCTGCGCAAAAAATAGAGGAGAGCCCAGATGATACGTTTTGCCTTGATCAGTGCACCTGAGGCCCTTGCCAATGATCTCTTCGCAAGAGGATAGCGTCAGTTGCTCACCTGTTAAGTGTTGACGGATAGCTTGGGCAATCGGATGGGTAGAGCAGGCGGCCATGTTAAATAAGATCTGTTTTTGCAGCGGAGTCAAATGCGCCGTTCCGTCCAGGACCGTGAATTTCCCTTCTGTGACTGTTCCGGTTTTATCAAAGAGGAATACCGTTTCCCGTCCCAGCAACCGTAAACAACCCCGATTGCGCACGATGATACCCAATGCCGTTAAACGATTCATGAGGTACGCTTCCGCTAAGGGAGCGGCGATGCCGATCGCACAGGGGCATGCAATAAGCAATACCGCAATTCCATCCAGTAGGGAACGGGAGAGGCCTACTAAAGCGGCAATCAAAACGACTCCAGGCACAAACCAACGGGTCAATTGATCAACCAAACGGTTATATAGGGCTTTCTGGCCAAGTTCTTGGTCGACCAAGTCCACCAGCCGCTGAAGCAAGGACTCTTCTGCAGTCGCAGTGGTCTTGATGATGAGCCAACCGTTTACTAATAACGATCCGCTCATCACTCGATCGCCAGGTTGTTTGTGGATGGGAATCGCTTCGCCAGTCATCACCGCTTCGTCGCAGCTGCCGGAACCAGAAATGACCTCTCCATCCAAGACAACTTTTTCTCCTGCGCACACCACCAGTTCATCGCCAGGCTTAAACTCTTTAATGCTGACATACGCTTGCGATCCATCGGCAAATTGTTTACGTCCCCGTTTGGGTAACGAGCGGGTCAGCCAGATAAGCGCCTCCTTGGCTGAAAACTTCGCCCGCGTTTCGATGATTTTTCCCAGCAAAACAAAGGTGATGATGACCGTTAACGTATCAAAATAGATTTCGTTTGTTCCTTTCCACAGTCCATACAAGGAAAGACCAAACGAAGCCGCGACCCCTAAGGTCACAAGCGTCTCCATGCCCATCAGTCCCCACTGCAGCGACAACCAGAAGCGGCGATAGATCGGCCAGGCGCAGTACGTGATCACCGGTAGGGAAGCAGCCAAACAAAGCCACGCCAACATTTGCCCCACTCCCAGATCAGAGGCATCAAAATAACTTGCGTAGACCGGATACGAAAACATCATCACGTTGAAGGCGCAAAAGGCGGCGATGATAAAGCGTAAGGTAAGAGAAAAGCTGACCGCTCTAGCTTCCGGAACATCTAGCAACTGCGGTTGGTAGCCGATCGACTGGATTTTTTTGAGGAGTTCCGCTTTGGAGATTTGGCGCGGATTGTACTCCATCACTGCTAAATCGGTGGCATAGTCGACGGTTGCTTTCAGCACCCCTTTTTCCTGCAGCAAGATCAGTTTGATCAATTCAGCACAAGAGGGGCACCACATCTCTTGGATCTCGCAATATAATCGCTGCACATCGGCGCGATCGACTGGGATTTGTTTGGCGCGAATCTGTTCCAGCAACTCCGGATTGGAGATAAGCCCTGAACGAACCGCTTGGGTGAATACGGGATGATCCTGAAAACGCCCCAGCGCATTTTGAACAGCAAGAATTTGATAGACGGCCTGACAACCGACGCAACAGAATGAGCGGTGTTGATCTCTCAATGCAAAGCGGGAAAGCGGGTGGGAACAGAGGGAACAAATCCCCTCACTTCCTAGGGCTTGCGGCGCACTTTCAGAGGTTAAATCACTAGTCAATTAAACTCTCCTAACGCTATAATTAAGTACAGGATAAGTCTTAATAATTATTTGGAGAAGGTTAATGTTACTGCAGTTGCATTACTATGGCGACCCGGTGCTGCGCAAAAAAACGGTTCCGGTAACCAAATTTGACCAAGAGCTAAAGAAATTGGCGGCCGACATGGTAGAAACGATGGAGTCGTCCAATGGAATCGGCCTTGCCGCTGCGCAGCTTAACCGTTCCGAATCGATTATCGTCGTGAAATCGTATGTGCTCAATGAAGAAGGGAAAGAAAAGCGGTGGGTGCGCGGGCCGCTGCATATCTTTGTGAATCCGAAACTTTCCAACCCTAGCGATGAAGTGTGGTCTCAAGAGGAAGGGTGTTTATCGATTCCTGGCATCTATGCGGAAGTGGAACGTCCCTGGCGCATCACACTCGAATGGCAAGATCTAGATGGGAATACTCATAAGAAAGAGTTTGTAGGCTATGAAGCCCGCACAATCATGCATGAAAGCGATCATAACCGCGGCGTCCTATTCATTGACCGTGTGACTGGCAAGGAACGTCAAGCGATCGAGCCCAAGCTCAAAGAACTCAAGAAAAAGCACGCGAAATAGTACCTACTCGATCCAGGATGAAATGAAAGAATTAGATATAATTGCTTTATCTAATAAAGTCATAAGAACGTTATGCGGATTAAGATGACTTCTGACCGAAGAGAAAGGAATTTTTAAAGTAGTTGGTAAATCATCGAGGCCTGCTACTACATAACGTTGAAAGATAATGATCAAAAATTGATCGTCGATAACAAAGGTTTGAATATCTTCTAAACCAAGCTTTTCACGAAAAGGTGGATTTTCACCAAAATACCCTACAGAATGTTCCTTAAGAGAATTTTCACAATAATTCCGTATAAATTCTTTTTGCTCTACTGTTGAAAATAAATCATCGAAAAAGATCTCTTTGAATCTTCCATTAATTCTACAAAATGTTTTTCCTTCATAACGTGTGTTTTCATGTGGAAGATTAGTATATTTAGATAATTCACCAAAAACACTTATGACATCTTTCGAAAAAAACACCGTTTTTAATTTATAACTAAGGAAAAAAGGAGCCTCGTCAAGTTCTCCATCAAAAATCGTGCTAAGAAATTCGCTTTTAATAGAATTAAGATCATCTAAATGAGTAACATTATTTTTTTCACATGCAATAGTCAAAGAAACGAAGATTAAGAGAATGTGGATTTTCATTAAAATCCTATACCTTAACATATCATTTGTCTAAATGGCTTTTGATGAAATTCTGGTCGTAGATATTTTTTGTTATTTACACGAACAACAATCGCATGCAGCCGACCTTCTTCAGCCAGAACAATAGCCTTGTCCTTGGTTATCCATGTTTTTGCAGAGGAATCTTCCACAAGGAATTCAGAAATAGAGCGCTTTCTGTCAAGATGCACTCCAATAATTTTCTTAACCTCAATATACTCTTCATGTCCAAAAATCCATCCTTCATGACGTTCCATGGCATTAATAAGTTGTTCATATTCTTCTGAAGTTAACGATCGAATTGTTCTTTTCATGTCAAAACAAGTAAATATTTTAATATCATTTCTGTAGTCAATAGATTCTTTAGTGTCTGGATCCTTTGGGTTAATACCAGTGTATTTTTTTGGAAGGTCATGGAGTGTTAAGTCTATATAGGGATCTGTTTTTAGAAGTGTCCATACAGCTTTTCTGCCTGTAGCATAATCAGGGAATACTGCCCACCCCCCAGCTGATCCAATTAAACCATTTTTTTTAGCATGCGATCTCGGTTGAAGGTTACCTGGATTATTATTACGCCAAGACCTGGAACTAGGTTCTTCATTGGGATCCTTTTTCCAATATTTTATTAATTTATTGCCAAATTCGTCATAGTAAATGACAGAATGGTTGGGACCATCTTCAGCTCTAATAAATTTCCTCTCTTTCTGTCATGGAAGTCATGTTTGTATATAATCCTGTATGTTTTGTGACAACAATCCTAGTTTAGACTGCAAATCATGTCAACTCTTTCGCTTATATTTTAAGGTTATAAGCAACAAAAAACTCAAAAATTGTATGCAAAAAATGCTTTATAAAAAATTCAATGGGTCGACTTTGAATTTTTTTCCGAGAGAGACAGCTTGGTCATAGCTGAGTTTATCTCTACCTTTTTTTTGATGAAGAAACTCAGAAACTTGGCTTTCGGTTGGAAAACATTCAGGAACAAGGCTTTTTTGAGAAATGCCATCTTCATCAAGAAGAGCTTTTAGAAATTCGTGTGGAGCCATTTCTTTAGAAGCACGAATATGTTTGCTATCGTCATACTCTTTTAACAAGATCAATAAGATATATTGATAATACTCGACCTGAGAAGGCATGTCATTTTCAAAAGCACGCTCTACATATTCAATCATGCGCTCTGCTTTAGATGCATACTCTTCGTCCAAGATGGGCTTTAGTTCACATGTATGAACAAGGGCGCTAAACAAATCCTCAGCTGCTGTTCGATTTAGCTTTGCAGAAATATCTTCAAGACCGATTACGGTAGGAAATTGATAGATATTCAGTTGCTTCGCGACTTTTTTTATCGGTAGCTTTAAACGACGTTTTTTTGGCTTTATCTGTTTCAACATAATACAAATCCGCCATTCATAAAATTCTTAAAATTTATTCTAGAATATTCTGTATGGCTCCCAAACCATTTTATAAACACATGGCCAGTATTAAAAAATATATCGACCCCAAGCCGATACTCATTTCCTTTAATATTAAACACTGTTAGGTGTTTGAACTGTGGATTAGGAATATAGTCAGCGGTCGGAAAAATCCGTTTTAACTCTTCATGATTCAAGCATCTTGCGATGGATATGCGTTCTTCCCAAATAGCTAGACTGGCTTTGGAACTCGGATGTTTTTTCCAACATTCGGTAAGCGATCGTTTGGCAATAATCCGCATTCAACTAGGTTCCTTTTCTGAATCCTAGTTTATAATATTCGCATTTTGCGAATCAAGGGATATTTTTAAATACAAAAAAACCTAAGGAAATAATCCCTTAGGTTCTTAAGTCTTTTTCTTATCCTTGAATCGATCTATTCCGGTCCGAGAAGCTCGACGTCTTGAACGGACGCGTGATGACGCCGCTCTAAGGCTTGAGTCCAGAAAGAAAGAATGAGGCAGGAAACGAGAAACACGCAAGCTAACCACGCCGTAATCTTTTTTAACACATCGGCCGTAGAGGTCCCGAATACAGACTCGCCAGCGTCTCCTCCAAATGAAGAGCCGAATCCCGAACTTTTACTCTCTTGCATCAAGATGACAAAACACAAGACAATAGAGAGCAAAACCAGGAGGATGATCGCAAAATAATAGATAAAGGTCATAAACCACTCATTCGCTTTGATTCCGATACTAAAATAGAACTATCATTAATGATTTTACTAAAATTTTCAAGAGAAAGTGAGGCTCCCCCGATTAATAATCCATCAATATCAGGCTGTTTAAGCAGAAAGGGAGCGTTGTCGGTCTTCACTGAGCCTCCATAGAGGATTAAAATTTTTTCTGAGATTTTACCCCCCCAAACCTTTTTCAAGACCTCCCGGCAATGCCGATGCATCTCTTGGGCCATTTCAGGAGTAGCCGCTTTACCGGTTCCAATCGCCCACACCGGCTCGTAGGCCAGCACAATAGTGGACTCATCCGGCTCAATCTGTGCCAAACACGCTTTGATTTGTGTCTCAAGCACTTCAAAGGCCTTCCCTTGCTCCCGCTCCGCATCGGTTTCGCCGACGCACACAATCACCTTCAACCCCACCGCAAGCGCCTTCTTCACTTTGGCCTGCACGAGTTCATTGGATTCATGGAATAATTGCCTACGCTCCGAGTGCCCTAAAATGACAAATTGCGCTCCAGCATCCACTAGCATTCGCCCTGAAATTTCCCCAGTAAATGCGCCATTGTCTTCGAACCACATGTTTTGCGCCCCGATGACAATCGAAGACCCTTCTGCAGCTTCGGCTGCTGCATGAATAGACGTAAACGACGGAGCAATCCACACTCCAGGCGGATCTTCAGGCAACGCATCCGGCAAGGCTGAAACAAACGCAACAGACTCATCCCGAGTCTTATACATCTTCCAATTCCCTACAATCAACGGATTGACTCCCGTGCGCATGGCGATCTCCTCATAAAATTGAAATAACTTCTAAAGTAGACAAAAATCGTTAAAACTACAAAAGTTATGTTCTAAACTGCAGGGATTTTATGTTCAGTTTTGATCCATCCAAAGGGATGGACATCCTTATTATTTGTGTCAGCAACCCCCATCAAGTCGAATTCTGGCAAACGCGATTAAACGCCTTAAAACCTTATCTTACAAAAGCTCAGTCACATATTCTGGTTGTTCTCGAAGATTGGCCGGGGGGAGCTGGCAATGGATTAGGAACGTTATATGCTTATCAGCAAGCAGTTAAGAAAGCGGAGGCGATTGGCGTCGATTTGAACGCGTTACTGAAAAAAGGAGCCTCTGCAGCGATTTATCATACAGCCGGCAGCGGGCAGCGGCTTTCCCCTCTTTCGTGCAGTGAGTTGAATGATAAATCGGCCGTGAAACTTTCGGGGTTGATCGGATCAGAGAAAGATCCAGAAATCATCAGTCTCTTGGAAGCGGTGATTCGGCAAACCAGTGTGTATGCGGGTGAACGCGGCGGGCGGCTATCGGTGTTTTGGGGGGATCAAATCTTTATCCCGACCGTGAAAGAAAGCCGCATTCCGTTTCATGTGGATATTTTAGGGAAATTTAAGCTGCATCCAAGTTTGAGTATTTGGAAAGCGCAGCATCTGGAACAGTATGGACTGATCGCACGTACAGAAGACGGGCTGTATCATCACATCGATAAAATTGATTTCGAGACGTTGAAGCAGATTGAACACGAATCTGCGAGGGGAAACATTATCGATTTAGGCATTTCATTAGGATCGTTCAGTCTCTCGTTTGAACTCCTAAATGCTTTGCTGAACGAATTTGCACCCGAACTCTCCCAAAAAACAGGCAAGCTGGATTCCGATCCCCATTTTTGGATGGCGACTACCCTGCCGGAGAAAACTTATGTCAAGTTGATGACCCACAAAAACTTCGACAAGGATCAGGCGTTGGCGCATTATAAGCGAATGCAGAAATTTTTAGCGGCGTTTATGCGCAAGCATCCGGACAAGCCTTTTTTTGGCGGAGTCGATATCGGAAAAGATTGTTACTGGTGGGATTACGGCACCACGCAAGCTTATTTTGCCAATACGTTAAAGCTCTTACAGCACTCGCCAGAAGCGGAAAGCATGCGCGATTTTTTTGCGTTAAAGATCCCGTTATCGGAAGATGGATCGTATGTGATCGGTTCCCATATCAAGAAAGGAAAAATCAAAAACAGCATTTTGATCGGCGTACATGCAGCTGACGTGAATGTAGAAGACAGTGTGATCATCAATTGTACCGCACGCAGTTTGAAAGCACGCAAAAGTTTGCTGTATAATATCCGCGAAGAACAGCAGCTGGACATCTCTCCTAAAGGGTTGATAGCGGATGCGTATTTACCGGGGCGTAAAGAACATTTGCGGCTCATGACATCATTGGAACGGGATGGAAAAGAGGATTGGAAAATCAAATTGCCGGGCAACCCTTATTCCTATGAAGAGCTTTATAAGATGAACACGGAGATCGACAAAAAAACCGTGGAGCAATTTTTTAACAAGAAACAACACGAAATTGTAGCAGGATTTAAACGTGCATAAAACCATTCAACACATCATTCTTTTTTTAATCATGACCGTCAACGTATACAGCGTTGAATCCCAATCGTCAGACACGCAGATTTCTTCCGAATTTACCCTCCAGGAATTGCGGATTCGGGAAGGCGCGACATCGATACGCCTTCCCCACTACTCTGCTGCACTAGCTGCAAAGGCTTACTTAACCGTACAGCTGCCGACCGCCATTCCACACGATAGTAGCATTAAAATCCGTCTCAACGGTGTGACGGTCGCCGAATTGAACGCTGCGGATAGGGAAGCGAAGAAACAGGTGGAACTTGATTTGCCCTTACATCAAGATGCACTCATCGAGCTACAGACAAACACTCCTGGAATCGGTTTTGATTCACGCTCGAAAATTGTTTATTCTTTGGACAAAACCCTGCTTCCGCGCTTTGGAGAACTTATTACGCAACAGCAGCGGGCCATCCCGGTTTATACGGCAACGATCGATAAAAGCACGTTGGAGGCTACCTTTGAATTGATTTCAGCGATCGGGGCTAATTATTATCCATGGAAAATCACTGCTGATTTCCACCCATCGATTAGCGAGGATGATGAAACTCCTAAAGTGGTGATCGTCGATAAGGAAGCGCCTTTTAAATTTCATCACTCCCTAACTGCCGAAGAAGCCAATCTATTCGTGGCGCAACAAACTTCCCATTTGGGAGTGATGGTGCTTAGCGATTTCTCGTATGATACCTTGGCCCGCGCCGCAAAGTTGATCGAATTGGAAGGGCGTTTGCAGCGTCAACCCGCCATTGTTTATTTAAGGAAGGGGGCGCAGGGGTTGAATATTGAGTGCGATTACTTAATTGCTCTGGTTGATGAACACGATTTAACCTGTTTAAACGAGTGCCATTTGCCAAAGCGGTCCCAAATCGCGTTAATCAAATAAATTCAAAAAGAATCAAAAGCGCATAAGCAACAGCCAAGTGTTAGTGAGGCTTTTGGAGTGCGGTAACTTGTTCGCACTCCAAATTTATCTTAATCCTCCCCTAGGGCTTGTCGAGTCCTAGCGAGACATACAATGCCACCCGGTGGTCATTTTCACGATGTTGGTAGGAGAGGCGGATGTCCCAAGCGGCTTGCCAGGTGGTCATGAGATCGACTTCATATTCAGTATAGTTGGGTTCGGTGGTGCGGTTCCAGCCGTGGCGCATTTCGATTTGAAGGGCCCAGTTGGGAAGGAAGCGATAGAACACATCGAAGAGCAGGGTATCGCGGCGGTCAGACAGGATGGAATCGCGCAGTTGTTGAATCGGGCGGTAAGAATCGAGGATGAAGTTGTAGTAGTCGACTTTACGCCAATCGAAAGCGTTGCGGTGACGGTATTCGGTCGCGATGGCGAGGTTTTCATTAAAAGTGAATTCAGTGAGAACGTTGAAGTGGCTCCATTGATTTTGCTGGGTGTCCCAAGCAACGCCGATCGCGTTGCGCCACCACGAGCGGGTGTACCAGTTTAGGTCGGTATACAATTTGGGGATAGTACGGGAAAAGTTATGGGAAGCAAAGAACGCGTACGCATAGGTGTCGAGGGTGAGGTTGCGGAAGAGGCCGTTGGAGTGTTTGGTGTAGAGAAGCTGCCGGGTGCCAAAGCGCAGAGAGCTGAGTTGGAACCATCCATCGTTGATATCGAAGATGAAGTGCTCATTGGGAAGGCTAGAGGGCTGGGTGATGTACTGGTATTGAAGGTAGGGGACGATCGTGTGGCGCACAAGCGGGAAGTCACGGTAGAGCTGAGTTTGGAGGTCGAGGTTAAACGATCCGAGGAGCAAAGTGCGTTCGCTATTTGCCGGACCGCTGCCATAATTGATGAACACGAGTCCAGCTGAAGGGGTAGCCGTAAAGGTGTGCATGGGAATGGGACGGTAAAGTTTGTGGCGGTACTCAAAGCGGGTGGAGCGGAAATTTTGAACGTTGATCAGTCCTTTTTCATATTCATAATCAAGAAAGCCGGCGTTGGCGCGATTTTCGGAGATAATGCCCGATTTGCCAAGGACGACCGGGTGCGGGGATAAATCAAGCGATGGAAGTTCCTGGAGGAGCGATTGGAAGGTGTTGACCCGGACGCGGGTGGTGAAGTTAGCGATCCAAAGGTCATCGTTTTGTTTCCGGATAAGCAATTGGGTGCGTCCGGCGGTTTTAAGATCGAGTCCCTTGTCGGAGTAGTCGGTCGGCATATCTTGATCGCTGAGCTTGTCATAGGTTAAACGGACGGTGAGGCTATCTTGCATGAGGCTGTTGGTGTAGACTCCGCTGAAGCGGTAGCGGTGCTTCTGGGTGGGATCATCGATCGATGTATCGCGGGCGACGTAGTTGATCGTTTTGAGTGTTTCCCGTCCTGATGGAGACAAATATTCTGTGGTAATCCCTAAGCTGGGGCCGCGGTTGACACGGTAATCGAGGCGCAGGAATGTCTTGAATGTGTCAGTCGAAAACATTTCATAGATGACGCCGAAACGCAGCCCTTGCTTGCCTCCCCACCGGATGCGGTAACGGAGCGGACTATCCAAGATCCAGTCGAGATATACTTTCAAAATCGGAAACCACAGGATGGGTACTTCACCGATTTTAACACGGATATCACGGGCCGTGATGAAATAGTCCGGCGTGAAGACAACATTCCGCATCTGGATCCGCCAGTTGGGATGGTCGCGGTCAGAGGTGGTGAGGTAGCCTTCACGGATAAAAATCGTCCCCCCAGGAAGCAGATTCACCTGCTCTCCGCCGAAGATCCATTCGTCGGCTCCGCAGACTCCTCCGTAGATCACACCTGTCTCAGAGACAAAATCGTACTCAACGCGATCTCCGATTAAAAGGTAGTCTCCATATTCCACGAGCAGCTGTCCTTCAGCCTCCATGGTGACAATCTCATCTTGGCGCGTGTAGATCAGATTACGGGCTTGGACCCGGATATTGGGACCAGTGATGACTCCGCCTTGGTCAGTCGTGAGCACGCCATCACAATACACCGGATCCCGCAAATCGACTGTGATTCCCTCTTCGAGCACCTCTTTAAGAAGTTTATTGGTCGGTATGGCGCTATAAAGATGAGCTGACAGCAGAAGCATGAGGCATGTGAGAAAAAATCGGGTCATTGGATCGCTCGGAGAAGAAGTCCTGCAAGGGCATAACGGTTTTTCGTATTGCCATAGCGTATCATGTGCAGCAAAATTCGGATACCATTCTCGTCTTGGTTGGCGGCGATCGCTTCGATCGCTTCCACGTAGATGCGAGAGGTCTCTTCCGGTGTCAGTTCGTAAGGGTTGACTTCCCGTTCGCGCAGTTCAATCGGCACAAAGGGGCGGAATTTAATGAGTTCCACTTTTTCCTGGGCCGCCACCCAGTCGCGCAATTGTTGTTTATAAGGTCCCGGAACTTTCATTCTAAACAGCGCTAAGGTGCAGTAGGCGCGAATGAGCGGAGCTCCCACTTTCTGCTGATGTTTTTTTAGCAGCTCGATCGCTTCCGGCGATTGCAGGTTTTCGAGCAGCTCAATCGTGTGGGGAATCAAATCGTTTTGCTGCGTCTCTAAAATCAAATTCGCAAGCGGAATAAACAGGTTATCGGGCAGTTCAAGCGCTTCATCCAACACTTCTTCACGCATGGTGATAGACATCTCCCACAACACGGGATTGTCTTGGAAGTTATGAGATGAAGAAGGAACCACTTTCCAGGCGGTCAGGGCTTTCCCCGCCGAATTGATTTTGGAAAATCCTAGATCCCGTGCATCGCGGATCAAGATTTCAGGCAATAACTTCAAGACCCGCTTATCAGAATGTTCAAGCAGCGCCAAGATGGCGTTAATCTTGACTTGCAAATTGTTACTCTGCGCCAACTCGAGCAGCAAATCTTGCGCTCCTTCCACATGTCCAAGAACCGTGATGGCAAACACATCTCCCTGGCGGGCAGCCTTTAACAGATAGCCAGCATATTCCCGATGACCCAGTTTATACAACGCATCATGGGCGGCAATTTCAACAAAAGGCGAGGAGGATTCGGTTAATTCCTTTAACCGTTCGACCGAGTGATGATCATGCAGCTCTCCGATCGCAAATGCGCATGCTTCTTGATGGGATGGATTGTGATGCGCCGCCATTTGCCGGATTTTCGGCAACAAGTCGTCCCGCTTACTGTCCACAGCGCTTAAAACTGCTGCCACCCGCACCAGATCGTTGGGATCAGACATCATCTTGCGCAAAATTTTAATCGAATTCGGCCCTCCCTCTGTGGCAAAAAGCAAAGGAAAAATCGGCTTCAGCTCCGGCTGCACCTTATGCATCAACGCTTCCGCTTGCGAGACCGCTGTCGCATCTTTTTTCTTGCACAGGTAATATACCGCTTCCAGGCGAATCAGCGCATAGGGAGAGGCTAGAGCCGTATTAATCGCCGCATCCGCTTCATCGCTATTCTGCCGCCCGAGAAAATTTAAGCTGATCATTTGCAGTTGCGGGTTTTTACTTTCCAATCCCCGTTCCAGGATGGGAATCGCCCGCTCATGGGTGGAAATGCCGGCTCCAAAGATCGTCATGAGCTGCTCTTCCTCATCTTTCGAGCGGCTACCATGCTCCAACAGCGTCAACGCGATCTGCTGAATTAATTCATCATCATCTGCCTTCAATTGGGTTCGGTACTCTTCATACTTTTGCAGCGCATGGTCGATTTCTCCCGTATGCATCAAGTATAAAATTTGGCTTTTGACCGCCGGCGGCCGGTCACTAAAGGCGGAGTTATGCGTATGCGTCCAGCTTTGAGAAGGCAAGACGATCCACAAAAGCAGCACCCAAAACCGAACATTCACTGAATATGATCCCATAGGTCTATTGATAGATTCAGAAGCAATCGATGCAGGGTGTTCAGCGGCAACCCCATGACATTGTAAAAACAGCCGTCGATTTTATTGACAATCAATCCCCCTGCTTGCTGGATCGCATACCCGCCGGCCTTATCCGCCCAATGGACACGGGTTTGATAATCTTTAATTTGTTTCTCAGACAAGTCATTAAATAAGACACGCGTTTCCTCTGTGCCATGAAAATGGTGATTCCCCTTGCGAATTGAAATCCCGGTAATTACTTGATGCCAATTTCCTGACAACTCGGATAACGAACGGATCGCCTCCGCATCTGAAGTGGGTTTGCCGTAAATTTTGCCGTTGCGATAGACGACGGTGTCCGCCGAGATGACAATCGCTTTAGGAAAACGCTGTGCTAACGATTCTGCCTTTCCATCCGACAACTTCAACACATAAGCATTCGGTTCGCCATCAAAGGGAACCGCTTCTTCGTCAAATTGGGGAGAAGCCTGCGTGAAAGGAAGCTTGAAATAACCTAAAATTTCTTTCCTGCGTGGTGAGCTCGATCCTAAGATGATTTGCATAAGTTACGATACCAATAATTGAGGGATAATGATGAGTTTGATTTGTTCTTGAGATAGCTCTTGGCAATGCTCGGTAAAAATGGTCTTTAATTCTTGATCCATGAGACGCAATTCCGGCAAAGCAATGGCAGGGCCAGAAAGATATTTTCCAAAATAGTGCTTATTTTGATAGCGGAGTTCGATCCAGGTATTCTTTTCACTTTGCCAGGCAATTAATGCCCCTTTCCAGGTGGGACTCATCTGGATATGTTTCCGCATGTCTATGGTAATCAACACTCCGGCGAAAAGCTTTATTTGTACTTGGTTCCCCGCTTCAATCGGCATGGCCAGGCCCCCATTTTTTACGAAAAGTTTAGCACAACGCAGCAATCAAACGCAACAGGACCAGGACAAACAAGACCGGATGAAGCTATTTTAGTCCTGGTCGTGTTTGTCCTGGATGTCATGTTTGTCCTGATGCGGGAAGACTAAACAACTTTAAAAAATGTTCTACGTAGAATAGGAACTTTGAATAAGAACTTTGAAAAAGAAAAGGGGCGGCTTTTCAGCCGCCCCCGGGAATATTCAACCTATCAAGTAAGATTTCACATCGTTATTAGTTAACGATTGTGCTCTCTTCTTGTGTAATTGGTTGTTTGATCGCGTCAGAGCTGACTTGCGCTTTGATACGTGCATCGCCTGATTGCTCAGCTCTTGCATCAACTCTAAACTCAACAGATTGTCTTGGTCCTAAGATTGGAATCGCATCGAAGGTGACAACACCGTTGTTGATTGAACCTTTTGCAGCGCCATAAGCGTTGAGCGGTACAATCTGACTTGGGAAGTTGACAACAACTTTTACGTTCGTATCTTCTTCAGACCCTTGGTTTGTGACTTTGATGCTATAGCCGACCGGTTGGCCAATGCAAATCGCATCTTCACTATCGCCGAAGCAGATGTTAAGAGCTGGGCGCCCTTTCCATCTTGTGCCGAATTCAGCATTCGCACGGCAATGTTCACAGTTGTCTACATCTACACGGTTGACAAAGTAGCCTGGTGTGCAGGTTGTCAAGGAGATGTTGAAGGTTTTCTTCTCGCCTGGTTTCAGCTCTGGGAATGTCCATACAGCTGTGTCGCCACAGATGTTAGCGCCTGGAGCTTGGACGATTGAAGTCGTTTCTGGAGCATGGTCTGTCAGCACGACGTCGTGGATGACTAAGTCGCCTGGGTTAGACAATGTGATCACATAATCAGCAACTTTGCCGATTGGGACTTCTTTCGGACCTGTTTTGACGAGGTCGATCAAGCAGCAGCAAATGCATGTGCAGAATTCGCAGCTTGTTGGGTTAGCATTGCAAGCTGTGACGTTGATTCTGTTGCAAACTTTGCCGCGTTTGACTGCAGTAAAGCAGGCATTGATCTTCTTGGTTTCGCATGGTTGGATTGTGCCCAACTTGAAAGTCAAGGTGTTCAAACCGCTGCTGTGCTGAAGTCCGTCGGGAACGAGGTCGGTCACGACAACTTCTTCAGCTGCGCAGGAACCTTTGTTGGTTACAGTAATGGTGTAGTGCACTGGGTCGCCAGGGCATACTTGCTCAGGTCCGCACTTGGAGCACTCGAGGATCGGCTTAGCGCAGAGAAGAGCGCAGAACTGGACTGGCACTGCAGTTACGCAGAAACAGACGCAGAGGTCGCCTTCACGATCGGCTCTTAAGATCACACGGTTTTGACGTGTTTCGCCCTTTTTCATGGCATCAAATTGCCAAGTCAGCGAGTTGCCTTTGCCAACCGCACCATTGGGTTCGCTTCTTACTAATGTCACCCCGTCTGGCAGGATGGCATTGATTTCAACGTGGCACACATCAACGCAAGCTTGGATATTGAGATCCAAGGCGTAGTTGTCGCCTAAGTAGCAGAGCTGAGGTTGTGTCGCGGTCACGATCACGCCGTCGCAGCAGATTCTGCTTGAGTTGAAAGCTTTAGCTGAAGCCCGTGGTCCTTGTGCACATGGGTCGCAAGGGGGTGGGCATGCTGGTGGGCACACTGGCGCTGGTGCGCAAACTGGTGCTGGAGGGCATGCGGGTGGGCATACAGGTTTTGGTGGGCATGCTGGTGGGCATACGGGTTTAGGCGGGCATGACGGAGGGCACACCGGTCTTGGTGGGCATGGCTCCGGGCATACTGGCTTGCATACAGGTGGGCATGGCGCCGGCTGGACGCATGGATCGCAGCAGTTATCATAACTACTGCTGCATCCTGACCAGCTGATTGCTGCTGTGAGCAGGACAATCACCGAGGTGAAGATTCCCAGTTGTTTTTTCATTAGCTTAACGTCTCCTTTTGGTTTAACGTCTGTTAGAACTTTAACAAAGTCTCTTAGTCTGTTTTCAATACCGCTGGTTGTGTTTCTGTACTCGACTTTGTCACTGTTTCAAGAACCTCATCGTTGGATAAGGATCTTGAATGAGTGACAAATTCGAGCCATGTTAAACAGGTGGGGTACTCGGTACCCCTCCTAATTATTCATCGCTCAGCAGCAAACGCGCGCCAGATCAGTTTGGATCAAAGTATTGGTAATACCCTGGCGTGCAGTAGTCGATAGGCTGATGACCACAATAGTAAGGTTGTGGGCATGCGCAGCAAACCCGAGGTGGGTTGCATGGCTTTGGAGGACATGGGCAAGGTGTCCAGCAGCATGGATTGCACCAGTCGAAGCAACCGCATCCTGTTAAGGTCATCGCAGTAGCACATAGTGCGATTAGTGATGATACCGTTTTCATCGTAGTCTCCTTTACTTGTTTCTTTAGTGTTCCGCGATGATCTTCGCTGATCACTAGTTTTTTTTTGGGCGCAAAATAAGCGGGGAACTTGCGCTCCCCGCTTGTAAGCTACTCCAAACCGTTGCTTACATCATGTGATTAATAGCAGCAAGGATCACATGGTGGTGGGCATGGTTTTGGGCATGGTCTTGGGCATGGGTTGCATGGTGGTGGGCATGGTTTTGGGCATGGTCTTGGGCAACATCTGGGTTGTGGGCAGCAGCGTGGCTGGCAACATGGATCCCAGTTGTCACAGCAACCGCAGCCTGCTAACATCACAAGTGCGCCTAAAGCGATCAACGATGAGAATGCTTTTTTCATATTGAAAACTCCTTAAAAGGGTTTTTGTTGTTTCTAGAGAGAGCTATCATTCCTTATGGGTTCAAGCTTCCTTTGTCAGTTGACGGGTCATTGAACGTCGGCTTACGCACAGTCGTCATCGTAAGCTTTGTCTGCTTCGGAAACCTTAGCCCTTTTATAAAAAGGATTTACCTTTCCTAAATACCTCTTTAGGAATTAATTCATCCAGAATTTTTTTAACATTCGATTAAAATTTTTAGCGCATATTTTCTAAGTCATTTAAAAATAGAAATTTGCGTTTGATCCTTCTCGACGAAAAATTGCATCCGCTTTTCCATTCGTACACGCAGGAAAAAATGCTGAATAAAAAATAGCCCTGGAATGTATTTGTGGAGGCAGTTTTTGGAATAGAATAGAAAATAGGAACGTGACAAACACGATACATAGACACACACGACAAACGCGATATTTTGTCTTGTTTGTCCTGTGTGACGTGTTTGTCTTGTCTTAGTTGGTAAGTTTTCTTAGGGATTATTTAAAGTATTGCTTTGCAACCGTAATTTCCCCGACCAGCCTAACTTTGTGCGTAAGGTGGCGTAATAGTCATGCCGGTTCAAAGCAATCAATTTGAACGTCCGGGTGGGCGATATGGCGATTTTCAAGTTCTCTTTCGTTTTAAGATGGTAAGGCGTAAGTCCATCATAAGTGATTTCAATGGGCGGATAGTTGCTGATATATTCGATCGAGATCTCCTGCTTGGGTTTCAAGACGATCGGACGGTTGGAAAGGGTATGGGGGCAGATGGGAGTCAGGACAATCGAATCGAGTTCGGGAGATAAAATCGGCCCGCCGGCCGACATTGAATACGCTGTTGACCCACTAGGCGTTGCAATAATCACTCCATCAGCCGAAAACGTATTGAGGTAATTTCCATCCACATGGATAGCAAGGTCGATCAAACTCGGAACATTGCCGCGATGGATTACAATATCGTTTACCGCAAAACTGGGTGCGTGGGTATCAGACGTTGCTTCTAAGACCATCCGCTCGACTACCCGGTATTTTCCACTCAGAAGGTCTTCTAGGCCACTTGTGATTTCCTCTTCCGGAATGTCGGCTAGAAACCCAAGGCTGCCCAAATTGATGCCGAATACGGGTGCTTCGATCTCAGGATGGCGGTGGACCATGCGCAAAATCGTTCCATCGCCGCCGAAGGTGATGCTGAAATCGATCGAGGAGAGATCCATTTCCTTGAGTGATTTGCCCTTTAGTTCATGCGCCACTTCATCTTCAAAAACCACCGACACGCCTTTTTGGGAGAGGAACTGGCTGACGCGGAGAGCGGCGTTTTTGGAATGCGGTTTTAAGATATTAGGGAAGAGGGCGATGATCATACATTAGCGGGTTGGGAATGTTTAGGTTCGACCTGTGATTTGAACGAGAAGTGGCGTAAAATCCGTTCGGCGATTTTTTCCGGGGTAAGCCCGAGTTCATTTGAAAGTTCGGCATGACTCCCTTGCTCCACATAGGTTTCGGGAACGCCGCAGTTAAGCACATTGATTTGATGGTACCCTTGGCTCATCAAAAAGTGGTTAAGGATCGATCCTAGGCCCGAAACAACCGAATGCTCTTCTAAAGTGACGATCTTATTATGGTCCACTAAAAGTTTGCACAGGAGTTCTGAATCGAGAGGTTTGACAAAGATCGGGTCCAGCACGCAGACGGAAATCCCGTGTTTGGCCAAGATGTCGCGGACTTTAAGGGCAATGAAGTTCATATGCCCTAATCCCACCACCAGCAAATCATTTCCTTCTGCTAACACCTCTCCTTTCCCCGCTTCGCGGTAAGTCAAAGGCCCTTCTGGATTATCAGTGGACATATTGGGATAGCGGATGGCTGTCGGCCGGTTGTAGCTAAAAGCAGACTCCATCAGCTCCCGCAACAGTTTGCCGTCCCGCGGCTGGCTGATGATCATATTGGGCATGGCGTTCAAGAAAGCGATGTCATAAATCCCGTTATGCGTGGAACCATCGGGTCCTGCAATTCCGGCGCGGTCAATCGCGAAGACGACCGGCAGTTCTTGCAAACAAACATCGTGGAAAAGATTGTCGAAAGCTCGCTGTAAAAATGTGGAATAGAGGGAAGCAAACACCTTCATCTTTCCGCCGTAAGCGATGCCGCCGCAAAACGTCACAGCATGCGATTCGGCGATCCCGACATCTAGGCAACGTTCGGGAAATTTTTTCATCATGTCATCTAGGCATGAACCGGCCGACATGGCGGGCGTGACGCACACAATGCTGGGGTCTACTTCTGCCATTTGACACAGGTGGGTACCGAATACTTTTGGAAAGGTGGGTTTAGTGGATGTCGCAGGCAGAAATTTGCAAGTATTGGGATTGAATGGCTTTGCCCCATGCCATAACGTAGGATTCTTGACAGCTTCCTCCATCCCCTGCCCTTTGTGGGTCATGACATGGACCACGACTGGCCAGTGGGAATCTTTCAATCCTTCGAATGTTTGGATCAGCTGTCCCACATCATGTCCGTCGATCGGTCCGATGTAAGAGAGCGCGTATTGTTCGAAAAAGGCAGCCGGGCTGACGAGGTTTTTTAATGATTCGGCGATTTTATGTCCTTGTTTTGACAAAGTCGCCCCATAAGGCAACTTGGAAACGAAGGCATCCAGTTCTTGATAGATTTTATGGGTGAGCGGATTGCTGATGATGCGGCTTAAAATTTTGGTGATGGCCCCGACGTTATTGGAGATCGACATGTTATTATCGTTCAAGATAACGATGAACCGTTTAAGATTCCGGTCGATATTATTCAACGCTTCCAGCGACACACCGCAAGTTAGGGAGGCATCGCCGATAATCGGAATGACATACTCCTTCCTTTTCGTCAGATCCCGATTTTTTGCGACCCCCATCGCCAGCGAGAGCGCGGTACCAGCATGTCCCGCATAAAAATGATCGTAAGGCGATTCTTTTGGATGGCTAAACCCGCATAATCCTTTAAACGTACGGATTTTATCAAAACGGTCGTTACGCCCAGTCAATAATTTGTGCGTATACGTTTGATGACTGACATCCCAAATCAATTTGTCATCGGGAGAGTTAAAGACATAGTGCAACGCAAGGGTAAGTTCCACCGAACCCAGATTAGAGGCTAAATGTCCGCCGTTAACTGACATGACCGAAATGATTCGCTTCCGGATTTCTTGAGCGAGCAATTTGAGTTGGTCGATCGACAATCCCTTAATGTCCTGCGGAGCGTTTATCTGGGACAGGAATTCGAAGTCCATGGTCCACCCTTTGGTTAAAATGGCGCGGAAGGATATTGTGTCTGCGGAGTAAAATCTTGAGTCTGTGGTTTTTGGTCAGGTCCAAGCACGGTCTCGCCATTCCGGTTTTTGATCAAGATCTCAATCTTCCGTTCGGCGTCATTTAACCTTTTATTGCATATACTGATTAATTTATCAGCTTCTTCAAAAAGCGCAAGCGATTCGTCAAGAGTGACAGCTCCGGAATTCATCTTTTCTAAGATTTCATCTAAGCGCGCAATGGCTGCTTCAAATTTGACTTCGGTTTCTCCGTTTTTCACTCAACTTTCTCCACAACCGCTTGTGCAGTGCCATCGGCCAGCACAATTCGAATTTTTTGATTTTTTTGCATCAGACGTACTGAATTTATAACGGAATGATCCTTTTCAGAAAAGAGGATACTATACCCTTTATTCAAAAGATTTTTAGGATCGATTGCTTTTAGCGTTGCACTAACATTACTCAATAAATTTTTTGAGTGTGTCAGTCGATTACTCATTTTGTTAAGCAATATTTTTTCATAATAACTAAATTTTTGACGGTAGTTGGCAATTTGCGTGGTTGGACGCAGCGCTTGAGCTTGCCGGTTTAATCCATCCACTTTTAAACGCAGCCGCCGAAAAAGCTGCTGGGAAGCCATGTCGAGGTCGTCGCGCAGATCATCCATTTTTTGAAACGAGGCACCAAGCAAGGTGTAAGGGCTAAGGAGCAGCGGTTGTTTTTCGATATTCTTAATACGCTGGCGGTCATGCTTGATAATGTGGCTAATCGTTTGCGTCAACCGTCTTTGCACCGTTGCCAGATGTTGAAGATGTTGGGCACGTTCGGCGATTACAATTTCCGCAGCTGCCGAAGGAGTCGGCGCACGCACATCGGCGACAAAATCAGCAATGCTGTAATCGGTTTCATGCCCGACAGCGGAGATGATAGGAATGCGGCTATTGTAGATGGCCGCCGCAACAATTTCTTCGTTGTAGGCCCAGAGATCCTCGAGAGTGCCTCCTCCCCGTCCGACGATCATCACGTCAACCATTTGATACCGGTTGAACTCCTCAATCGCACGAGCAATCTCTTGCGCAGCGCCTTCTCCCTGCACCTTAACCGGATTTAAAATCAGGTGGCAGCACGAAAAGCGTCTGGTCAACACGTTTAAAATGTCTTGAATTACGGCTCCAGTCGGACTGGTGACAACTCCAATGCGGCGGGGTAAAGCAGGCAACGGTTTTTTGTGCGCCGCATCAAACCAGCCAAGCTGTTGCAATTTGGCTTTAAGCTGTTCCAGTTTAAGTAGCAGCTCCCCTAATCCCACTTGGGTCATTTCACGCACAATCAATTGGTAATTGCCTTTGGGCGGATACACATTGATTTCCCCGCGGACGATGACATGATCCCCGGATTTTGGCAGCGCTTTCAAATACGCGGCATCGCCGCGGAACATGACCGCTGAAATCTGCGCGTTAACATCTTTGAGGGAGAAATAAAAATGACCGGAGCTTTGCGCTTTAAAATTACTGATTTCCCCCTGAATCACGACGTGGGGGAAGGTCGATTCCAGGCACAATTTGAGTGCATGAGTGAGCTGGCTAACGGTTAGAATCGGTGTGGTCGGTGAAGGCATGCAAAAAGCTTAACGCATGACCGCATTAAGGACAAGTCCGCCACTCGATCGCAAAAAATACCCTAAGAACATAGAAATCGTATGATCTTCGAGAGTTATTGATTTGACGATGTCTGAAAATATAATTTTAACGCAAAGGGATGCAAAAGGAGCAAAGACGCAAAGAAGGATTTATCTTTACGTTAAAATTATATTGAATAGAGGCCCATGGGCCTGTTTCGCTCTGTATTAAAAAATCGATCAGGTGCTAACTGAAAAACGTTGAGGTTCTTGAGGGGAGATAAATAGCCCATTTTTCCAAAACCCTTTTCTTACATAGCCGAAACTATCCCGATGGAATCCTTCTCCATGAAAGCGTCCGTTATCAAACTCTCCTTCATAAGCAGACCCGTCATGACCATTATATAATCCTGGGCCTGACAAGATGCCTTCATTCCAGTTACCTAAAAAAAGGTCTTTGTTCTTCAAAATCAACATCCCAAGTCCATGGATCTTCCCTAAACGAAACTCCCCTTCATAGGTCGATCCATCATGATACAGCATTGTTCCTTTACCATCCGGGAAACCGCTGATCGTCTGACCAACGTAAAACCCTTGAGTGAAACTAATCTGCGCACCGACTCGGATAACAACTGGCTCGATCCCATGAATCTCGCCAAATAAGTAATTGGCGATCTCTTCCCGCGTTTGACTAAAAATATTGGTAATTCTCGCCACAGTGACGGGACAAGGATTGGGAACACTTGGCCGCTCGCGTTCATTCTCTATCCCTTGAACATAAGCACCTCTTCTTCCCGCTGCAATTACATCTAAACTAGCACCTTCCATAACTACCTTTTATTAATTACAATTATTGTTTAAGCTGCAAATATTACTAAATATTAGCATTAACCTCAATATTATATTAATAAAATATTAATTATTAATTGATGCGATAAAGATACCGGAACAACAGAGGGCGTTAGCTCGCCAGTTGACGGGTTCTTGATAGAGCACACGGCTCCAAAGATTGCACAGCAAGATCACCCCCACGGCAAACAAGGGAAAAATAATCACTTTTTCCTGAGGAGTCGCAATGGGTGTGGCTAAAAGTAAGAAAAAAGTTGAACCAGCATTGGCGACTCCAGCAAAACCGCCGAACGCCAGTTCAAACCAACGAGGTTTTTCCCCTGAGATCACTAACAGTCCAATTTGCAGCGCTAACGCAACACTAAACATGGCCGGCATAAACCAACCGTCTTGACTGACGTCGCAGGTGATAGGAATAAGAGCGTGGGGTTCATTGGTGACATATAAAAGACACCGCCACTGCATCAGCGTCAAAGCCACGGTTTGAATGGCAAAAATCATGAGCGCAAAATAGATCCAGGAAGAATGCCTTTTCATGGCAGCGGGTTGACGGGTTGTCTCAGCGGCCCAGAATAGTCCCACCAATACAATGATCAACCCAAAAATCATCCATTGATTCAAGATAAATCCATAAGCTGACCCAAAAAGGAGAAATAAGAAAACTGCAGGAAACACCGATCCGCTGTTTTGAAATGCAAAGGTGAGTCCTGCCGGACCGCGCAATAATGCCATTGCTGTGACGAGCATCAGCAGGATATTTAAAGCCCCCACAAACCCGCCAGCAGTAAAGACAAGGGGATTCCAAGGGATTGAAAAAATTTGATGGTTGATCCCAACGGCAACAGTCAAGGAAAGGGTATAGAGCGCAAGCAAGAAACCGTTAATCGACCCCTTGCGATCAAGATTTTTGCGCATAAAATAGTTCGACAACGCTGCGCAACAAGCTGCCGTCAATACATAAAACACCGTCAGCATCACTCAAGTGTAAAACGACAGTGTAATATTCACAATAGGGAATTAACCACAGAGACACAGAGGCACTGAGAAAAACCAAAAAATTAACAAGAGTCTAAAGCAACTATTGATTTAGTTTTTCCTCTGTGACTCTGTGGTAATTTTATTTTGTCGCATGCCGTTCGCCTATTCACTTATTTGACTTTGACGAGGCTGATGACCGCCGGTTCGCCATTGAGATCCCACTCCATGCCGCTGGTGTTCTCAAACTTCGTTTCCACAGATAGCACTTCACTATCAATGTACTCTTTGTATTGTTGATAACACTGCGAGACTTTTGGAGTGGATTGGATCTTCACCCGAATCCGGTCAGTCACATCAAACCCCCCTTCACGGCGCATGGTGTTGATTTTGTTGACAATCTCGCGGGCAAGACCTTCTTTAATGAGCTCATCATTCAACGCTGTATCCAACGCAAGGGTAATCGCGCCTTCATTCGCCGCAATGACCCCCTCGTGCACGATCCGGTCCACTTGCACATCTTCAGGAGTGAGTTCAACCGGTTCCCCTTCCAGATTAATCGTGATGTTTTGTCCATTGCGCAAGCCCGCAAGCTCTTTTTGATCCAGCGCTTCGATAGCCGTTTGCGCCGCTTTCATCAGTTTACCCACCTTCTTGCCCAGAACCCGGAAATTCGGCTTAGCCTTCAACACCACCAACGTTTTTTCGTCTGAGCTAAAATCCACGGCTTTGACATTCAATTCATCGGCAATTAAATGCTGTTGTTCCGCCAAGAAATTTAGAATTTTTTGTTCCGGTGAAACAATGTGGGCTGCCGGCAGCGGCTGTCTGACTTTCAACTTATGCTCCTTGCGCAAGCTATGGCCTAAGCTGACAGCTGTTTGTACCGCAGCCATCACTTCCTCTAAATGAATGTCACGCAAATGGGAATCATATGAAGGGAAGTCGCATAGGTGCACCGATTCCGGCATCGTTTTCGTGCGTAAATTGGAATAGATCGATTCGGTAATAAACGGAATGAACGGCGCAGCGATCTTAGATAGCCCAATTAAAACCTGATACAGAGTCGCAAACGCTTGTTGCCGGTCGGGAGAATCTTGATCTTCCCAAAAACGGCGGCGGGAACGGCGGATATACCAGTTCGTCAACTGATCAACAAACCCGACAAACGGCTTCACCGAGCGGCTAAGATCATACGCGTCTAGTCCATCTTCGACGTCTTTGATGAGCCGATTGAGTAAAGATAAGATCCAGCGGTCGATCATCGCATCCGGCTTGTTGAATGCCTCCGGCGGTGTCCATTTGTAAATCCGCGCATAGGTAATGAAAAAGCTATAAGCGTTCCACAGCGGGATCAACACCTGACGCAAAACCAGTTCGACACCCCGTTCTGAAAAGCATAAATCATCGGCACGAGCGACCGGACTATCTAACATATAAAGGCGGACAGCATCCGCACCATACTTGTGGATCACTTCATTAGGATCTGGATAGTTACGCAGCCGTTTGGACATCTTAGCACCATCCTCAGCCAAGATGATGCCGTTCACGATCACGTTTTTGAATGCCGGTTTGTCAAATAAAGCTGCTGCAATAATCGTCAGCGTATAAAACCATCCACGGGTCTGATCAATCCCCTCGCCGATAAAATCGGCGGGGAAATTGTTTTCAAAAAATTCGCGATTTTCAAACGGATAATGGATTTGCGCATACGGCATCGATCCCGTATCAAACCAGCAATCGAACACCTCGGTAATTCTTTTAAAGGTTTTGCCGTTTTCAACAAAAGTCAAGTCGTCAATTAAATGACGATGGATATCGTCAAGCTTTTTTCCAACCCGTTTTTCCAGATCGGCAATCGTCCCGATCGAGATAATCGTGCCATCTTCCGCACGCCACAACGGGATCGGTGTCCCCCAGTATCGGTTTCGGCTGATGTTCCAATCACGCGCCCCTTCCAGCCATTTGCCAAAACGGCCAAACTTGATGTGATCGGGCACCCAGTGGATTTGCTGGTTCGCCCGCAACATCGCGTCTTTGATCTTTTCAACGGCTACATACCACGCTCTAACCGCACGGTAAATTAATGGGGTATCGGAACGCCAGCAGAATGGATAACGGTGGCGCAAGGTTTCATGCTTGAATACATGCCCCTCTTTTTTAAGCTTGCGGATGATATCCTTGTCCGCATCTTTGACAAACAACCCTTCGTACTCCGGGATCTCCGCCGTAAACCGGCAGTTGTTGTCCACCGGACACACTAACTCAATCCCCGCGCGCTGGCACGCATAAAAGTCTGCTTCGCCAAATGCCGGAGCGGTATGCACAAGCCCTGTCCCATCCTCGATGGTCACGTTGTCGTCCAAGATAACCCGGAAGGCGCCTAACTGGTCGCGGTCTGCAAAATAGGAGAACAGCGGCACATATTTCTTTCCTTCCAACGCTGATCCTTTGAAACTTTCAACAATCGCATAGGTTGCGGCATCCGGAAAATTAGCTTCTAACCGTGCCTTAGCCAATATATAGTGTTTACCCGAAGCGTTGTCTTTGATTTTTACATACTCAATTTCAGGACCAACCATAATGGCCAAATTGGAGATCAACGTCCAAGGAGTCGTAGTCCAGATCAGCAGTGACGTTTGCGGTTCATCCTTCAACGTAAACATCACTGTCAACGAGGGATCGTCCACATCTTTATAATTCTCCGACGCCTCAAAGTTCGACAGCGGCGTCCCCAGCTTTGCCGAATAGGGAACGACTTTAAACCCTTCATAGATCAAGCCACGGTCATATAACTCATTAAACACCCACCACACGGACTCCATATAGCTGCGGTCCATCGTGCGGTAATAGTTGTCAAAATCGACCCAACGCCCCATCCGGAACACCGTCGAACGCCACTCCGAGGTATAACGCATCACAATCTTGCGGCACTCTTCATTGAAATTCGCGATCCCAAACTGCTCAATCACCGACGCACCGGTCAAATTAAATGACTTCTCAATCTCCTGCTCCACCGGCAGCCCATGGCAGTCCCACCCAAAGCGACGCGGCACATAATATCCCTTCATCGTCTTATAGCGCGGAATCACATCCTTGATTGTCCCAGCTAATAAATGCCCATAATGCGGCAGCCCCGTCGCAAACGGCGGTCCATCATAAAACGTAAACGCCGGCGCATGTTTGCGATGCTCAATCGACCGCTCAAATAACTTCCCCTCCTGCCAATAACGCAATACTCCCAATTCCCGCTCATCGATCGTCTCTTGCCGCAATTCTTCAAACATAATGACTAAAATCCTCTAAACCTTAAGATATAACGAAGAAACCTGCAATTTTACCCATTTCCCCCATTATACGCCATCCCTAGCTAAAAAACACCTACCATGCTATAATTAAGCCGTAAACAATCGACAAAATCCAATTTTCGGGGGTGTCACGGTTTCGACTAGGGAACAAAGCATTGGTTGCATGCGGAGGATATCGGTTGGCCTCCTTAAAAAACCGGTAAAACATTAAATGCCAAGAAGTACTTTGTAGACTTCGGCTCAACAGTTGTTAAAGGCGTTGACTTCCGAGCCAACGAATTTGCACCTGCTGCAGCTGCTGCTTAAGCCTAACCGCTTAACAGCACCGGTCGCCTGAGGTTAGACCAAGGACTAAAGAACGACCGTCATCAATCTTGGTATGATGATCCACCCGCCGGCTTCTAGGTTGGATCATCGAGATCAAATGAAGCCTGCTAGCTCCTAGTGGCGTGCCCTGCATCAAAGCTAGCATAATTTTCAGGACACTATGCATGTAGATATCAATAGGGAGTTCGCTTAGGACGAGAGTTCAATTCTCTCCACCTCCAATCAAGGGGCTTTGCCCCTTGATAATCCCCACCAAAGGGCTAGTGGCCCTCTGGACTCCCATAAATGTTGTCGTCACGATTGCCGGTCTTTCTGATCAAAAAGTTATTGCATACACATAAAATTGTGTACGAATCCCGAGCTCCATTTGGAGTGCGGTAACTTGTTACCGCTTTCAATAGCGCGACTCGTCGCGCGTATTGGATGACGAATTCTTCTTGACGCGTGACAAGTCACGCTAAACAAAGCGGTAACAAGTTACCATAATCGGATAGGAGAGGCTTTCGCCCCGTTCTTCCACACCACCGCACATACGGTTTTCCGTATACGGCGGTTCATAAAATGTTCCCTAGGCTCGACCTGGTAGAGAAGATTGTTCTGTCTTTGCCGTAACAGCCACTGCGCCTTCTGCATACTTTTGCAAGTTCCGCTCGCTACTTGTTGCTTGGGCTTTAGCCATGTCTACTTTTCTGCAGTTTTCTGCTGTCATCGAAATTTCAGTCTCCTCAGTTTTATGTTCGGACCTTCAACACTAACAAGTTAATGTCTACTATGTCGTCTGCTGACTGCTGTATCGTTCACGTCGTCTTTCCAAGACACCGCTAGCTCGTCGTTCCCCTTCTTTGTCGGGTATTAGTCGCGCCTGAATACAGCTCTCTCTGGGTAATCCGTTAAACTTTCCTGCTTCGACCACCACATTTACATAAGCATTTTCCGTACAAGTATAGGACTTAGGGGTAGGAGGCACCCTTATCCAATGCTTCTGCCTCATATGTGATTCCTGTTTGTTGGTCCAGCATTTTGCCATCAGCTTTCTTCAGATTCTCCCTCACGAAAGACACCCTTGCCTAGGCTAACAGTTCCCCTTGTCGGGTCCGTACAGGACTTTCACCTGCTAGTTTAACGTCATACCAGACGCACCTCCCAAAGCCTCGCTCATGCTCAGCTAAACAAAAGACATTTGGGATTCACGAATGAGTCAAATTTATATATTCAGAAGTGCGTCTAGAACATAATCAAAGAATATTGTTTCTTCTACTTTCTTTGCCTGTAGGAAATTTTCTCCTTCATAGGAACTTAGCTTCGGGCTTTCTTTTTTCACTGTCTGCAAAACAGTAGCAGCATGCAATCTAAAATCCTTTGCTATTCGGAACAAAACCGCAGTCTCCATATCAAAACTTGCCGGCTTAAGATTTTTTTAAGTTCTTCCAAAATAGCCTGTAAACGTTTAGCTCTCTCAGCGGAAAATTTATCAGGAGAGCGAAGACCATGATAATTCTCAAGATGATGGCAAACTCTCATCTCATAATTAATTTTTTTGATTCCGCAGTTGAGATCAACGCTTTGACAATCTCAGGAGATGCTTTGACCGATTGCCCCCACTCTTCTGGAGGCACTCCACTCTGCAGGTTAAATCCATATAGGTTGTCTGCTTCATCTACAATTTTCACAAGATATGCGTCTGACTCTGGGGGCATTTTAACGTCATCCGACCCATATCGAACGATGTATTTGGCCCCCGCAACGAAAAGTTCCGTAAAAAGAAGACCTGAGCCTGTACCAACCGAAGCACATGCTATAAAAATTTTCTCACCTTTGTAATCCCCAATAACGACAAATGGATCCCAAGAGCATTTATGCATGGTTGAGTTGCTAAGCTTTTCAGAGAGTCTTAAAGCGCGTTCATAATTTGAACATACAATCCCCTTTTGGGGAACAGGATACTTAACAAATAAACAATCGTCTAAAGTAAGGTGGATTTCTCTATCAGTTGTTTCGTTTGCCACTATCCCTATGATAGGCGCCATCGCCAAAATGATTGGAAGAACAAGAAAAAAAATTTTCATTAGGAAATCTTTTGTTAATTTTTATCGCAAATCTAGAGCAGACGCTAAATTTTCCCAATCAAAATTTTGAATGATTTTTTAGAAGATTCAATCGCCAAAGGGCCAGTGGCCCACTCCCTTCATTGTCTTCGGGATCACGCCGCATATGATCAGTGTTAATCTATTTTGATTCTTCCTTTCCGCATGTTATTCTGTGTAGTCCTACATCTATGTGGACCTTCCCTAACGAATTTTAAAAGAGTTTTTTTATACGAACCCTATTGCTTCTATTGATGTTTTTTGGACTTTCTCCTTTTTATTTGGTTGGCGAGGAGAATTTCATTCTTATCCATGGGAATACAAGTGCAACAATTTTAGAGTTTGGCCCTAATCTCAGTGAACGGGTGACTCCTGCATGTTCCTTCAATATTGCCTTAAGCTTGATGGCTTATGATGCCGGGGTGTTAAAGGATGAAAAGACACCGATATTGGAGTTTCAAGAAGGTTATGACGATCAATCAGATGCATGGAAAACTTCTCAGACCCCTCAGTCGTGGATGACGCGATCCTGCGTCTGGTATTCTAAGCTCACAGCATTAAAATTAGGCTTGGAAGCCATCCAACAGTATTTAACACTCTTCGAATATGGGAATCAGGACATGTCTGCAGGATTGGCAAATCCTGGACCGATGAAACCAGCATGGGTAAGTTCTTCCCTTAAAATTTCGCCAAAGGAGCAAGTAGAATTCATCCAAAAAATGATCCATGGAAAGTTTCCTATTTCAACGAATGCTATACACATGACAAAGGCGCTTTTATTTAAGGAGGAATTGTCCGGTGGATGGAAATTATACGGGAAAACAGGAGGTGGCACGACTGATCAACAAGATGGCAGTCACTTAAAAGTGACTTGGTTCGTCGGATGGATCGAGAATGGGAATACGTTCTTTCCATTTGCTTATCAAATGCGCGAGATTGATTTTTATCATCAACCCATTCCACGAGTCAAACAACTGCTAAAGCATCTTGTGCAGTGAAATAGATAGGAGCAACTAGGAATTAAATAAAACTTTTCAAAGCCTTATATTGCCTGAGATGGGAATCGGCTTAGTTTTGACTTCGGTGGGAATGAATTCAAAGTGATAGCCATCCACATGGGTCATTTCCAGAATATCGTCAACATCGAACGCAACGAGATTTTCGACGTCTAAACGATCATCCAGATGCGTTTGTTCTAAACCCAGGCATAGCTCTTTTCGCGCTTTTTGCGTGGCCTCAGCAGGATCCTTCGCGACATAGAATGCGGACTGATGGACTTCGCCGAATAAATTCTCGAGGTAACCGCCAAAATTAATAAAATACAGTTTGTGACTACCATTATTTCTCTTACCTTGAACTAACTTAATTTGAAAACCGTCCACATGCGTCAATTCCATATAGGAATCAATATGCGGGGTTTTTTCTGGATAAGCAAACCACTTCGCTTTCAGTTTCGGATAGGTCTCTTCTAAAGAGTCCCCAACCACAAATACGACATCGTGGAGCTCAATGTTTGATCTAGGAGCTTTTCCTCCTAAATAGACGGCATATAGTTTCTTTTCTTTCTGCATCATTTGATCTCCTAATAAAACAGGACCAGGACATTCAGGACATACACGACAATCACGACTTTCAGGACATTTTTAAAAATTTCTTATTGCTTGCCTAGCGCGAAACATGCGTTCTTTGATTCCACCATTCATGAGAAAATCCTGTTCAAGATAGTGGATTTGTTGGGTAAGAAGATAACAAGTGACTTTAATTAGACCGATGATGACATTCGCACTAATTTCAGGATTAACGTGTTCAATCCCCTTTTGATATGTCACATAGGTAGGATTGTGTACGCGATGTAACTCTTTTAACCGCTTTGTGTAAGGATGACGTAAATTCCATTCTTCTAATTTCCTTATTCTTAAAAAATCTTGATAGTCAATCAATAGTTCAAACTGACTGGCACGTGCAACATTCGTTAATTTGATTTCAGTTTCTTTGGAAGTCGCGGATGCTAAACTTGCTTCAACAATATTTTGTTTGCCTGAACGCGCAGCTTGGATCATTTGGTCAATGGTGCGATCGCTGATTTTAAAAAATCGTCCTGTGAAATACACCGTCGCATCGTAGATAATTTCCGCTTTCTGGTACAGAAAACAGCTTTCCGAATCCACCATGCTTAGGCAGAAAAGTATGAGTCATAGGCTAAAAATTTATAGGTCGCTTAATTTTATGTAAAATAAAATCTATTAAGTCCTGAAGTCCTGTCATATTTTCATCTTTTCTAGAATCATTTGAACCCTTATAACACTTTTCTTTTCTAATGAGGGCTTCTATGATGTTTAGAATTTTGACGTTACTCTTTGTCTCATGTATCTCAATTGCAATTTCTGCCGAACAGATGATTAATATGTACCTCATCGGCGCCGGCGGGGTCGGCAGCGAACTGCTTAACCAAATCCATCAAAAATTTACAGCAAATGATCCCATTGAAATAAAAGTTATCGGGATCGCAAACAGTAAAGTCATGGTGTTTAATCTTGATGGAATTCCTCTCAACAACTGGAAAGAACAACTCACCCAATCCAGTGAACCGATGATTCTCCAGAATTTTATCGACAAAATCACCGGTTTAAATTTACCCCATTCTGTTTTTGTTGATTGTACCTCCAATCAACAGGTGGCCAATCGCTATCCTGACGTGCTGAAAGCTCACATTTCAATTGTTACACCCAATAAAAAAGCTAATTCTGGTTCATTGACGGATTATTATGCTCTAAGAAGCTTGGCTAAAGAAAACCATGTGCACTTTCTCTACGATGCGAATGTGGGCGCGGGCTTACCCATGATTTACACTCTTCAATCCTTAAAACGATGCGGCGATTCCGTCACCCACCTTGAGGCGATTCTCTCAGGTACACTGAGCTACTTATTTAATACGTTCGATGGATCGGTCTCATTCTCTGAGATTCTAAAAGAAGCTCAACACAAAGGCTATACGGAACCTGATCCACGCGATGACCTGAACGGATTGGATATGGCAAGAAAATTTCTTATCCTTGCCCGGGAAGCAGGCATGGAACTTGAAATGTCGGACATCATTATCCAACGTTTTTTGCCCGATACATGCTTTGAAGCGACTTCCATCGCCGAATTCTATGAATGCCTCGCCCAATATGATGCACACCTTTCCAACTTGGCCACCAACGCACGCCAAAACAACCAAGTTCTCAGATTTATCGGAAGCTTGGAAAATGGGAAGGCAGTGCTCTCGCTTAAGGCAGTAGGACAGGATCATCCTTTCTATCAACTTTCAGACACCGATAACATCGCATCAATACGTTCAACGATTTACTGTGACAATCCTGTTGTCATCAAAGGACCCGGCGCAGGAACAGCCATTACAGCCGCTCACGTCCTATCCAACATCATTCAGGCGGGTGATTAGAAATTGAAATGAGCCGGGAGGGGCTTTCAACTGCTGCTCGATCAAGTGTGGAAACGCACGAACCCTGCGCACTAAATCTTCTTGGCTCCACGGGTAAATGCCCACATCCGTTAAGAATTGGACTGCAGATAAAATAAACTCTGCACTCTCTAACGGATGTGCTGTTTGAAAAATTCCTTCCTTGCAGCCTTGTTGAATCACTTGCGCATACAAAGGCGCTTGTTTAGCCAGCGCCAGCGTCAATAAGCGCAAGTGCATCCTTTGATTGTCCGCACGATGCAATTGCTTCAACATCTCCTGGTTCTCCGCGGCAATATTGCCGCGTTCAATTAACCGTTGGAGTTTTCTCAGGGCATTGCCTTTCCTCTCTAGCACGCTCTGCATCTGTTCAATCGACGCATCGATCATTGTTTCCACCACCGCTTCCAGCAACGCCTCTTTCGATGCAAAATAATGGTACACAGTACCCTTAGCTATGTTGAGATGCTTCATCAAATCTTGCATCGATGTCTTCTCATATCCTTGTATCCCAAACAAATGTTGCGCTGCCTCAATCATTTCCCTTCTGCGCTCATCCGGCTTCTTCACAATCCTAGTCATAAAATCCTCAGGCAATTAAAATCATTGACCGACGGTCGGTCATTTGCTATGATAAGCAGCATGTCATTAAAAAACCAAGAGAAAAGCATGAAAAATAAAAATGTACTTATTTCAGGTGCGGGGATTGCAGGTCTTACTCTTGCTTACTGGTTAAAACAGCGTGGTTTTATCCCAACCGTAATCGAAAAACATCCCTGTTTAAGAAAAGGCGGATATAAAGTTGATGTACGTGGCGCAGCTCTTGAGGTTGCCAAACGAATGGGTATCTATCAAACTTTGGTGGATGAAAACGTCAATATTAAGCGAGCCACTCTGATTACCCCCGATCTTAAGATGTTTGAATTTGAATCAGATATTTTAGGTTTTTGTTCACCAGGTGACATTGAAGTCAACCGGTACGATCTTTGTCAAATCCTTTCGAAAGCGGTGGGTGAGATCGAGATCATCTACAATGATTCAATCATTCGATTAGATGAAAAAGTCTATTTTGAAAAAATGGAACCTAGGGAATTTGACGTGGTGATTGGAGCCGATGGACTCCACTCGAAAGTCAGAAAACTAGCTTTTGGAGAAGACTCCCAATTTTTAATCGACAATAGAGTCCGTTTTTGTGTATTTCCGATCTCTAACATTTTTGGACTTAACCGTTCCGAAATTGTCTATTTTGATAAGGGAAAATTCGCCGCTGCTTATGCTGTAAATAACCACTCCTTTGCCTGTCTGGCCTTCAAGGCTGAAAAAGATAAACTTCTAGATGAAAATTCAAAATCCGTGTTTGAAGAACTTTTCAAAGACTTAGGCTGGGAAATCCCCCGTCTTATCCGGACAATGAAAGAGAGTAATGATTGTTATTTTGGCTCGACCAGCCAAACCCGGATGCCCATATGGTCAAGGGGACGGGTAGCGCTAGTAGGAGACGCAGCCTACTCCGCTCAGGGAATTGGGACAAGCCTTGCTATCGTTGGAGCTTACGTGTTAGCCCGCGAAATGGGAGAGGCGAATGGGGATTATGCCGTTGCTTTTGATAGATATGAAAAATCCATCCGGAAATTCGTTGAAAAAGGGCAGAACGTTTCTCAATCTAACCACGCCATTCTAGAGAAGGGCGATTCTTCGTGGTTAATAAAGTGTCAACTCTATGTGATGAAAATATTACCAGGACAATTCGTTCGACTCTTCACGAAATGGGGGAGGTGGCGACAAAAAAAAGCTGCAAATGCGATTATCTTATAAAGAATTTTCCGTTTTGAAAGCGATATCTACCACGCCGCGCGGCTTAAACATGTCGGTAAATTGCTTAAGCATTTCCAGCCTGTTTTTATGACTTACTGGATTGAAGAGCAATTCCTGAACATACTCAGCGATATCTTCCACAATCCGCTCATGCCGGTAGTAGGCCAAAATCAATCGATTGATCTCAACCGCACCATACCCTTTGTAAAACCATTCCTCTTCATGCAGATTGTTCCAGACGTTGGCTACTCCTCCGCCAATAAACATCAGATCGCGCTCTTTAGGGGCCAAAATCGGATTATCCCAATCGACGATATAGATGAAACCGTTTTTATCAATCAAAACATTGCCGCCATGGATATCCGAATGGCATAAGACGAATTTAGGAGAGAGCAGTTTGACTTCCCGACTCAGATTTTCGGCTTTCTCAACCAAATGCTGGATGATCTCTAGATGCTCTTTCAAAAAACGGTGTAGCATACAGGCGGCATCGTCGCCATGCGTAGCGGTGTTTAAATCAAGTGCACGAACATACTCACGCCATTGTGAGGAGTAAATTTCACGTCGGATTTGCTTTTCAATCGATTTAGGAACCGTAAATTCATGAACTTGTCTTAAAACTCTTCCAAGCTTTGTCCACTGATCATCTGTAAGAGTCGTGCTCAAACCGTCACTCCCCTCTACAAAGGGATAAACAATTAAAGTAAAATGATCGATCCGCTGGGTTGCACGGTTGTGACGTGTTTTGACTGGGTGAATAATCTCTTGAATTCCCGCCTCGTCTAATAGGGATAGCAAGACCGCACTCAGATCGTGATCATGCCCGCGTTTTAATTTAACGAAATAGGCAGATCGATCGGGGGTTTGCGCTTGGTAAGACCAAGCATCCCTATCTGCGCCTAAATTTAGAGGGACAAGCGATGCAGCTTGAATGCCATAATCGTTCTTTAAGCATTCGGTAAGGAGTTGCAACGAAGGTTTTTTCTTCATGAATCTGACCTTTCAGGAAGCGCACAAGCGTGCGCCTCAAAATCTAAGCTGTTTGCTTACTCACTTATGACTAGCATAGAGTCGGTACAACTCCTTAAAAACTCGACCACACGGGCGCAGCCGGCTAAAGAACAAGCTTGGGCTTTGAGTTGACGCCACGTCCGCTCTTGTTGGTGAAGTTGAGTTAATTGAGCTTCACTTTCTTGGTTCAATTGCGCTTGCATGATTTTGAGTTGTGTAACTCTAAGCCCATTTTGACAGCGTGTTTTAATCGCGAAAGGTCCATCTAAGCGGAGCGTACCGCCTATTTTGCGATAATTCTCAATTAAGATAGGTAACGCTACTTTCGCAGCATCCGAGTTGTTTGTGATTAAGCGGGCTAATTCAGCATCTTCCCTATCTGCCGGGGTTTCAATTCCGTTTGGGACGTTTCTTTGAGGTGTCGTAAGGGCGCATCTCGCGACCTGTTTCAATCGGGCATCGAATTCTGAAAACGTTGCTTGAGAAATGTTTGCAAATGATGTTTGAAGTGCTAAACGCAATCCATTTAAATCAACCTGACTATCCATAATAATCCTCTTATTAATTTTAAAAGCTTTAATAGATTATAATTCACGAGCAAAATTGTCAAGATGACAAGTTTTTTAATAACTCGGACGTTTTTCTTTTTAGGGGCGCAAAAGCTTTTGTTACTTTTCGTTGAGAAGATTTTTTAATTGCGCCTTTAAGGTCTCGATGGTGCGCACGGAGCCTAACAGCTGGTCGCACTCTTTGGACAATCCGCTCCATTTGGCTTCTTTGGATTTTATTTGTAGGAGTTTCGTGTTATCTACTTCTTGGTTGAGCTTAAAGAGTGCTTTTTCCAATCCTACTGTTCGCAATTCAAGCTGGCATTTCGCTTTTAAGACTGCCGGTTCAGTCAGATCGATCTTTTTACTTCGTTGCGTATAGCTATCGATCAAGATCGGCAACGCTTTTTTAGCCGCATCAGGAGCGTTCTGCACCAATCGATTGAGCTCTTCTGTTTCGATTTCAAACAAAACGATTTCAGATGAGGCTTCAGAAGCTTTGGGGATTTGGGTAGATAGATTCCCTGCGATTTGACGCAACGTCTCATGAAATCGGTCTAGGGTGGCATAAGCAAGTTTGCTAAACGCATCATTCAACGTTTGACGTAGATCATTCAACTCGCTGTTTTCCATTTCCCTGCCTATGCTCAGTAAGGATCTCTTTAAAGATATTAGCCGTTGACTTTGAATAGAGTCCACTTAAATGCATGCCTGGTACGGTATAGCAATGCATTTCAGGCCGCACGGCCATGGATGCATAAGGGACATTCCAGTCCTGTTTTGGAATGATTTGCACAAGGGACCGTTCCGGTTTGGCGCAAATCTGTTTATAAATGGTTTGAATCTTATTTTTCAATGGCTCGCTCTGCGTATCTTCGTGCGACACATTTAGACGTCCAGCGATCGAAATGGTTTGATGGATTTTGGTTGCACCTGCGAATTGGGTATGGGCTAACAAGATGGCGCCTTTGGAGTGCCCGATTCCTACCACGCCGTCGAAGCTGCCGCCGTGGAGGGTCACAAACTCCTCAATGTGATCAATTGCCTGTTGTACCAGTTCCACATGCGTTTCAAAGAGATCATCACGATGAGCGGAGGGAATATGCAAAGTAAAGATCGGGCCATGCTGTTGACGGTGGGCTTCGCGCATCAGATGGTGCATGGTGTATGAATGGCAGTGATCGCCATGCAAGAACAATAAGGGTCTTCCGTGCTGGGTGGATATTTTTCCGTATAAATAAAGATGGGCTTCAATTTTCACTTTCGCAACAGTTTTTAAATGAGTAATTTGTTGGCTGATCTTTCGTTTATATAACCAAAAAAGCGCAGAAGGGATGACATGCCTAAGGGTGGCATACGCTTCGATGACGATGATGTAGATCAACCTTAGAATTTTTTTCATCGTTTGACCTAATAATAAAATCGATTACGAACAATTTCATGCCTTTTGGAGTGATTGTAAGGCCAAATGGCCAGATTGCGTTGACGTAAAAAGTCTTCATAGTCAAGAAGCAATTCTTCTAAACTTGCACGCGCAACGTTTGTGAGTTTCAATTCGGTTTTTTTAGATGTACCAGAGGCTTGACTACCTTCAGCAATATTTTGAACACCTGAACGAGCTGCTTGAACCATCTGATCACGTGTACGGCTTTTAGCATCGATAAATCGCTCACAAAACCGTACCGTGATATCAAAAACTAAACGGGCAATTTGAAACGTCTTTAGATTTCTATAACCGCCATGTTTTGGGATTAATTTGTCCATACTGTCCATTTAGTCCATTTTGTGTTTTTTGCCGAAGGCGCGATCGCCGGCATCCCCCAATCCGGGCATGATGTACCCTTTGGAATTTAACGTGGGATCGGTTACCGCAGCAAAAATTTTCACGTTGGGATTATATTGCAAAACCCGTTTGATCCCAGGCGCTGAGGCAATCGCCGAAATCACATAGATTTTCTTAGGTTCATACTTTTCAATGATCTGGATCGCATCCACCATCGATCCGCCAGTCGCCAGCATCGTATCGGTAATCATCACCGTACGGTCTTTCAAATTCGGAATGGCTATATAATCGACTTTTGCTTTCAACGTTTCCTCATTACGGGACATCGCCAAAAATCCCACTTCTGAATTTGGAAACACTTTCTGCACGCCATTATTCAATGGCAGGCCAGCCCGTAAAATGGTCACTAAGACCGGCGTCTCATCCACAAGGGCATGGGTCGCATCCATCCCCGTCAACGTATTGATCGTAACATCTTTGGTTT
>JAGVLX010000068.1 GCA_020054065.1 Parachlamydiales bacterium | reverse complement strand
TGGAGAATATTGCTCAAGCGCTCGCGACGTTTGAGCGGACGGTCTTGTCAGGAAACTCCCCCTTCGACCGTTTTGTGGCCGGAGATAAAACAGCGTTGACTGAAGAGCAAATTCAAGGCTTAAGAGTATTCCGCCGTACGAACTGCATGAATTGCCATAACGGTCCGGAATTTACCGATGGACGGTTTGCCAATATCGGCGTCGGAATGGATGAACCCAATCCAGATTTGGGCCGTTATTTGATCACGCATGACGAAAAAGATTGGGGAGCATTCAAAACCCCTACCCTGCGTGATGTGGAAAACACCTATCCGTATATGCATGATGGGAAGCTATGGACGTTGGAAGAAGTTGTAGAATATTATGATAAGGGGGGCATTCCCAATCGCAATTTGCACCCTTCGATGGTCCCGTTGCATCTGAGTGAAAGCGATAAGAAGGCGTTGGTCAGCTTTATGAAATCGCTGAGCGGCGAAGGTTGGCAGCATTTTACTGAGCCGACCGCCTTTCCTAAATAATTTCAGGTTTTTGAATCTCATGTATAAGAAAATCGTTTGGCTGCTTCTTTTAGTTATTTTAGCTTTAAGTCTAGAGATTTTTCGCCGCGAATTTACTGGCCTAGGGCAGACTCCTGATCGGGGATCTTTTTCGGGACGCCTTCCCTTTACGGTTGAGGGCGATTTTAGGCGTTTTCAATTTTTTTACAGCACAAATCGCGAGAAGGGTGAAGAAAGTTTTCAAGGCAGAGGCAATCAGCTTTCTCCGTTGATTTCAAACGGAGTCTTTGACGTTCTTATCCAACCCGGTTTAACGATTCGTCCATTTGAATGGTTTGAAACAGATCGCATGCGCATCGATGGAATCACAGGGCTTAACGAAAAAGAGTTTTATCCACGGTTAAAAGATGCTGTTTCTTCCTCACCCAATAAATCGCTCTTAGTGGTCGTATGGGGCTTTAGGGACTGGTTTCAATCGGCCGCCCTTAAAACGGCTTATACGGGTTACATTTTGGATATCAATACTCCCGTTGTCTTATTTGATTGGCCTGGCAATCAAGGGGAGGGAGCCCGCGGCTATTTCGCGGCAAGGAGTGCCGCTGCAGCGACCTCTTTACAGCTTGGGAGATGGTTAAATGAGCTAAAGGAAAGATCAGGCGCCGAAAAAATCTGGGTGATGGGAAGCAGCCTAGGGTGCCAAGTGATCACTGACGCTTTGGTGTGGATAAATGACCACCACCCCGCCTATAAGTTATCGCACGTCATCTTATCGGCTCCCGATATTTCTAATGAAACGTTTAACAACAAGTTAAAAGAGAGTATTCCAAATACCTCGGAACATTTAACTACCTATGTATCTTCTAATGACCGCGCTCTTTTAATGAGTGTGTGGTTGAATCAATCCCGCTCCCTAGGACGCATCGATGTCTCTCTTCCCCCTGATCAAAGAGCTGAGCCCCATGAATTCGAAGATGGAAAAATGTTATTAGACTATGGGCTAAGAGAAATTACCGTGATCGATGCAACGCCCATCAATCAAACACGCAATTTACACCATTTTTTTACCGATTCACCGGAATTTTTTGACGATTTATATCAAAGGCTTTTGGATCCTAACCAAGTGATTTCGCGCCGTCTGCATGAACTGAGGAGTGAAGGGGGGCGTGAGTATTGGATTTTATGGAGCTTCTAAAATTAAATTAACCACAGAGGCACAGAGAGAAAAAAATATATATCTGCAGTAAATTTTCCAGTATGATCTTTTCTCCATAGCGGTTAAATTAGTTTTTATTCATTTAGGAGGCTTCTATGAAAAGAACTGATCCTCAATTGCGTCAAATCTTGATTGACCATATCTTATATTTCTATCAATACATGCCTGAAAAAAAATTAGTCCCTAACGCAGCCTATGAAAAGATAGGGTCAGTTCATCGCAGCCTCTGCGGCATCCCTTTTCCCTTCCACAACATCTTGTATGGCGTTCCTGATCAACCATCTCGCTACGACGCCTTTATTGCTGATCAAACCGCGTATTTTAAGCAAGCTTCACAGCCCTTCGTCTGGTATGTCAATGCGGATGAACATCCCGATTTTCAAGCGCGTTTATTAAATAAGGGTTTTGTTTCCCCCGGCACGCTTCAAGGCGTCATCAAAGAGTTCGACAAACCGATTGTCCACGCTGAAATTCCGGAAGGTTTTAAAATGGAACGTGCGGTCGACAAACAAGCGATTGACGAGTTTACCCATCTCATTTGCGATACATTTGGCATGGTTGACGCCGCAAGGCCATTATTTGGAAAGGTAATGGTGGAAGATGCTCAAGGCAGCAAACCCTTATTAAATCATTGGATCATACGCCATCACGGAGAGATTGTCGCCGGAGTCACAACGCTGGTAAAAGATGATCTGGTGAGCTTCTGGAACGGGGCAACCAAGCCGGAATTCCGCAAGCGAGGTTTAAGCACCGCTTTGCGGCGCAATGCTTTGCAAGATGCCATCAAGAATGGCACCAAGTTCGGGATCTCTTATTTAATGGCTGAAGCAATGGCTTATGGCATCTGTCAGAAGCTCGGCTACGAATCGAAATGGAAATTTAAAGCCTTTATCGCTCCTTAAGGCATTTCGTGCCGTTTGTAGGCTCCGGATAGCCAATAGTCTAACGACCATTTGCCGGGGCCGAACAAAAAGATAATCAAGACAGCATACCCAAATAAAAATGAAGATGCTGAAAAAAAAGGATCTGGATCAAAATACTTGATGATTGACAACAGGGTATCACGGCCAGCGGTAAGATATGCCACTGTCATACTGATTAATAAAGGAATCGCAGCAAAACGTGAACATAATCCAAGGAGAAGCAACGTCCCTCCGATTAACTCTACATATCCCACGAGTACGGCGTTGTAATAGGGAAATGGAATTCCAAGCGAATCAAAAAAACCGACGACATGCTGCAAATGATGAATTTTTCCCCACCCCGATGTAGCAAATTGATAGCCCCAATATAACCTGACAATAAACAGAAATGGCGACTGCAACGCCGCGCCGAACTCTTTTAACCCATTCCAAACTCTGCGATACATGCGCCTCCCGCTTTAATTAGCTTATAAAGCTTGCCCGCGAATTTATCAACCTTCTACACACCTCGACTGAATGAAGACCACTTTATCGTGCGCTACACGCACGGCTTCGCCAAGTATGCTCGATTAATTAATCCTTAAGGTAGGTTTGAAGCCTATTCTGCCACCCTTTTAACCAGCGCTCTTCATTGCGCTCTTTTGGAGCATTCTTCACCCGCTCTTGCAAGATTTGCGATGCTGCTTCCACAAAAGCTGCAACAACGTGTTTAGATTTTACAGGTGTCCGTTGCAGAACTTGCAACAAGCCCCAGCCTTGTCCAGCATACCGCTCACTGGCCGAAATGCCCGGACCTTTAAAATTTAGGTAGTCGATGAGCGCATAGAGCCCTTGCGGCGATTTGGTCATTTGCCGATAAACGGTCATCACATGCCGTTTTTCTTGACGATCGAGCGCAGCCAACATCTGCGGAAGGGAATCTTCCAAACGCTGTACAATAAAACGGGCTTGAAACTCACGCGAATCGTATAGAAATTGCCGCAACTCTCGCATTTTCTCACTGTCGAGTGCAGCTTGAAACTCCTCCCGCGTACTCCAAGGACACCCCTTTGCGGCGGCAATCCAGTCCGGAACAGTTCCTCCCTGTTCCTTAATATAGGCGACTAGCGCTGGAAATG
>JAGVLX010000015.1 GCA_020054065.1 Parachlamydiales bacterium | reverse complement strand
AGAGATTCTGGACCGTGCCAAGCAGACAAAGTTCTGGAGTCATATGGAAGCGATTGCTTCCGGAGCTTCGATGGCCGCAGCTGGTGTCGGCATTGGCGGACCGCTTGGAGTGGTAGCTGTCGTATTTGCTGTCGGGATGACAGTTGAACATATCTGCAACGACCCAGCTAAGAAAGCGATTGCGAACCTGCTTGCGGGCGGCGACAGTGAAAAGATGGAACAATGGGTATTCCGCCTTCAACTCGGGATTGCCGTCGCAGCGATGGCGTTTACCGTCGGTTCCTTCGGATGGATGGCTGTTAGAAATGCGCCTGCGCCTGGAGTGCACGATTTTTGGACCTTCATCAATGCCTTGAAAGCTGGCAATGCACCTGTCCATATGGATAACTTTAGTAAAAGCGTGAAGCGCTCGCTAGAAATTTTGGGCGGCGTCGTGAATGCCTCTTCGATAGGCGTCAATGGATACTTAGAACACCGCAACAATAATGATCAGGCGGATGTGTTAATCATTAGAGAAAATGTCGGCGAACAAGACTTAGCCTTAAAGCTATACTTACAAGATATGAACCGTTTCGTAGAAGGATTTATGCGTACTGTAAGTGAAATGTCGAAACAGGCAAAACGGCAATCTGAACAAGTGAGCTTTATTTTAAGACCTTAAAGTTATATAAATGTAATTATATTAAAAAAAGAGCAAGGAGTCATTACAATGACTGACAAAGTACAAAATCTACAATTTCAATCGACGAGCAGTTTAACATACGCATTAGAGCGTGACCTGCAATCGATGGACGGTATGACCGACAATGTGAAGTTGCTTGAGTTGATCTATAAGATCCAAGCGTTCTTCCATAACGATGACAAGAAAATTAACGATTTCATGGCGAAGCTGTATGAGCAAACACGTCATGAAGCGAATAAAAAGAACGTCGAGGCCTACAAAGAAATGTGGGGTGTCATCGGTGAAGGTTCGAAGCTTTTTGCAGAAATTGGGAAAGTTGTTGCTGAATCGAAGAAATTCACACAACTTGCGAGCGGATGCGGTTTAAGCAGCGGATTAATCCAGATCTGCAATCAATTCCATGCCCAAAAAATGGGTGGAGTTCACACCGAATATAATGGTGAAGAAAAATTGTATGAAAAAGAACGTGACCAAGCCGTACAAGACACGACTCAAAGTGCTCAGAAGATTGACGGTGACCTGCAAGGGTTGAAGCGTCTCTTTGATGACATGATCAGCATCAAAGCGGAATGCGTCGTAGTTAAACATAAGACTAGGACAAACAGGACGTCCACGACACACAGGACATTCAGGACTAAAAAGTGGTCTTGAATGTCCTGTGTGTTTTGATCTTTATTTCTTGTACTGAAGGTAGACGTCGCCTGTTCCCCACGTAAAGTTGACAGGAAACCGCTTCATGACTTCAAAGAGCGGTTTTTTGGTATAGTCTGATAATGGATAACTCACCGTGATGATTTTGGTTCCAGACGGAAGTTTGGACAATTTTTCGATCAGCTGTTCAATCTGCTTATCTTCCAGGCAGGTGCCATACAAATAAATGACCGTAGCCTCTTTGAAATCGGTTTTCAGGAAATCCCCTTCAATAAACGTAACCTTGTCCAGCCTGTACTTATTTTTAACACCGTTGGCCACCCGGACAAATTCAGGGATGTACTCAATACCCACTACCTTGCACCCTTTAAAATGATTCAGCCAAAAACAGACTCGCCCTCGGCCACTCCCTAATTCATAGACGGTATCCTGAGCAGTGATGCCGCACTCCGTTGCGATCTGATCGATAGCCGGCAAAGGGGTTTCCCCGTATTGGTAAACGTCTTGCTGCCCATGCTGTTGCAGATAGCGCTTGCTGAGCGTAAACGGACTTCTAAACACATATGCTGCCAACAACGACCAGTCGATGCGCAAAAACTTCCAGTCAGGATAATACCTCGCGATGACTCTCACATGATCGGGAAAATTCCGTGCGGCTGTTAAAAGCCTGATCCCCATTAACTGAGCGATCTCCCCCAATTTCTTCATGAGCGGCTCGATCCTTTTTGAAAGGTCTTGAATTGTGGCGTTCGCTTTTTCTGTATAGGCGCGTAATTGTTCCATCGTTTGGCTATCATCCCTCAAGTGCATTTTTTAGGAAAGCAATAAGTATGAGAATACGCTGGCGACCAGGAAAAACGTTAAGGTAGAAAGAACGTCGTTAAAGGCGGTCACGATGGGACCGGAAGCCACTGCAGGGTCGATACGGAAGCGCGCAAAGAAGAACGGAGAAAATGTCCCTAGCAATGTTGCAGTCATACAGGCTGCCAATACCCCGAACGTCACAATGAGGCCAATCGCAGAAGGGTCATTCCCAAGCCGATGAATCCCAAATGAATTGAGGATAAAAACCGTCAGTCCGCACAAGAGACCGAATACCGAGCCAATCAATAACCCCATGAGGAGTTCTGTAGTAATGACCTGCCGGCGGTTACCCACCGAGATCTCCCCGGTCGACATGCTGCGCACCAACAACGTACTACATTGAATCCCCACATTGCCAGACATCCCGGTAATTAAGGGCACAAAAAAAGAAACAAAAATATACCAGTTGCTTTCTTTGAAATAGGACATCCAGGTGGCCGTCACAAGACCTGCACACACCGTCACGAGTAGCCAAGGCGCTCTCCAGAAGAAACGGCGGATAATCGGTTCATGTTCGCTAACATCCTCGACCGTACCGGCGATGCTAGCGATCGTTTCATCCAAAATATCTTTCATTGCCTCTACGGCGTCCTCATACGCCACCACCCCAACCAAACGATCGTTTTCATCGACCACCGGCAACGCTGGAATATTGTAGCGTTCCATCAAGTCCACCACTTCATCCCGGCTGGTATCGGCGGTCACTTTGTGCAGCAAAGGGCGCATCACTTGCCTTAAAGGCACATAGGAGGGATTAACAATCAGTGTGCGCGCCGGAACGAACCCGGCGATCTCGCCTGAATTATTGGTGACAAAGATCCGGCGGGTCAGGTCAATACCGGGGTTGTCACGAATATAGGCTGAGACCTCTCCTACAGTGGCATTCATGGGAAAGGCAAAAAATTCGTTGGTCATCAAGCGACCCGCGCTATGGCGGTCGTGCTTTAAAAGCTCCCGGATCCGGTTCGCTTTTTTGGGCTCCATGAGCTCCATCACCCGTTTGAGCCGCCGGTCGGACATGTCATCCAGCATCGCAACTGATTCATCAGGGGGCATCCGTTCCAGAAGGGAGACGATCTCTTTGTCGTCAATATTGCGGAAGATAGCAGCGCGGGTGTTGTTTCCCGCCTTGATCAAGAAAATGATTTTGGCATTGAGATCAGGCAAGTTTTCGTATAACAGCGGGCGTTCGCTCGGAGGCAGGCGGGTGGCGGCGTGGGCAAGGTCGATCGGATCGTATTCACTGGCGATTTTTGCCAGGTCATGGACGTGCACTTGCGAGGTCATTTTGTGAAATGCTTGTTCGAGCTTAGCGCTAAGGATGTCGTCAATCTGCCCTGTGCGCGTATCTAGAGGATCGAAACTGGGTGTGATGAGGTGTGTTTCTTGCTCTTCATGCTCTTGGTTGGAATTTT
>JAGVLX010000040.1 GCA_020054065.1 Parachlamydiales bacterium | reverse complement strand
ATCAATATTCCGGATGAAATGCCGGCGCACATGAAAGCGGTTGATGTTAAATATGTGAACGTACCGGCTGCGTCGAATTCAAAAATCGTGCTGCTTGACGAAAAGGATGACATCCCTATCCATTTGAATGTCACCTTGAATATTCCCGGGCAAGCGTATGTGCTCGGACGTGCCCTGACCTCCGAATGGAGCGGGTCAATCACCTTCACCGGCACCACCGATCATGTACTGACTAATGGGGAATTAAATCTCTTGAGTGGGGACTACATTTTTAACGGCCGTTCGCTTATGGGAGCCAATGGAACGATCCATTTTGCCGGCGACCCAGCCACCAAAACGACTCTTTATGTGACTGCTTCCCAAGAAATCGATGAGTACCATGTGGAAATGATCCTCAAAGGCCCCGTCCATGACCCCGTTCTAGCTTTTAGATCCAATCCACCCTTGTCCAAAAAAGAGATCCTTTCTCTTGTGCTATTTAATAGTAAAATCTCAGAAATCACCCCATTCCAGGGGGCGCAATTGTCTCAAACAGTCATTTCCCTAAGCGACGGAATGGATAAATCCGATACCCTCAGCCGCATTCGCAACAGCATTGGAATTGACCGGATTGACATCAGCAGTGTCGATACCTGCGATTCCAATGAGGTGACGATCCGGGTGGGAAAATATATCTCCCGCGGATTATTCGTTTCCGTTAATAAGAGTATTACGGCTGATAAAAACCAGGTCGCCATTGAAGCCAATGTGACCCGCCATATCAAAATGAAGGGGGAAGTGGGAGATGATGCAGAGGCAAACCTTAATTTGCGCTGGGAAAATCAATATTAATTCAAAAATTTATTGAAATTTAACATGTATTATAGTATAATATTTTTTAATTTAATTATAAAAGAGGTATTTTAATGGATTCGGCAAGTTTAGTAAGTAATAAGCAAGTAAATAAACATAACCCTACTCTTTCTTTTCTGCTCTCCGAAAGCCAAAGTCACCCGTATTTAAATAGAATCCCTGGCGATGTCTGGGGATTAATCCTTGGATGGCTTCCTACTTCTGATTTTATTCGTGCGAAAACTGTCTGCCGTAGATGGAAGGAGGTTTCAAATAGTCCGGCTGTTCAAGCCCAAAGAGTAGCTTATCTTGCAAAACCGATTTCAGCGGGGATCTTGACTGAAGTACCCAGACAAATACAAATTTCGGGAAACCATATTATTGTGGTAGATCAGCGCGGTGTCATTGTCATCACTGAAAAAGACCGCTCGCAAGCAATTGTCTCAACCGGTGATAAAATTTTTCTCGGCTTAAAATTGACTCTGGCAAGGCCTGGCCACTTATTGGTCAATCAGATTGGACCAGACACCCATGGCATGATTCAACCCATGCGGGTGGATGGAACCAGAGAATCACACCCCTATCAAGGATTAACAACCAGTTATGAAGATTGTTTGCGCTCTTGTGTCAGCAAGCCCATGTGTAAAGATGGATTTGTGTGTGCGGCTGCCCAAGGGGGGATTAAAATCTGGAAGGAAGGGTCGACAAAACCGGTAAAAACCATTTCGATTGCCCTTAACGAACAGTTAATCGGTTTTGAAAAAATAGGGGATCAATTGGTCTGTGCGACATTTATCAATAACGAAAATGAGGCCTCTCTTTATTATGTCAATCTGAATAACCTGAGTCAGCTAGCGCGCAAGCGCATCAAAGTTGACAACTACACCAATTTTGGACAGTTCCGCAGCCATGGGGAATGGATGGCGCTTAATCTTGGATCAGGGTGGAAAGTGATCGCAAACGTTCTTGAAGAAACCCCTAGATATTTGGTAGTGGCGGGTGGAAAACAAATAAAAGGGCTGGCGTTTTCCGACACAGGATTGGCGATGACAGATGCCGATGGGACGTTTTATCTTAGACATTTAACCGATGGCGTCACCAGCACCTTTCAAACCGAATTTAGAGATGTGCTCCGTATGGAACATCTAAAGAACGATCTCTATGCAGTACTGACAGCTTCAGGTAAGCTGGCAATTGTCGATGCAAAGCAAGGCAGAACTGTTAAAACGTATACGGAAACATTCAGGTTTGCCAAATTATCTGAATTTGATTCCCACTACTCGTTTGACGGACGGCGCATGGCGTTTATGTGCTGCCCAAGGGAAAATAAAAATGAAGTCAAGGTGATCGACTTTGCTGAAATTGTGGGAATCACGGCGCAAGAGTTGAAACCTGTAAAAGGTCAAACTTCAACTTCCACAAGTTCTCTAGGCTCTCCCAAAAAGTCGAACGGTTTTTTAAACAAGATTAAGGGTCTATTGCCTTAAAAATGGACGACATGGACTGAATGGACGGGTTGCCTATTTCGTCCATTCAGTCCATGTTGTCCATATAGTCCATTTATGCTAATAATGGCTTATGCTGTTAAGAGCCTTATTTTTTATTTTCATCTGTTTTTCGCTGCACGTCTTTGCTGATGACCCCCCATTGATTTCACCGACACTCCTTCAACGCTTGCAGGAACACATTAAATTCGATCCTAACGGTCCCAATCACATCGGCCATTTGATTATTAGCGAAGAGAAAACCACCCAAATTAACACCGCCACTTGGCTATACGTCAAATCAGCCTTGGACCACTACAAAGAGACCAAGCCGATCTTCATTATCCTGGAATTGAATACCCCGGGTGGAGAGGTGTATGCCGCTGAAAAAATCTCTGACGCGCTAAAAGAGATGGACGCTCAGTACAACATCCCTATTGTGGCCTATATTAATAACTGGGCTGTTTCGGCGGGTGCAATGCTAGCTTATTCGAGCCGCTTTATTGTGACCGCTAAAGACGGCATTATGGGCGCAGCTGAACCGGTGACCCAAAATCTTGAAGGGAAGCTGGAAGAAACATCCGAGAAAGTGAATTCCGCGCTGCGTGCTGATTTCAGCAGCCGCGCCAGCTACTTTGGTCGAAATCCGGATATTGCTGAAGCGATGGTGGATAAAGATGTCATCTTAGTCTGGCGCGACAATCATGTGGTGCGTTTAGGTAATGAAAACCAAATCATCGCCACGGACACCGTCATCACGCCTAAAGGAAAACTTCTGACTTTGAATGCCGACCAGTTGATGAAATATGGAGTGGCTGACTTGCTGCTGGAACCGCATAGTTTGGATTTGATTACCGCTGCAGAGCGCGATAAAGGAGAGTGGCCGGCGGCAAAAACATTACTCTTCACTAACGCTTTTTTTAAAGCCATTCCCCAAACGACGGTGAAGTCGTACCAAATGGATTGGAAAACCCGCTTTTTTACGATCTTGGCTAATCCGATGGTGGCATCCCTATTGTTTCTCGGATTGATGTTAGGATTTTATATCGAAATGAGCACGCCCGGTTTTGGCGTGGCGGGCACGATCGGGGTGACCTGCCTCTTTTTGATTCTGCTCTCAAGTTTTGCAATGGAAGCTATCAACTGGCTGGAAATCATTTTATTTGTGGTGGGAGCAGGCATTATCCTGGCCGACCTCTTTGTGCTGCCCACTTTTGGGTTGTTAGGATTTGTGGGCACCGTGTTTATGGTGGCTGGCTTATTCGGACTCATGGTTCCAGGAATCAATGCCATAGATTTTGAAATCGATACCCAAACATTCAACGCCGCTGGCGAAGCGGCGATCAAGCGGCTGGGATGGCTAAGCGCGACCCTGGTTCTAGCGATCGCCATCATGGCCCTTCTGGGCCGTTATGTCTTGCCCCGCTTTACCCCTTTTAACCGATTCGTTCTTGCAGGGAATGAGCAGGATGCCTCTGCGGGATATATCGCCGGAGAGAATCCCAGCCAGCTCCCGCAACCGGGATCGAAAGGAAAAGCGGTGTCAACTTTACGTCCCTCTGGTAAGATAATGGTCAACGGGACGATCTATGACGCCATGACGGCCGGCGATTTTATTGAAAAAGATGCCGCTATCACCGTGGTCCGTTTAGAAGGCAGCGTCATTATCGTCGATAACGCAAGATAATTGTATGATTCCCTATTTATTATTGCTCCTTGGATTGCTGCTAGTCTTGCTGGAATTTTTTCTGCCGGGCGCCATCATGGGAATCGCAGGCGCCGGATTAATCATCGCTAGCATCGTACTCTATTGGATGGAAAATCCAGCCGGACTGCAACTGTTTCTTTTTGTATGTTTAGCGGCTGCTGGGATCGTCGCCGTATTTAAATTCGCGATTTGGTATATTCCGCGCACGGCCAAAAACGAATCAATCTATTTAAACAAAGATCAAGAGGGATATCAAGCCTCAGACTATGATAAGAGCGCGATTGGGAAAGAAGGAATCGCACTCTCCGACTTAAAACCCGGTGGTTATATCCTCATCGAAGGTCAAAAACATCAAGCGCTTTCCGTTTCCGGTTATATCACCAAAGGAACTCAAGTGAAGGTGATTTCGGGTGAAGGGGAAAGCTTAATTGTCCAACACAGCAAAGAGGAAGCAGTATGACATTCTCCATTTTAGCGATCGTCATCGGGATCGTTGCGTTAATCCTGATCTTTATCTTAGGAAAATTTTTCAGCCTCTGGTTTCAAGCGTTCGTGTCCGGTACGCCGATTCCTTTTTTCAATATTGTGGGGATGAGTTTACGTAAAATCCCGCCACGCATCATCGTAAACGCCCGGATCAACGCGTACAAAGCCGGATTAAAATTGATTACGGTCAGCGACCTGGAAACCCACTATTTGGCTGGCGGACATGTGACTTCGGTCGTCGAAGCGATGATCGCTGCCGATAAAGCGAACATTCCCCTCGATTGGCGCCGCGCCACCGCGATCGACCTTGCAGGACGAGATTTAAAAGATGCAGTCCGCACCTCCGTCAACCCCAAGGTGATCGATTGTCCCAGCCATGGCGGATACATGACCGGTGTGGCGAAAGACGGGATTCAGATCAATGTTCGGGCACGCGTCACGGTCCGTACTAACATTGCGCAATTAGTCGGAGGTGCCACCGAAGAAACGATTATCGCACGTGTGGGAGAAGGGATTGTAAGCGCAATCGGCGGTGCCGATACGTACTCCCAAGTGTTAGAAGCTCCGCAAAAAATCTCCAAGCTCGTTTTGGAAAAAGGATTAGACTCCTCCACCGCCTTCCAAATCTTATCGATCGATATCGTTGAAATGAATCTCGGCGAAAACATTGGTGCGCGTCTGCGTGCCGATAAAGCAGAATCGGATAAGCGGATCGCCCAAGCGGAAGCGGAAAAACGGCGCGCGATGGCGGTCGCGATGGAGCAAGAGAATAAAGCGAAAGTGAAAGAGATGGAAGCTAAGCTGATCGAATCGCAATCCGCTGTTCCACTCGCCATGGCCGATGCCTTCAAAACGGGTAAATTAGGGGTCATGGACTACTTGCGCATCCAAAACATTCAATCCGATACCGAGATGCGCAGCTCTTTGTCAAAACCGGATAGCGGCGAGAAACGATAATGTCACTCTCTGAATGGCTGGGCTTTTTTATCACGGTCGTGGCGGTGCTCTTCATCACGATCCGTCAAGTGTTTCAAGATTATAAACGGGCCCAGCAAGGTCATCACGAAGAGGAGGAGAGCATCGAGCAAGACCGTGTCCTTAACGACTTTCTAAGCTCGTTGTCGCGCGATATGAAGGAGGGAGAGCGTCTGGAAGCCGAAGCGAAGCGCAAGGAAAACGTTCAAGCCCCTCCCAAGCCAAAAAAGCAACCCCAGCGGCAAGTCACCGGAACCTATCAACTCACACCGAAGCTTGAAAAAACCCGCACCTTAACCGAAATCGACCGGCGCGAATTGGAATCGCAAATCAGCGATGCGCGCATCGCTGCACGTAAAGATAAGATCGTCAGCGAAGAGCTGAGCGATAAAACTGAAGATGCGTACGCCATTCAAGAAAAAGTGTTGCCATCGCGTCTTCACACCCTCCTGCACTCCATTCCAAAAAATAACCTGCTAATCTTTCAACAAGTGATCGGACGCCCTAAAGGGTTGCGGCTCCATGTTGACTCATACGAATTCCATGAATTTTTCTAGTCTATGAAACAAACGTCTGCCGAACGGTATCTTCACATTCAACAACACATTCGCACTCATTACGCTAGCCAAGCCAAAATCATTGCGGTGACAAAAGGGCGTCCCGTGGCTGACGTTTTGGCTTTGTATGAGGTTGGCTGCCGCGATTTTGGAGAAAGCCGCTTAGATGCCGCATTTGAAAAAATGGAGCACACCCCAAAAGATATCCGTTGGCATTTCATCGGAGCCCTTCAAACCAAAAAAGTCCCCAAAATTGTGGGAAAATTTTACCTAATCCATTCAGTAGACACTCCCGAACTGGCCCAAAAAATCGCCGATTGCAGTCAAAGGGCTGGGGCGACCACGGCCATCCTTTTGCAGGCAAATACCTCGGGAGAGGAAGCCAAACAGGGGCTTTCGGGAACAGAATGGGTCAAAAACTACCCAAAAGTGGCTAAATTGGACCATATTGCCATAAAAGGGTGGATGACCATGGCTCCCTATACCAAGGATTTTGAGGTGATTAGGGGGTGTTTTAGAGGGTTAAAGGCTTTAAGGGATACCCTTACTCCCCAGGGTGAGCTGTCGATGGGGATGTCGAATGACCACGACATCGCGCTTGAGGAGGGGGCTACCCTGTTGAGGATAGGGTCGCTTTTATTCTCAGATTAGCCTCTCCAACCACTGAGATCAGTGAAAATATTGAGAGTGATGAGATAAAATGTAAAAAATTCTCTAAAAATTGGTTTTTGCGCTTAAATAGCTTAATTTCCCACATTTCTCACGATCTGAGTGGTTGCAAGATTAAGATTTACAAAAAATATATTTTACTTTAATATATTAGTAACTATTTTTTGAAATAAACCTTAACCCTAAGAGGAGAGTTATGTCAGTAAAAACATGCTGTTCAGTTCCCGATACAAGTAGTCGTTACTATTTGGTCGCGATCTGTTGCGGTCTACTGACAGGCTACTTCGATATCGCTGTGCTGAATTCGGCAGCCTCGGTCGTTTCATCGATCTTTATCAACCTGCTGAAGCTTGTCAGCTTGCCGATCATTTTTCTGTCGTTGTTATCGACTGCCTCTGGAATGGACAGCGTTTCAGATGTGAAGTTTTTAGGGCGTAAGGTTGTGAAATACACGTTATTCACCACCATTTTAGCTGCCTCAATTGCGTTGCTTTTGTTCATTGGCATCGGCCCGGTCCGTTCCGTGATCCAGGATATGCCGGTTGAGACGCTTAAAGAGATTCAGCAGCCAGGCTCCTACTTTACCTATTTGATGCAGACAATTCCATCGAACATTGTGCAGCCGTTTGTGCAGAACAATGTGATTGGGGTATTGTTTATAGCAATTGCGTTGAGTTTGTCGATTTTAACATTACCCGATCATCATCGGATAACGCTACACACATTCTTTAGCGCACTGTATGCGGCGATCATGAAAGTGACCCAATTCATCGTCAAACTCATGCCGTTTGCGGTGTGGGCCTTTATCACCTTGTTCTTTATGGATCTTAGGGAAGGGCTCGAAGTCAAAAGCTTAGCCTACTACCTTGCGGTGGTTTTGGCGGCTAACTTAATCCAAGCGGTGATTGTGTTGCCGGCGCTGTTAAAGTGGAAAGGGATCTCTCCATTGCGCATGTTCCGCAGCATGCTGCCGGCGTTATCGGTGGCTTTCTTTACCAAATCCTCTGCCGCGGCATTGCCAATGGCGATTCGTTGTGCAGAAGACCGGGCGAAGATTTCTAAAAAGGTCGCTAGCTTCTCGATGCCATTGTGTACGACGATCAACATGAATGCATGCGCGGCATTCATTTTAACGACAGTATTATTTGTGTCGATGAGCAATGGAATGACCTTCAGCTATCCTGAGATGGCGCTTTGGGTGATCATTGCGACAGTCGCTGCAATCGGCAATGCAGGTGTTCCGATGGGATGCTTTTTTTTATCGACCGCGTTCTTGGCAGCCATGAATGTTCCCTTGAACATCATGTTCGTCATCCTGCCGTTTTACTCTCTGATCGATATGTTGGAGAGTGCGATCAACGTGTGGTCCGATTCGTGCGTCACTGCCTTTGTCGAGTCAGAAGTGGCAACGCCGGTGATCGCTGCAGCCGAAGCTGAAGAGGTTGTGGGCGAGAAGATTGTCCACGTTTAACAAATAACAGGATAAGCAGGCATACGCATCAACTTAAGAGATTCAAAATTCGGAATAAGAATTAACTACATACCGAACAAAAAACCTTAGCTTAGGTTGATGTGTATGCCTGCCTATCCTGTTTGTTTTTTCTTATCCTGTTAACACAGAGTCGATAATTCCCCTTCCTTTTTGTCAAATTTTCGCTTATGGTATAGTACAATTTTTTGAGCAAAACCATGAAACGCAATGATTACCAAGCAGACCCGAAAAAAGTGATCAAACAGCTCGGCAAAGAAACGTTAATCAACGTTTTGCGCCAGATGGTGCTCATCCGCAATTTTGAAATCCGTGCCGAAGCCGCTTACCAACAAGGAAAAGTCGGCGGATTCTTTCATTCTTACATTGGACAAGAAGCGATCCAAGTCGCCGCCGTCCAAGCACTCACTCCCAATAATTGGTGGACGACAACCTATCGCTGCCATGCATTAGCGCTTTTGCTCGGTGCTACACCCAATGAGTTGATGGCTGAACTCTATGGTCGTGAAACTGGCAATGCCAAAGGGCGCGGCGGATCGATGCATTTTTATACTGACCGATTGCTTGGCGGATTTGGCATCGTCGGCGGACAAGTGCCGATTGCGACGGGAGCAGCCTTCACCCTCAAATACAAAGAGATTAAAGATCAAGTATCGGTCTGCTTTTTAGGAGACGGAGCGATGGCGCAAGGTGCTTTTCACGAAGCGTTGAATTTGGCATCGCTATGGAACCTTCCTTGCATTTTTGTCATTGAAAACAACCTCTGGGGAATGGGGACAGCCGTTGATCGCGCGATCGCTGTGGATCGTTTAGCGGAAGACACGGCCCCCGCCTACGACATGAAAGGGTACAGCTTTAATGGAACTGATTTTTTCTCTTGTTATGCCGGATTCAGCCAAGTGTTTAAAGAGGTGTTGGAAATGCAGCGGCCGGTGTTGATCGAGGCGGTTGCGGAACGGTTTAAAGGACATTCCATTTCCGATCCGGGTCTTTATCGTACGAAAGAAGAGTTGCATAAAAGCATGCAAGGAGATCCGTTGTTGCTGCTTCAAAAAGCCCTAATCGACGCAAAGATCATCGATGAAGCTGGGATTAAACAGATGGATAAAGAGCAAAGAGAGATCGTCGTACAAGCGATGAAATATGCAGAGGAAAGCCCTTGGCCGAATCCTGTCTCGTTGGAAGAAGATGTCTATGCACCATGATAAAAATAACCACAGAGACACAGAGGCACAGAGAAAGCACAAATGATTAACAAATGCCAGCGGAAGCAGATGTTTTTGAAATTATGAAAAGAATTTTTAATTTCTTCTCTGTGTCTCTGTGGTTAAAAGCGTTTAAAAATAGTTAAGGTAATGCAATGGGAATGCAAACAGTAGAACTGCGTGAAGCGTTGCGGCAGGCGATCGATGAAGAGATGACCCGCGATCCGAACGTATTCGTGATGGGAGAAGAAGTCGCTGAATACAATGGTGCATATAAAGTGACCAAAGGGCTGCTCGACAAGTGGGGGCCGAAGCGGGTGGTCGATACGCCGATTTCCGAAAATGGATTCGCGGGTTTAGGGATCGGCGCCGCGATGACGGGCTTGCGTCCGATTATCGAATTCATGAGTTTTAACTTTTCGTTTGTCGCTGCGGATCAAATCATATCTAATGCTGCCAAAATCTACTACATGTCTGGCGGCCGTTTCCAGGTACCGATCGTCTTCCGCGGGCCAAATGGCGCAGCCGCTCAAGTGTCGAGCCAACACTCCCACTGCGTCGAAGCGCTCTATAGCAACATTCCGGGATTGATCGTGATCTTTCCCAGCAATTCGTATGATGCGAAAGGATTGCTCAAATCCGCCATCCGCAACAATAATCCGGTGCTGTTTCTGGAATCGGAGCTCGCGTATGGCGACAAAATGGAGATCCCGACCGAAGAGTATTTGGTCCCGATCGGTAAAGCCCGCATTGTGGTGGAAGGGTCCGATGTCACCCTCATCACTCATGGACGGATGGTTAATCCTTGTCAGGCAGCAGTACGCGAATTGGCTAACCGGGGAATCAAAGCCGAGTTGATTGACTTGCGCACCATCAAACCCCTCGATGTCGCCACGATCCTTTCCTCGATCAAGAAAACCAACCGTGCGGTGATCGTCGAAGAAGGGCATCTCTTTGCTGGCATCGCTGCTGAAGTCGCTTTTACTATCCAGGAACATGCGTTTGATCACCTGGACGCTCCGCTAGAGCGGGTGTGCCAGCGGGAAACACCGATGCCCTACTCCAAGGCGCTAGAAAAAGAAACCTTGCCAACTGTTGCACGGATCATCCATCATGTCGAAAAAACGCTAAATTTTCGGTTCTAATTTGAGGAGCACCCATGCCATTCACTTTGACCTTGCCTAAACTCTCTCCCACCATGGAAGAAGGAACGATCGCCCGTTGGCATAAGAAGGAAGGGGAGCAAGTCGAAGCAGGAGAGCTGCTGTTAGAACTATCCACCGACAAAGCGACGGTCGAATATAATGCGTTAGATGGCGGCTGGCTCCGTAAAATTATTGTCCAGGAAGGGGGCACCGCGCGCATTAATCAGCCGATCGCCATTTTTACTGAATCGAAAGCTGAGAGCATTGAAGGGTATAAGCCGGAAGGAGAGGCTGCTCCTGAACAAGCAGCGCCTGAAAAAACGGAACCATCTGCTGCTGCGCAAACACAAGCCCAACCCAAAACAAGCGCACCCGCGCCTCGCGCCCTAACAGGGTTTGCGCCAGAAAAGCCGCTCGAAAATTATCAATTCCCTTATCGCACGGAATCGGATGCGCAAAAGTTGAAAGCGTCGCCCCTTGCCCGCAAGTTGGCTAAAGAGAAAGGAGTGGACCTTTCCACGGTCAAAGGGTCGGGCCCAAGCGGACGGGTGACGAGCAAAGATCTGGATCTCGCCCAGCCGGCAAAAGCCGTCACTTTTGGCAAACGCGATTTGCCTACGATCGCTCCCGGAACCTATTCTGAAGAACCCCTGACGCAAATGCGTAAAGCGATCGGGCAGCGGTTGCAAGATTCGAGCATGTACATCCCGCATTACTATGTCACGATGGAGATTAGCGCCGACGAACTCAATACAGTTCGCGAACAATTGAAAGCCGGCGATGTTAAAGTGACGTTTAATGATTTTGTCGTGCGCGCCTGTGCTTTGGCCTTGAAAGAACATCCGAATGTTAACAGCGGGTTTAATCAGGATAACAACACCATTGTGCACTATCAAACCATCGATATCTCCATCGCCGTCAGCATGGAGGAAGGATTGATCACTCCGATCGTCCGGCATGCGGACTACAAAAATTTAGGGGAGATTTCGGCGGAAGTCAAAGCGCTCTCTCAAAAGGCCAAAGAGGGCAAGTTGCAGCCGCATGAGTACAAAGGAGGATCGTTTACCATCTCGAATCTGGGGATGTTCGGTGTCAAGGAGTTCACGGCGATCATCAATCCGCCGCAAGGAGCTATCTTGGCTGTCAGCGCCATTTTGGATGTTCCGGTCGTCAAAAATGGACACATTGTGGCGGGGAAAACTTTCAACGTCACGCTATCTGCAGACCACCGCCTGATCGACGGGGTGGCGTCAGCGAAGTTTCTTCAAACTGTAAAAAAATATTTGGAAAATCCGTATTTGTTGCTGGTTTAAGCAAGGACCAGGACAAACAGGACACACAAGACATCCAGGACAAGCGGAACAATTTGCATTTATAATAATCCCTCTGTTCTTTTTTAATTTTATTTTTTCTTAACTGATAGTTTATTTCGATTTAATGAAAGTGATGCATAATTATTACATCAAACAATAAATCAACAAAATAATAATCTTAGGAAATAAACTATGTACGCTCCAGCAGCAAACATTTATCCGGGTCAAGCTTTTTTTACCCAAACGACCCAAACCGTTCATACCTACTCTCACCCCGGTTACGTGCCTATTCCAATTCCTGGGGTTTACGTTCAACCGTCTTACGTGTATGTTCAACCAGGCTATGGACCCGCTCCCGCCATGCCAGCCTATGTTCAACCCCAGCAAGTAGCTTCTCTTTATGATGAAACCGGTAAAATCAAACCTGCATTAAAACAAGCCCTCGAAGATGTTAATGAGGCAGCTCATCATATTTTCCACACGTTCTACAGTTCTGTCAAAACCGCCGCACCAAAATTTAAGAACATCTCGCTTTTCAATAACTGCTGGTTTTGGGATTTCAGCACCACGAACGTCTTTGCATCTCCCAGCCACAGAGATGACAATGGGGGTAATAACAATGGCAAGATCTTTATCATTGTTGCTGCTGTTGTGGTCGCTCTCGTCACCAGTTATTTTTTAGGCAAAGATATCAAACGCTACCAAATGGCTAAGCAGGGTCTTGAAGCTGAGAAAGAATTACATCTCCACTTTATGCCTTATGCTCATCTTCAAGGCCGAAATCAAGACGCTGAAAACATCCAAAAAGCGTGTGATTACAGCTACAAAATGTTTAGAGAAATCCGTAATGATGCTCTACGCAGTCTCATTATCAAAGCTGCCATGATTGCGATCGCTGTCGTCGCAGTCGCTGCCGCTCTCGCCTCAGCACCTGAACTCCTGGCGTTTGCAGGTTACGCCGCGTTTGTTGCCGCCATCGCCTACTTCATCAATAAAGGAATTAGCTACGGACACGATAAACAAGTGCTTACGTACGCTAAACTATTAGACCGCAACCCAGTCTTTGCATAACTGATTCCATCTAAGAGGGATATACTTATTATCCCTCTTTCTTTTCACTTCAGGTTAATTTATTAATTAATATAGTTTCAAATTATAATTTGAATTATAATTATAATAGGTAAGTTTAATAAATTAATGGTGAAATTATGGAGCCAGCAAAACCTGCCCCTTTGGTCTCATTTGTTCCCCATACCACCCCGGCGACTCCCACGGCAAAGTGGAGTGCTGAGAATAAAAAAGTGTTGGAAAACAAGGCTAAAACCCTTCTCTCCGGCATCATTAAAGAGGATAGCAAATCGCTAATGGGCATGATCAAAACGTGCATGCCTTCTTCCCAAGCTGAGGCCAGTCGGGAAATGGGAATGGTCGTCGCGATGAGCCACAGTAATCAGTTTGGAAATTGGTTGATTGGACTTGTGGCAGAACGGATCTTTAAGTGTGAACAAAGGGATTGGATGAACTATCTCTATGGCGTTTGCTATGGGACCGTCTACCATGTTCGCAGCAACATTGCGCCTACCGTCACTCCCTTTGTCGACGTCTTTGGAACCGCGCTTGGAGCGCTTACGGTGCCTGCCACGTTGGCTTTTGCCAACTTAGTGTTTAAAAAGTTGTTTCCGGACAAAGATTTCACGATGGAAGATTTACCAAAACTGAAAGATCTCATCCGGGAAGTGAAAGTAGGGGATAAAGTAGAAATTTGGGATGCATCCGGAAAAGTGAAGTTTACCGATCAAGACTTGAAAGATATTAAGAAAGATTTGAATAAGCTGGATGTGGTGTTTAAATTGCTGCTTAGCAATCCAGATGAGTTCGAAAAACTATTCTTTATCCACCGTGAAGACGGCAAAATCTTTTATTTAGATGGTGTTGAAGTGCCGCAAACCAAAGCCGATGCAAAGGGAAAAGTAAAAGATAGTCAAGAAGTAAAAGCCTTGAAGAGACTGCATGGCGCGAACCCGACTGAGCGCAGCGACGCCATCGATGCGCTGGTCAATAATATTGCTAAACATGTACACGGCGATACGCTAAATCTGTTAGATAGGCTTGTGATGCGTTGCGACGATGGAACCTACTGCTCGATTCCTGATGGAAAAATTTTAACTGAAGAGCAGATGGTCGAATTGCGCAAAGTGTTTTTGCAGGAGTATAACACGGTAAGGGAGTCAGTCTTGAAAGAAGGGGAGATCAAGCTCCCGTTCACTCTTGATGACAAGATCTAGTGGGATAACCACCGAGCCACTGAGATCACTGAGTAAACATGAGAGAAGTGAGAAGGGTTATAGTATTAGTCGACGAATACCATGTTTCAGTAATTTTACGTTAAAGTTGATCAATAATGCTCTACCTCCTCCACTTTGTTTCAGATAGGAAGATAGGATAGTAGCTGTGCTTCATGCACAGGTAAAAGTTCTGAAACAGCCTTGATTTCAACAATCACTTGATTTTCCACCACCAAATCCAAGCGATACCCTCCATCTAATTTTATACCCCTATAAAAAATAGGAATAGCTTTTGCCTTTCTATCTTCAATCCACTTAAAGTAAGT
>JAGVLX010000084.1 GCA_020054065.1 Parachlamydiales bacterium | reverse complement strand
TTTTAAATTTATTTATATTATTTATAGGTTTTTTTATGAACCCGGTTGATAAACCCAAAGAAAATAACAACGGCCTCTTATTGCCGCTTGTGACCATTTACCTCTCCGGAGAGGTTTTAAAAGGCAGCAAAGGGATCAAGACCGATCCAAAGCTGACCCACCATGTAAACCACTATACACGCAATCAAACCATTGAGTTGATTCGTTTAACCCTTAGACTCTCCCGCATGGGGCTGATGCATTTCCTCAGTCGAGGATTCATGTACCCGCTTGTCGGAGAGAACGCCTGCCAAATCCGCGCGTTAAAGCTGTTGACGATTTTGGAAAGGAACAATAATAATTTCTCCGACAAAATTCAACGTATGCTCAGAGCGATCGAGATTATCGAAAACCATCTGTCGCGAGTTTTAGCGACAGAAGAGCCCAAAACGACAGGCGCGCCCTTGCTACACATTCAAGATTTAGGAAACGACCCCCTCTTGAAAGAGGCGTTAAAAAAAGAAGGGCTTGCTTGCTCATACCTGTGTGATGAACAGCAATTCGTGGCGTTCTCCTACCTGCTGACTCAGACGCGTGATGAGCAAAAACCCACCGAAACCAACGAATGCAATCTGCGCAAATTCACCACACCAGTCATTGATGATTTGGTGCTAAGGGATATTACCTTGCAGGCGAAGACAGCGCTGTCACGCCTATCGCTTGACTATTTGGTTAAACACGTGATCAAAGACGATATTTGCTCAAGTAAGCAAGAAACTGGGCTGCTAAAAGAGATGATCAAAGCCACCGAGCGTGCAGGCGGCAACATTAATGCAAGTCCATGCTTCTTCAATTTGCTAGTGATCATGCGAAGGTTGATGGTGGATCAAACGACCGTGGTCGTTAAAATGAAACCCATCGACGACCTTGGACAGCCTTGCGGCCCCGTTCAGACGGTTTGCTTGCGTGGAAATAAAACTCATTTCGTTCGTTTATCTGCGAGTGAAATGAACGACCGTGCTGAACATCAAGCGTTCGTGGTTGAAGGAGTTTGCAGAGGAAAGCGTGGCCTGGCAGAGGACTACATGATCCAGTTACTCGGGAATGAAGATCCCCTTCCGACCTTCCCTCACAGCCGCTTGCTACAGATTGTCTTAGCGAATGCGGCTGCCCACCCACAATACGCTGGCGATAACAAGGAGGCTTCAATCGCGTTATTCAAAAAAGTAGGCAATGGTGTAAGTCTACAATCGATTTTAAGCGAAGTCGCTGAAAAATCGCATTTAAATGACCTACTGGTCGATGCTGCGTTAAAGGGGATGTGCAATTATACTTTGGGGGCTGCGCAGCAATTATGCAAAGGAATCGATTTGCGCGAATTAGCACTCGCCTATGTCCGTTTCACCAAAATGAAAGCGGTTGCCGTGCAAGAAGGGCTATGCGGTGAAAATGATTCGCTATTCTCGATTAAGCACATCTATAATCTTCCGTTAAATAAGGTTATTGAACATGGCTAATTTACAATCATGGAGACAAATGGCGAGTTTTCAGGCAGGCGGAGCCATCTGCCTGCCGGTCCTTATGGTCGGCTATGCGTTGTGCAGGACATATGGGGTCCGAAGTGCGTTGATCGGCGTCGCCTTGGGCAACCTGCTGCTTTATTTGCTCGCGTTAGCCAGCGCAAACATGAGCTTTGCCCGCCGGATGACAACCGCAGAAAATAGCACACAAAGCTTCGGCCGCTATGGCGTCCTGTGTTTTGCCGCTGTTTTGTTGCTCGCCAAACTTGCCTGGTTTGCCTTGCAGCTGAACATGATGGCAAGCGGGGTGCAAGCGTTGCTGCCTGCCTGGGCGCCAGCAAACCTCATTAATCTCGGTCTGGGATACGCCATCGTCCTGCTGGCGACTAAAGGAGTGGAAATCCTTAGCTTGTTTGCTGCTTACAGCATGCCGCTGCTGGTAGGCACGCTTGGATACCTTTTGTATGCTCAGCAAGGAACACTCACCCACACTCCTTTCTTATTAAGTTATGAGGGGATTTCGGTCGTGATCGCCGCTGCCATCAGCCGGGTTGTAGACATGCCAACCTTTTACCGGAATAGCCGGTCGCTTAAAGATTGCTTGATCACAGTCACAATCCTTTTTATGATCGCTCTTCCGCTCATCGAAGGGGTAGGCATCTATCTCGCAGCCCATCAACAAAGCGCTACGTTAATTGAAGGACTAGCCGCTGATAGCACCATCGCGTGGAAAGTATGGATCGCCTTCTTTTTAATCGCGGCTGGATGGACAACCAACAATACAAACCTCTATTCAGCAACCGCCTGTATGGAGACATTTATACCATGGTATTCGGAAAAAGCACGTACTCTGATTGCCGGAAGTTTGGGAGTATTTCTCAGCTGCTTTGGGTTGCTGGACCACTTCACAACGGTCTTGCAACTCTTAGGGATTACCATCGGCACCATTGGTTGCGTTGTTCTATGTCGCTACCTTTTAAAAAGCGCGCCTTGCAGCGAAACGCAGGTGTTCCTGAATTTACTCGCCTGGGGAATAGGCATGGCGGCGGGAATCGGTTCCATGAGTAAATACGTTACGCTTACAACCATTCCCCTGCTGGATGCGTGCCTGACCGCGTGTGTAGCGACCTGCGTCATGCATGTACTAAAAACTAAACATGAATTAGCCATGGAGAACACCCCATGAAACAGATCACGATCGATCAATTAGAACCTTTAGCGCTAGGCGCCGCCATTTTAGGGTCCGGCGGTGGAGGCGCCACCACCTATAACCGTTTGATCACGCAGCATATGCTGGAAACCTACGGACCGGTGCATGTGATGCAGGTAGATGAACTGAAACCCGCTGACTGCGTGGTTCCCATCGCTTTTATGGGAGCTCCGTTAGTCGGCATGGAAAAAATTCCCAGCGGCAAAGAGATTCACGGACTTTTCAAAACTTTGGAAATGCTAGGAAAGAAGCCAACGGTTTTGATGTCGGGAGAGATTGGCGGAGCCAACGCATTTACTCCGTTGTGGGCCGCAGCCAAATTAGGCCTGCCGGTTTTAAACGCTGACTTGATTGGCCGCGCCTTCCCGGAATTGCAAATGACCAGCTGCACCTTGAAAGGTGTGGATTGCAATCCAGCCATCTTATGCGACTGTTTAGGCAATACTGTTGTCATTCAAGGGCAAAATTCAGCCACGATGGAGCGGATTGCCAGACACGCCACCATTGCAATGGGATCGCGCGCAGGGGTGGCGATGTACATCATGAGCGGCACGACCGCCAAAGATACTGTTGTACCGCAGACGTTGTCCGGTGCGATTGCCATTGGGAAAGCTCTCCTGAATGCTCGCACAGAGAAGCGTGACCCCTGCGAAGCGATCCTCACCCATACCGGCGGCATCAAACTTGGGACTGGGATCATTACCGATATCGACCATCAAGTGGCCGGCGGATTTTTAAAAGGAAGCATCTTTATCACCACACCGCACGGCAACATCATTCAGGTTCACACCCAAAATGAGTACCTTTTAGCCACTCAAAATGAGGAAGTGCTGGCAAGCACTCCCGATTTGATTATGTTGCTGGAACAAGAAAAAGGCACTCCCATACCCAGTGCGAACGTCCAGTATGGACTCCGGGTTGACTTGATCGCACTGCCCGCGCCGGAAATTTGGACAACCGAAGCTGGCCTGAAATTAGCGGGTCCGCACTATTTTAATTACAACACACCCTTCACTTCGATTAGGAGAAACATATGAAACCCCATTTGACTATTGGCATCGATATTGGCGGCACGTTCACCGATGCTGTCGCGGTGGATGCGTCCCAGCGCATTGTGGGCTTCCACAAGACACTCACCACCCCACAACTTGAAGAAGGGTTTAAGCTTGTGCTCGACCAGCTAATTCAGGAAACGGGATTGAACCCAGGCGCGGTGCAAACGATCCATGTCGGAACGACCCATGCTACCAATGCAGTCCTGCAGGCAAAAGATCTCTGCAAAGTCGGCCTAATCCGCATCGCTGGGCACCAGCCTGATACAATTCCACCCTGCTACACCTGGCCGGCAGATGTGCGTTCGGCTGTGCTGCACGCCTACGCCACGATTGATGGAGGATTTGAATGCGATGGCCGTACCATCACACCGTTGGATCTTTCACAAGCACGTGCCGCCATTGAACAATTGCTCACGCAAGGCGTTGAAAGCATTGCGGTATGCGGCGTGTTCTCTCCGCTCAATGCGGAACACGAGCTTGCCATCGCTGAACTCGCCCACAATCGGGTGCCGATTTCTTTATCCCACCGGATTGGTGGCATCGGATTTATGGAACGTGAGAATGCAACGGTGTTGAATGCCTGCCTGAAGAAAATCATGGGAAGCGGTCTTGCCAAACTTGCTGATTCAGCGAAGAGACTAAAGTTCACTTGTCCGTTGCAAATCACGCAAAATGACGGCAGTGTAATCGCGCTGCAAGAAGCAGTCGACTACCCCATTTTGACCATTTCCGCCGGACAAACGAATTCCTTTATTGGCGGGATGCGTTTAACCGGACTGAAAGATTGCATCGTGGTTGATATCGGCGGAACCTCTGCGGATGTAGGCTTAATCAAAAACGGAATTCCTAAACGGAGCATTGAAAGTTGTTCAATCGGAGGCATCACCTTGAATTTTCCGATGCCAGATGTGTTATCCATCGCACTCGGCGGAGGCAGCCATGTCCATTCCCACGGGATCGGTCCAGCCAGTTCCGCGCGGCGGCTGATGCAAGAAGCGCAATCATTCGGAGGAAACCAGCTCACCTTAACCGATATGGCGTTGAAGCTAGGGCATCTCTCCATTCCGGGTGCACGCATCGAACGGATTCAAGCCAGCCAAGAATATGCCCAGCAAGTGATGGACACGGCCCTTCATCAACTCAGAACCCTTGTCGATCAGGTGACCCCTTACCGCCAGCCTCTTCCTGTCATTTTGGTAGGAGGCGGAGCGAGCTTATTCAACCTGCAAGCGTGCGAAAGATATCTAGTTCCCCAATATTTTCAGGTGGCCAATGCGTATGGCGCTGCCCTAGCGCAGGTTGCCATGAAAACCGATGTGGTTGTGAGCTTGGATCAGCGCGAAGCGGTGATGGCAGACATCAAAGCGCAAGCCAAACAAGGGGCGATTGCGCGCGGCGCCTGTCCCAAGCGGGTTGACATCGTCGATCTGCAGATCATTCCGTACCACTATATGCCAGGTAATAAAGCCCGCGTGATTGCGGTGGCAGCCGGGCCGAAAGCCTGAAGGAAGGACCAGGACACACAGGACATCCACGACACACACGACGATTCTTTGATTCTGTTTGTCGTGGTTGCACTGCATCTTAAAATCTTAATAACCAATCACATTTATCTATGCAGCACAATAATTCTCAATAGGTTTATAATAAAATTAGTGGTTACCTAGGATTATTTTTATGCCTCGGCCCATTCATTATGAGCATCTCATGCTCTCCATTCCTACGCGTTGGCTGATCAATATCCTCCTAACCATCATCATCTTCTTGATGGCTAATGTAGGACGCATGCTCGGCCTTCCAGGCGCGCTGGCTATCTCTGTTGTATGGCCGGCGACAGGGTTCGCCCTTGCCGCTGTTTTGCTGTTTGGATTCCGCACCTGGCCAGGAAT
>JAGVLX010000021.1 GCA_020054065.1 Parachlamydiales bacterium | reverse complement strand
CAGCCGCAAGAGATTTTGTTCGTTGCTAACGCCACAACCGGTCAGGACGCCGTCAATAGCGCTGCCGAATTTAATCAACAGATCGAAATCACCGGAACTGTCCTGACGATGCTCGACGGCAATGCCCGCGGCGGTGCCGCCATCTCCATCAAAGAGGTGACTGGCAAACCGCTGAAATTTGAAGGGGTTGGCGAAAAAATTGACGACTTGCAGATTTTTAATCCCTCTTCCATGGCCGACCGAATCTTAGGGATGGGCGACACCATCAACCTCGTCCGCAAAGCCCAAGAGCATATCAACGAAGACGACGCCAAAAAACTCGAACAAAAAATCCGCACCGCCACCTTCACTTACCGCGATTACCTCAACCAAATTCAAATGGTCAAAAAAATGGGATCCCTCAAAAGCATCCTCAGCATGCTTCCAGGCGTCCCCAACCTCGATTCCATCAACATCGATGACAAAGAAATGGCAAAAATCGAGGCCATGATCCTTTCGATGACCGAAGCCGAACGCGCCGAAGAGGTCGAGCTCGAACCGAGCCGCCGCAGACGCATCGCGCAAGGCAGCGGCACCAAAATCGAGGATATCAACAAGTTAGCTAAATCGTTTAAGCAAGCTAAGCAGTTTTTTAAAAACATGCCCGGATTGAAACAAATGCAAAAGATGATGGGAGGAACCCAATGGCGTTAAAAATTCGTTTGCGGCAACAAGGCCGCAACAACCGTCAATTCTATCGCGTAGTCGTTACTGATGTACGTTCTCCGCGCGACGGCAAATATGTAGAAGCTCTCGGCTGGTATAATCCAATAGAGACGGAAGATGACAAAATTTTGCATCTGGCTACTGACAGAATCCAGCACTGGCTCGACAACGGCGCAGAACTCTCAGAAAGAGTTGAAGCGTTAATCGCCAAAGGAGCCCCTGCGATTTTAAAACAATACACTCAGAAGCGCGTCGCCCACCGTGCGAAAATGGCTTCTAAGAGAAAAAGCGCCGCGAAAAAGTAAGCGCGCCTATGACAAAGCGGATTGACATATTGTCCCTGTTTCCGGACTATTTCAAAAGCCCATTTGAACAAAGCATGCTCAAGCAAGCGATTCAGAAGGGGATTTTAACAATCCGCCAAGTTAACATACGAGATTTTGCCGACAATCGGCACAACCGGGTTGATGAGCGCCCTTATGGCGGCGGACCCGGAATGGTGTTAATGGCGCCTCCGGTAGCGAAAGCGATCCGCAGCGTCAAAGCACCCGGATCACATGTTGTCTATCTCTCGCCGCAAGGTACGCCCTTGACGGCCGCTAAAGGGCGAGAACTCGCCCACTATGAGCATTTGATTTTGCTCTGCGGCCATTACGAAGGAGTTGACCAAAGAGTGCTAGACAGCGATGTAAATGAAGAGATCAGCATTGGCGACTACGTGCTGACAAACGGATGTGCGGCCGCGATCGTGTTGATCGATGTCGTCGCGCGGTTTGTACCGGGAGTGATTGGACACGACGAAGCAGCGAATGAAGATTCGTTTGAACACGGATTGTTGGATTGCCCGCACTACACCCGGCCTGAAGAGTTTGAAGGGCGTATTGTCCCGCAGGTGCTGCTCTCCGGAGACCATCGCAAGATCGCGGAATGGAGAGCACAAGAAGCGTTAGAGAAGACCCGCAAGGTCCGACCAGATTTACTATAGGAGAAACTAAACATGAGCAGAAATCAAGTGATTGCAAAGCTGGAAGAAGAGCAGCTTAAAAAGGACTCAGGGGATTTTCGCGTAGGCGACACTGTAAAAGTCCATATTCGCATTATCGAAGGCGATAAAGAACGGATTCAGATGTTTACCGGTACAGTCATCGCACGTAAAGGGAAAGGGCTTTCTGAAACGTTCTCCGTGCACCGGTATGCTTACGGCGAAGGGATGGAGCGTGTGTTCCAACTTCATAGCCCGCGCATTGCGAAAGTAGAAGTGATGAAAAAAGGGCGTGTTCGCCGCGGAAAACTGTACTACCTGCGCGGCACATCCGGCAAAGCTTCCAAAGTTAAAGGCCAAGCCGCATTTAAAACAGCCGGAATTGAAAACAACGGCCAAGATGCTTCCGAAATTCAATTGGAAAATATTGAAAATCAAACAGCGGAAGCAAACAGTGAGTCGGCGAAAGCTTAAGTCCGCCGCAGGTGGGGAAATCGAGCTCATTGAGCTGGACAGGCTCAAAGAACTCATGACATACGAAAGACGTGCGCGCCGGCAAGGGTATCAACGCATTGCCGGCATCGACGAAGCAGGGCGGGGGCCGCTTGCCGGTCCCGTCGTCGCTGCTGCCTGCATTATCCCGGATGGGATTGCAGTTCCAGGGGTCAACGACAGCAAGCTGCTGACTCCTGAACAAAGGGAAACCTTATTCGGGGTGATCACCGGACATCCTGATATTCATTACGCGGTCGGCATTGTCGATCATCAAGTCATTGACACCATCAATATTTTTCAAGCGACGATTCAGGCGATGCTGGAAGCAGTTTCCAAACTGATTCACCAGCCAGATTTTCTTTTTGTTGATGGGTTGAAGCTGCCGCATCCGACGATTCCCTGTGAAAAAATCATTAAGGGGGATCAGCTGTCCCATTCTGTGGCGGCCGCCTCCGTCATCGCTAAAGTCACACGCGACCGCATCATGCGCGATTATCATCAAGTGTATCCTCAATATGGCTTTGATCAACATAAAGGTTACAGCACCGATCTGCATTTGGAGATGATTGCGAAATATGGGGCGTGTCCGATTCACCGTTTAACCTTTAAACCCTTTTACGAAGAAGAAGATGTATCAAGCGATTTGCAAGGTACCCTTTTCTGATGTACGGCGAATTCCAAGCCGCCGTCTCACCGGTCCTGGTCATCAAGATGAGAATCAGGAAACTCAGCTGGTGCATGGCGAAAAGGTGTTTGTTCACCGCATTGAAAATGAGTGGGTGTATATTGAGGCCGTCGAACAGCAGAAATGGTACGCGGATGAAGGGTGGAAAGGTTATCGTGGGTGGGTTGAACGAGCGCATTTATTAGAAGAAGAACCCATTACCGTCCGCCGTCGCATGATTGAAGATGCGGCGAACTACCTGGGATTGCCCTATTTGTGGGGCGGCAGGAATCCTAACGGTGTGGATTGTTCTGGTTTTGTGAACCTCCTCTATCGAAAAGAGGGGATGCAGATTCCACGCGACGCCTGCGACCAATACCGCTTAAGCCGCAAGATTGCAGCCGGCCAACTGCAGATCGCCGACCTTGTTTTTTTAGCCAAGGAAGCGACTCCGCAAAAAATTTATCATGTCATGATTTATGGCGGAGAAGACAATATCATTGAATCGACGATGATTTCCCAAACTAACCGCAAGATCACCTTTGAGGAGCGGTTTGGCATTCCTTTAAAACAATTCAAAGAAGGACACCCTTATAAAGGGGATTTCGTCTATTTCGGTACGCTGTTTTAAACAGACCAGGACACACACGACAAAAGTCATTTTGTCCTGGTCCTTTATCTTAAAACTGCACTTTAGTACACTGCACTTTAACAAGGACATCCCATATGTTACGCAGCATGACCGCCTACGGCCGTGGAATCTTAGAAACCCCTTATGGACATTTCGTTCTAGAGCTGCAATCCGTCAACCGTAAATTTTTAGACATTAATATCAGTCTTCCGAGAGAGCTTCTTTTCCTCGAACCGGAAATTCGCCGCTGGATCATCGCTGCCCATGTCACACGCGGACAGGTTAACCTAAAGTTGACGGCGTCTTATCACGACACCATTCCGTTAAAAGTCATTCCGAACCTTCCGTTGGCTAAGCAGCTTTATGAAGCGTATTCTCAGATTGCTTTAGCTTCTGGCCTTAACAAATCAGACATCGATTTAGCCGTCCTGGCTCGTAACGAAGGGCTGCTCCTTTATGAATCTGTTCCTGAAAGCGAAAACGCCTATAAAGACTATGTCGCACAAGTCTTCCAGCAAGCTCTTGACCAGTTTCAGCAAATGAAAGCATACGAAGGGAAGTCGCTAACCGAAGATATTTCGGAACGATTGGAAAAACTGCACGTTTGGGTGTCAGAGATCGAAACCAATTCTCAAAACAGTGTGGGCAAATTCCGCGAAAAACTCACCCAGCGGATTGAAGAATACCTTCCAGGGAATATTGAAAATGAAGAAAAAATTCTGCGCGAAATTTGCGTCTATGCCGAAAAAGTGGATATTGCCGAAGAGATCACCCGCTTCCATTCCCACTTAAACCGATTTAAAAACATCCTGTACTCCTCAGATCCTGCCATCGGTAAAACGTTGGAGTTTATCCTGCAGGAGTTAGGCCGCGAAGTGAATACGATGGGATCCAAGTCCAGCGATGTCGCGATTGCCCATCGCATTGTGGATCTAAAGACCGAGATTGAAAAGATCAGGGAGCAAATCCAGAATGTCGAGTGATCTTATCAAACCCATTTCACGCGGCCGATTATTCATTGTGAGTGCTCCAGCGGGCACCGGAAAGACGACTCTGGTCAATCGACTGACTGATGAATTCTCCAACATTATCCATAGCATCTCCTACACTTCGCGCGCGCCGCGCCCTGGAGATATTCCGGGTGTCTCCTACCATTTCATTTCGGACCAAGAGTTTGAAAAAAAGATCGCGGATGGGGAATTCTTGGAGTATGTCAAACTTTACGATCAATACTACGGGACTTCACGGAAGTGGGTTGAAGAGCAGTTGAATCAAGGCAAACATGTTGTGTTGGTGATCGACACAGAAGGGGCTCTTTTTTTAAAAAACAAAGTATCAGCGACTTATATTTTTATCCAGCCGCCCTCTTTCAATGAACTTGAACGACGGCTGATTAACCGTAAAACAGAAGACGCGGAAGCGGTCAAGCAACGCTTAGCCATTGCAGCTAAAGAGATTGAGCGTAGCAAACAATATGACTACCTGATCATCAACGATAAGTTCGAAACAGCCTACCAAGTTTTACGCAGTATCTTTATTGCTGAAACACATAAAATTAATTGTTAAAGCCTTGTTTATTTATCCCCAAAGGTTTATACTAACGGCAATAATTATTTTTTTAGGAGTTGACCATGGATTTTAAAAAAGACGCCGATTTAACCAATGAAAGAAAGTACAAAAAATTCAAAAGTCAATTCGAATTAGTTAATTTTGCCATTAACGTTGCACGTCATATGATCAGAGCTGGCGTGGATACCGATGAGTTCTCAGATGGCGAAAACATCACGCACGAAATTTTGGATGATATCGAAGATAATCCGGACCGCTTAAGCCAGATGATTGCGGATGGCAGCAAAGAAGCGACTTCGCCTGCAGAGGTGACAACCTTTGAAGCGGTTCAAATTGAAATCAATGATCGGTCAAGATCTATCAATGAACGGATTAAAGGAAAAAAATAAGCCATTACGCATATGAATCCACAACTAGCGCAGGTTTATGGAGATGCAACCGTCTTCCTGGTGGCGGTCGTCTTCCTGCTTGTTGTGGCGTTCATGGTCGCCATCCTTATCATTGGCTGGCTCTTCACTTCACGTAAAGATAGCGTCAGTCCCTATACAGGAATGCCTCTGCGGCGCGGCAGAGACCTTTCGTACAATAGCATGCTCCAAATTTATAAGTTCATGGAGCCGTATAAAGAGTACGACAACCGGATGTTTAAAGTGACCCAATCGGCAATCGATCGGGAAACCGGACGTGTGTTTCCTAACTGCATTACCTGGACTGGTCATATCAAGTTAGACTGGACGTTTTTACAAAAAAGGTTGCGCGGCAATTACGTCTCCTGGGGCAGCCTGACCAAAGAGCGACAAGATGAGATCCGCCGTTTACACGACACCTTAGATGGCTACCAAACTGAATTTTCGTGTCCTAGAGCAGCTCCGGTCGACATTGAAAGCGCTTACATTTATACCAAACCGGGGCCGTTGTATGTCGATCCCGACACAGCCATACTCATTGGTTGGAAAATGGTACCTGGCACCGAACTAGAAGTCTTGATCGTGCAAAGGCCGATTAAAAGATACTATTAAATCCTTCAACACAAAAACGCAAAAAATCAAAGTAGTGTTGAATCAATGGGAGACACATGACGCAAAAAGTTTTGATCACATCCGCATTACCCTACGCTAATGGACCCTTGCACTTCGGCCATATTGCCGGAGCTTATCTGCCGGCCGACTGTTATGCACGATTTGAACGGTTGCGTAAAAACGAAGTTTTATACATCTGCGGTTCAGATGAGTATGGAATCGCGATTACCATGAGTGCTGACCTGGCGGGAAGAACCCCCAAGCAGCATGTGGATATCTTCCACGAGATTAACCAGAAATTTTTTGAAAGGCTGAATATTTCGTTCGATCATTATTCGCGCACCTCGTCGCCAAAGCATATCGCTCCGGTTCAGCAATATTTTTTGGATTTGGTTCAAAATGGTTTTATTGAGGAGCGGATAACCAATCAATTGTATTCCGAAGCAGACAAACGCTTTCTTGCCGACCGTTATGTGACCGGAACCTGTCCCAAATGTGGATATGAAAATGCGCGTGGCGACGAGTGCCCCCATTGCGGTGCCAGTTATGAGGCAACGGATCTCAAAAACCCCCGTTCTAAGCTCACGAATGCTCCGCTCGTGCTTAAACCGACCAAGCATTGGTTCATCTTGCTCGACAAATTTAAAGAGCGCCTGACGAAATGGACGCAGGAGAAAAATTGGAAAGCCAACGTCATCAACTTTATCAAGGGGTATATCGACGATTTGCATCCACGCTCGATCACCCGTGATTCCAATTGGGGAGTGCCGGTCCCTTTACCAAACTCAGAAGGAAAAGTCCTTTACGTTTGGTTTGATGCACCGATCGGCTATATTTCAGCTTCTCAAGAATGGGCCGCTAAAATCGGAAAACCGGAACACTGGAAAGATTTCTGGTGCGATCCATCCACCAAACTGGTTCAGTTTATTGGTAAAGATAACATCCCGTTTCATGCCGTCATCTTCCCGGCCATGACAATGGGACAGAATCAGCCTTATAAATTGGTCGACGAGCTTCCTGCGAATGAATTTTATAAGTTAGAAGGACGGCAGTTCAGTAAATCGGACGGCTGGTATATCGACCTGGAAGATTTTTTTACAAAATACACTACCGATCAAATCCGTTATGCGATTGCGGCCAATGCGCCGGAAACGAATGATTCTGAGTTCACCTGGAAAGACTTTCAATTGCGCTGCAACACCGATTTGCTGGGTAAATTTGGCAATTTGATCAACCGCACCCTCGTGTTTGCTCAAAATCACTGCGGGGGAAAAGTTCCCCCACGCGGAGAGTTAAAGCCAATTGATCGCGAATTTTTGGATCAGATCCAAAAACTGACCCAAGAGGCTTATCAAGCGTATGCCGAATTTAAACTCCGCCGTGCAAGCCAGCTGCTGATGGAGCTTGCACAACTCGGAAATGTGTACTTTGATACCAAAAAACCGTGGGCGGATGCGAAGAATCCAGCAACACTCCCGTTGATGCAGAGCACGATCTCTTGCTGCCTGGAATGTTTAAAAACGTTAGCGCTGGTTGCCTATCCAATTATCCCCAGCACGGCGATTGAAGTGTGGACAATGTTGGGACAAAAAGAATCGCTTGAGAGTTTGGGGTGGGAGAAAGTGGCACAATTGACAATCGCCGATGGAGCATCGTTGCCGCCGCCGGCCATCTTATTTAAAAAAATTGAGGATGAGCAGATTAAAATGGAAATCGCCAAATTACATGAAAAAGCACACGAGGCTGCTCCAAAAAACGATACAGCAAAGCATGAGCCCTTAAAGGAATTAGTCGATATTGAAGCGGTTAAAAAATTAGATCTGCGGGTCGGAATCATTCTCAAAGCTGAACCGGTGCCTAAAAGTAAAAAGTTGTTAAAGTTGGAAGTTGACTTAGGGTTTGAGAAGCGGACAATTGTGGCAGGGATTGCCCTTTCCTATAAACCTGAACAACTGATTGGCAAGAAAGTCGTTGTGGTTGCCAACTTGAAACCGGCCACTTTAATGGGAGTTGAAAGTCAAGGGATGCTTTTAGCTGGCAATTTGAATCATCAAACCGAACTTGCCCATATCCAAGAACTCCCGCCCGGATCGGTTGTCTCATAGGTGAGTGATGAATCTGCAGATTCTTTTATATCAATTTTTGGAGGAGAATCACCATCCATCAAAGCCTTTATTATTGGCGTATTCAGGCGGATCGGATTCCGCCTGTTTGCTGCACCTCCTGCTGGAATACCATAAACGCCATCCGCTTGATTTACATCTTGCCCACGTCGATCATGGGTGGCGAGCTGAAAGTGCCGCTGAAGCTGAGTCATTAAAGCGGAAAGCGCAAGCGCTAAAACTTCCCTTTCACCATACCCGCCTTGATCCAACACAGTTACCAGGCAATCTGGAAGCGGCGTGCCGGGATGCACGGTTCGATTTTTTCACTTCGCTCAAGCGAACTTATGGATACCAGGCAGTTTTAACCGCGCATCATGCTGATGATCTGGCTGAAACCGTATTGAAGAAGGTATTTGAGGGGGCGACGTTGCCGCATTTGCAAGGAATGCAAAAAATGACAACGGTAGGGGAGTTAACCCTTTGGCGTCCGTTGCTTGAAGTCTCAAAAGAACATATCTTAAGTTACCTGGAGCGTTATCAACTTTCGTGGATCGATGACGCAACCAATCGCGACGATAGATTTTTACGTGCCAAATTTAGAAACCAAGTGATGCCTGAACTCACAAAAGTGTTTGGAAAGCAAATCAATCGCCCTTTGATTCGTCTTGGAGAAGAGGCAGCCGAGCTTCATGCTTATCTTTTAAACAAAATCAAACCTGCTTTAAAGAATGTGGTAGCTGAACCAACTGGGCTATTTCTCGATTTAAAACCCTATCCTCTGGAACCGATTGAAATCCGGTTTTTGCTGCGTCAATTGGCCATTGCGCATGGATTCGTATGGCAGCAAGCCGTGTGTCAAACAGCTGCCCAACTGCTGCATCAGCGGGCTGTCAATAAACAACTTGAAATCGATGGGCGTCTCATTCAGATCGACAGGGGAACGTTGTCTATTAGCAAACAAAAACTAACAGGATAGGCAGGATCGCCTTCGGCGATATAGGTAGGCAGGATAGAAAAGCAAAGATGACCAGTGATAACCAGGCATACGCATCAAGTTAAGCTCTACTAGTAAATCTACAACCATTTAAGGCCGAAGGCCGTCCGTATAAAAGCCTAGGCTCTCCGAGCCTAGGAGATAATAAAAAATACAAATGCACGCTGTAGGAGTGCTGTATGAACTACATACGGCACGCCTACAGCGTGCATGCGTTTGTTTCATTCGTTACCTAGGCTCGCAGAGCCTAGGCTTTTATATAAAGGCCTTCGGCCTTAGGAGATTAGGCATCAAAAAAGCAAGCAAAGGTTGATGCGTATGGGATAACCAGGATAGAAATAGGCAATAAAAAGTAAAATTTTTGTGTACTGATTTAAGGACGTTTTGGAATTCCATTTGCTTGACAAACAAGATCTGTTAAAGCGGCAGGAATATTCCGATAATTGGGCAGACGACACGAACCCAGGGAAGGGGGAATAGGGGATAGTGTTTTTTGCACAAAAGGTGTTGTAATAACAATGATATCCCAATCATTCCAAACTTGAAGTCTTCCAGGTCGATGCTTAGAATCGCATACATCAGCCAAGTGAAGCGTAAAAGGAAATTGCCGAATTGGATCCTGAAATTGTAATCTCATTAGAACCTTAGAAGTGGTCTCTTTTGATGGTGCTAAAAGGAGAATCAAGCTAAAACCTGTTGATCTATCGATCGATAATATTTCCTGTGAAACGCTTCCTTTCCATGGGGTAAATTCGTCTGCCCTTCGTAAGCAGGGTTCCTCATCAATATTAAAATATAAAGACTCAACATATAGGGGGGTAAGCACAGGAGGAGTAATTAAAAGTGGTCCTGCATAATCAATAACTTCTATAGCGACATTATCTTTACGTTTTATATGAATCCTTTCATCATGCCAAGTAATGTGCTCTAGTTGAGGAGTGGATTCACCAGTTTCATAATAGAGCTGATTATCAGGAGAATTTTTCGGATATGTGAAGAAATAAGAAAGTTCACCTGCATTAAATCTTAGAGTGCCCAGAACATACTGAACTCCAGCTATCGTCACTAACAAATTTGCAATCGGTCTTTGCTTGGCAGTCATATTATATCTTTATGCAAAGGTTTTAACAATCCTACTTCCCTTACTATCCTAGTTATTCATTCTTGTTATTTTTCCTGCTTATCCTGTCGCCGAAGGCGATCCTGCCTATCTTGTTAATTTGATTTATTCTGAAAGTACTCGTGCCAACGACGATCCACAAGGGCCTTGGTATCAGGATCGCACTCGACAACTGGCGGATACGTGGGTTTGAACCGTGCATCAATCAAAATCGGCCCCTTGTAACACACATGATGCCTAAACACATCCGCCTCACCTGAATGAATATCCGCAGCAGGTTCAAAGCGGGTGAAGGTGGTCCACAGGAAGTCTGAAACAGTGCGTGTTGCTGCTTCAACATCATCCACTAACACCACTAAAGGCCATTGGGAAAAAGCAGGCTGGTTCAGCCAGGAAAAATCGTTGCTGTGTTCATAAGCCGGTCCTGAAACAACCAAACACCCCGCACAAAAAGGTTTAGCTGTTTTTAACGGTTGCGGCAACGGCCCCATAAACGTTCCAGGCAACTTGCGCACCGGTTCGCCCAATCCCAGCATCACTCCGCGCGAACCTTTATTCAGCGCAGGGCCTGTATAATCAAGTGTATCTAATGATAAATTGGAAAAGACGAATAAATCGGTTTCCGGTTTGAACCGTTCTAATACCGTTTGCAGCACAGCTTTAAAATCATGTAAGTTGACGGTCCGGTCGGTTACCATTAGGAATTTCGTCAACGCTAATTGTCCCTCTCCCAATATCCGAAAGGCCGATACCATGCTTTCCCGGTAAAACCGCTCATGCGTCACAGCAGCTGCCAACGAGTGAAAACCGGTCTCGCCATAACTCCAAATGTCTTTCACCGACGGCATCACAACGGGAAAAAGGGGAGAAAGCAGCTCCTGCAAATAATCGCCAATAAAGAAATCCTCTTGGCGCGGTTTCCCCACAACGGTTGCCGGAAAGATTGCATCTTTACGATGATAAATCGCTTCGCATTCGAAAACCGGAAACTCATGCGCCCAACTATAGTATCCGTAATGGTCTCCGAAAGGGCCTTCCATCCGCCGCTGATGCGGTTTAGCGGATCCAATTAAAGCAAATTCCGATTCCGCTACAACGGGGTAGGGGGATTCTGGTATCGATCCTAGCTGCAGCTTTTCCCCTTGAAGCAGGGAACTCAGCAACACCTCAGGCACATTCTCGGGCAAAGGCGCAATGGCGCCTAAGATCATTGCTGGGGGGCCTCCTAAAAAAATGGATACTGGCAGCGGCTTCCCGGCTTGTTCAGCTTGATGATAGTGATAGCCGCCCCCTTTGGCGATTTGCCAATGCAGCCCAGTTGTTTTTTTATCAAAACGTTGAATGCGGTACATGCCTAAATTAGGCGGGCCTTTATGACTGACCGGCTCTGTATAAACGAGCGGCAACGTGAGAAAATGTCCCCCATCCAAGGGCCACGATTGAGTAAAAGGCAGTTTTTCAAGATCTACTTCGCTCATTTTAACTTCTAAAACCGGAGCGTGCGACACGTTCTTTGTTCCAACTTTCAGCAGCTTTTTAAGGGTGTGGCGGTGGTTCCACAGCGTGCTCAAAGTTGGAGGAAAGTGTTTCGTTAACAACTGCACTAAATTGTGCACAAGCTCTTCTGGACGATTGTTGAAGGCGAGGCGGACTCTGTTTTGCGTGCCAAACAAATTGGTGACAACAGGAAAGGGAGAGTGTTTAACCCGCTTAAAGAATAGGGCGGGCCCTTGCTCTTCAATGACACGGCGATGGATTTCGGGAAGTTCTAGGGTGGGATCGACTTCGGCATCTACCGTTACGATCTCTTTTTGTTGATGCAACACCTGAATAAACCGGCGTAGATTGATCAACGACATAGACCCCCACAAATAAAAAGACCTGCAGATGGCGAGTGAATGCCGGTCGGCAGGACTTATCGGCTAAGATGCTTTAGCAGGACATATTTACAAGCTCGGCTAAAACTTTTTTAGCACGACTGATTTGCAAACTGACTTACTCTAGCTCGGCTAATACTTTATTTAAACCTTTTTTGTCGATTGAACGCATTGCTGCAGTAGACAATTTCAACGTTACAAATCTTTTTTGTTCCACATCCCAGAACCGCTTTTTCTTAATGTTTGGGGTAAAACGGCGTTTGGTGATCCCGGTTGTTTTTAAACCGATCCCTTTCTTTTTCTTAGCGATACCGCGAATAGCGTATTTCTTACCGACGACGGGTCTCTTTCCAGTTACTTGGCAAACTCTTGACATGCTGCAATCTCCGATTAAAAAGAATGGCAACATCATAGCACGATGAGCGATTCGTTTCAAGGATAATCAAGTTTTTTTAGAGCTTTTTTTCAGGTTTTAACGGCTTTACTTTTAAATTATTGCTTATATAAATATTAATTAATAAATGAAAAATTATGTTATAATATAAATAGAGTTATTGGAGGGTAGGCGTAATACGTAAGGGCAGGATTATGGAAGTTATCCAACTATCTGATTATCAGAGATCTGCACTTAGTCATGCTAGTCGAATCATTCAAGAATTCCATGAGATGAACCTAAAGAAAATCTCAGAAAACGAACTTGTGGAATCGTTTTCGCAAGCCATTGTCAATCTTACTCCCTATGGATTTAAGGAACAGCTCTATAATAAGATACGGGAACATCGTCTTAAAGATCTTAATTTAAATATCTTAGATTCATTGTACCGGCGTGGGGAAAACCAGGTCCACTCCATGCAGGAAATCGCTAATGCCATCGAGCTGACCTCGACCCTTTACGAACGGGCCAAAAAACTGCGGGAGCTGTTTAGACTGGAAAAAGCGGCCCAGCTTACTTTGCTTGAAATTCATGCGTTCCGCATGAATGCCATCCGGCTGATGATCCAGGAACTGGATCTGGGGCTGGCTGGCAACCAGCCGCGCCTTTCTTCGGCATTGCACCAAGCCTTTCAGGCGCATTTAAAAGGCTCACGGTATCTGGCAGATCGGCTTAAAGAGCTGAAAAAGCACATGACCCGCTATCATGAAACGGTGATCTCGCATTTGCACCCCGAGCACTATTTTCCCGATGAGTCCCATCCGGAATACCGGATGCAGCGGTACAGTTCTATTCCGGCATGGGATGAAAGTTGGCAGAAAGCCACGTGGGGATCGCTGCTCATCAGCGAGACGGCCCATTCGCCGGTAGGTTTCCATCTAAAAAGCGCGTTCCATGAAGCGCTCGAATTTTTAAAGCAGGAACACCAGCGGATTAGCGCAGGCATGGAAGGCGCTTCTTACAACCAACGTAAAGTGATTTATGAACGGATTGGAACCGTCCATCTGCACTTAATTCAGGCAATTCTATTGAGAACCTTGGATTTGCTAGGCGAGAAAAAAAACCGTTTTCTAAAGGGTCATTTCACTCCTTCAAAAAGTGCCCTGCAAAGGGAAATCAGCTTGCTTGAGGCAGCGTACCGCGAGTTGCTGCGCAAGCAATCCCGCATCGCAGCGCCGGTCCAAGCTTATCATCTTCTTGGCCGGGTGCCTCCAGATTCTCTGGTGCGTGCCTACCTATTGCCAGAACTCCTTTCTCAAGCAGATTTACACCATCTCCATGAAGGAGCTCAAAAAGGGTTTTACCTGGAAAGCGGCGTCCACGATTGGTTAAAGAGTCTGCAAGTGAATGGATGGAAAAACTGGCGCCATACCTATACCCTGTTCATCAACCTTTATCTGGATTGGGCGTTCAGGCATTTACGCGAACAACAATTCTATTCGCCGGAAATGAGGCGCCTGTCGGCGAGCGTGGAGCCCAAACAAACGTTAAAATATGGAAAAGTGTTTGAGGAGATCCAACAGAAATTCCTTTTTCGTCTGGGTGTAGGGGTGTTAGTGGACCAGGATATGAGCACTCAGACGGAGGAGTGGCATTTACGCGGAATGGCTGCGTTGCACCGGTTTCTGCCGATCCTTTCACGTTCGAGCGAACAAGCCTTTTCGGATATTCAACCTGAGATGATCCGGGAGCTTTGCCAGCAGCAGTCGGTCAAAACCTCTTTAACAGCAGCCGCCGTCTATCCTGCTCCGCATGAAGCCGCAACGGCTAGGGATCTGATCCATCAAGAAGGAATCATGGAATCGCTCCAACATTATTTAGACAAGACACACGCCAAATGGATTATAGAGAACACGGCAATCCTCCAACCGAAATTGAATGCCTGGGATTGGATCAAGGTGCTTTATCACAAAGCTGTCTCTTTAGTAACTGGCCATCGGCAGACGATCGAGCAAATTTCACAGATCATTTTGCGCAAGAAACACCGGAAAATCGTCTTAAATAAATGTCATGAGTTAGAGGAACAATTTCTCCTCTCAGTCGGACCCAGACATATCGATCAGTTATTTGATTCGTTAATCGAAACCGGATTGATCCCTTCTATCTGTCCGGTTGTGTTGACGCAAGTGGATCCGCATCTCGAACTGCAGATTCACAAGTTGTCTGATCATTTGGTGGGGAGCTTGCGCAATCGATTGGATATTGAACTTGGCAAAACCCAACATCATGAGGCTGATTACACTCCTTTTGATGTGATTATTTTATTTAACCGGTGGATCCATCCACAAACGATTCGTGCCGAAATTCAAAAACAACTTAGGAAGTTATCGGTTGATGACGCCCTGCTTACCCATTTAAGCGACTATATTCTTTCCACGGTTGTCAACCGTCTCGAGCAAGGATGGTGCAAGTGGCATATGGTCCATGCCTTCTCAGATCATTTTAAAAAAATATATATGCAGGCTTTAATACCCTTAGAATCCAATTCAGGGCATTCTTCCACAACTTTTCCAAAGTGGAGCCGGCAAGAGTGTGTGAATTTCATCTTTGAAAGAGCGGGTTCTATTCCCCATAAAAGGCTACTTCTCGATTATATTAATGCTTTTATCTCTTAGATTTTATAGTCAGCTTTAAATTCCACAAGCCTAATTAGGATATACATTCATTAAAATAAATTATCATATTGTCTATAAATAAGTAACTTAGGTATATTTGTCTTCATAAAATCTTAATAGATCGTTTACGAGGCCTTAATTTATGGACGCGGCGTCAAGCGTTCCACATCATATAACGAATTTGAATCCCGTCATTGGGGAACAATCGCCTGTACAAAGTGCTGAGCACTGTAAGGTTCTTACCGATGAAATCGCCACTATTTTCGGAACGATTAATGGATTTTATGCTCAATGGGGCCGCAACACACAGGCTGCATTAGGAAAATTAAGAGAGGCTGTTGAACAATCCACTTTAAAACGAAATCTCCTCAAAGAAAAACGAAAAGCTGTTGCCCTCGGAGTGATGAACGGCGCAAACGTCAACTATAAGCCTGATGAAACACGCATCCCGAATAATTTCTGGAAGTGGTTATTGCAAAACCCTACCTTCGTCGGAAATCGTTATACCGACCTGGATAAGGTGGGGTTTGAATCTGTCTATAACCAATTAAAAGAATTAAAAACCCATTACCTTAAAGCACTCAGCGCGATCCATCATAAAAAAGCTGAAAGCCGCGAAGCCAACCAAAACGTTGCATTGCATGAAGAAGAGGAGCGAACTTTGCGCAAGTTGCGTGCGGTCCGGCTGCATTTCCATCACGCATGTTTGCTCCGGCTATGCGATGTCATTGCTCAAAAAAAGGATATTCTTAGCCATAGTCGAGAGCCTGAGATCAGGGGGATTTTAGAATATGAATTGAAAATCCTTAATGACGCATACCAGAAAACATTTAATACCTATGAGAACGTGTCGCGGGAATATTTTACTCAAGGCGCTACCGATCCAGTGATCCGCGAGATCGCCAACGATTTGTTTTTTTCGGTGCGAGAAACCATCCCTTCCATTCGCGCTTACCTTTCTTTCTCCCCTAGCTCTATTCAGGTGATCACACGCAGAAAGGAATTTGCCGATAAAGGGCAAACTCTTCAGGCACGTGTCGATAAGATCATGGCTTCACTCCTTGCTGAAAAAAACAGTGTCGATGGGAAACTTAGCACATGGTTTGACGAATTTGATGCGTGGGCCGCTGTCAATCCTAAAAAAGCGTTTGATCTGGCTCCGGATATCTTAGCGACATTGTTGATGTTTGCCAAGCAGCACGAGGAGACAGCCAAGGTCTTAACGGAAAGAATGAAGAAATTGATCGCCAAGCTGGCCTTCTGTTGTTCGGCGGTGGCTCATGCATGCGAGCAAAATGATGAGGAGACGAGTAAGTATCAAAATTTTGCCGATTTGTCTCGGATGGTTTCTTTAGTGTCTCAGCTTGCAAATCGTCCGGACCAGCGCGCGTTCTTTAGCAACGAAGCGCATACGTTTTTCATCACGGACAGAGTAAGGGATCCAAGTCGAAGTGATTTTGCAAAATATAACATCGCCCATCAGCAAATTAACGAGATGGTGGAAAAAACGAATGCGGTCACCCACTCCGTTTTGGAAGCAGCTCAAAAAGCGGAATTTTTGAAATATTTAAAAACCGATCTTGATATCAAATTAATTAGAAGAGCTGCACCCCATAAGCAAACCGAACTGCCAGATCTTTCGCTTTGGGAAAATTTCAAGAGTTATTGGCAAGCAATCCGTGAAGCCAAAACCATTTATGAAAGGATTGTTGCGGTTTTACCGATTATCTTGATCGTTGGCCTGGTCGGAATCCACTTCTTGTTTCCGGCATTTGAAGCGTGGCTGCGGGAACTGACGATTTTGGGATATAAAGTTTTTGATATCGGAAAAAACAGCTTTTTAGCGACCTATATTTTAGGTGTTCTCAAAGGCTTGCTCAAAGGAAAAGTCAATATTCTAGGGCCATTGTCCTCCCTTTTTGAAAATAAAAGGCGGCGTGAGATTATTGAACGCTGGCGTACTGAGAAGCGTGATCGGATTAACCGAGAGCGGATGAATGCAAGTTCACACGCGCAAGCGACGGCTGATGCTACGGCATTCTTAAATCAATTGATGTCATTTGGAGTGATTCAGCCTCCATTGGCCTACAATCTCCTTCCGGAAGACATGGGAACGCTGAGGGGCTATTGCAACAATGTGCTGACTAAATTAAATTCCAGCTTTGATGCCAAAATCGCAGGTAAAAAAGACCCCATGGATATCGTGAATGTGATTATTCATGAAGGACTCTTGTCATTTCATCACATCAAATCGTTAATTCTGCAAGAACCAGTTCGTGGAGAGCGTTTGAATCAAATTGAGCTCACGATGCTTAGAAATCAAATCATGTATCTGGTGTTTCATGAATTTATTCAGACGAAATTGAAGCCAACCTTGACCCAAGCTGTCGCGACCCGCTATACCGATTTATTCAAAGAGTACACAACCCTTCCTGAAGGTCAAAAAGACTTCGTGCAGTCCTACAAGAATAAAAATGGGATCGCTCCCGCGGAAGATCCAGAGGCTGGTCATCCTAAGATTTTCTTGCAAAGACAAATTATTGACGATAAGCCCAACTTGAGGGCGGTGGCGACTTTGAAATGTGTAGAATCGATTTTGGGTGAATTTAAGCGCAATGCCGATATCTATTTGCCGGCCCCGGCGCGGTGATTAGTGTAAGGGCACCCACTTTTCATTGATGTTAAAGCGACGGATTTTTTGTTTTTTCCGCTGTTTTTCAATGATCTCTTCATCGTTTGGATTGCCGAGTTGTTTTCTAAGATCTTTTTTATATTGAGCGACCTTCTGTCTAATCGTCTTGACCTTCTCCCAGTCTTCTCCCGTTAATTGACTCGGGTTTTCGAAGTATTTTTTCAGCTCTGCAGTATCAATTTCTAACTTTTCAAACACCGAGGCATCTTTTTTCTTTAAGTCCGTCACTTCAACTTGAAGGTTTTTTAAGAACGCTTTGATGATCTCTTGCCGTTGCGCCACACTTAATTCTTTAGCTGCTGATCCTCCCATGGCTGCTGACACATCGGCATATCGCAACAGCTTGCGCACCTTAATTTTCCGGAGTCCTTCCTCGAGCTGCTGTTCCACTTTGGTATAGTCTGCTTTCTTCATAAAAGACCTCATCCCTATACCTTAAATTATAACTTCTTAAAGATTTTAGTCCTATATGATTGGGTTTTAGTAAAAAAATTGCTATATATGCTATAAGTAAAGTATCATAAATATGTGGGATTGTGTAGGTAGGGACTTTTTTCCGGCCTACTGGAGCGCTTATGGAGGAAATTAAGGCGGATATCGTGGTGATCGGGTCGGGCCCGGCCGGTCAAAAAGCCGCTATTCAAGCTGCAAAATTGGGAAAAAAGTGCGTTGTCGTCGAGAAAGATGAAGATCCAGGCGGAGCATGCCTGTATTCGGGGACGATTCCTTCAAAATCATTACGGGAAGCGATTCTTGATTTAACTGATTTCCATGCCCGCAGTTTTTATGGAAAAGAGCATAAAGTCCATGAGGTTTCGATTAACGATCTGAACTTCCGCCTTTACAAAGTGATTGAGGAAGAGCGGAATATTATTTATCGGCAGTTGAAGAAGAACGATGTTCGTTTAGTGACCGGGACGGCCCGTTTTGAAAGTTCACATACGTTATTGATTATGGACCGGGAGTTCCGCCTCAAGTATCAAATTAAAGCGGAGTTTTTTGTCATTGCCACTGGATCGAACCCGCGCAACCCCAATAACATTCCGTTCGACAATGATGTCATTTTGGATTCCACGCGCCTGCTTTCGATCGATCGTGTGCCGGATACGATGTTGGTGTTAGGAGGAGGGATTATCGGATCGGAATATGCGAGCTTTTTTGCAGCGCTCGGTACAGAGGTGACGGTGATTGATAAGAAAGAGCGGATGCTGCCTTTGATTGATTCGGAAATCGGTATCCATTTGCAAACGGCTTTGACCGATATCGGGTTGCGTTTTCTCGGATCAAAAGAGCCAGAAGAAATTGTCCGTAAAGATAAGAGTGCCGTGGTCAAGTTTAAAGATGGAACGGTATTGGAAGCAGATGTCCTTTTATATGCGCTGGGACGGGTGGCGAATGTGGAGTCGCTGCACATTGAAAATGCGGGATTGTCAGTGAATACAAAAGGGTATATCCCCGTGAATGCGCTATTCCAAACTGTCGTCCCGACGATTTATGCGGTGGGCGATGTGATTGGCGGTCCCTGTTTGGCATCGACAAGTATGGAACAAGGGCGTTTGGCCGCAAGGCATGCCTTTGGAGCGCAGACACACTATTTCCCTTCGTTTTACCCGATTGGGATCTACACCATTCCGGAGATCTCCTCGTGCGGGTATACGGAGGATGAACTGAAAGAATTAGGTTTCCGCTATGAGGTCGGGCGGGCATATTATTATGAGATTGCACGCGCGCACATTAGCGGAAGCAATGTAGGAATGTTTAAGATCTTGTTTCATGCCGAAACATTAGAGATTTTGGGCATCCATGTGATAGGCAGGCAAGCGACAGAGGTGATCCACATTGGACAGCTGGCTGTTGAGTTTCATGCGCGAATCGACTTCTTTATCGACCAGGTTTTCAATTATCCTACCTTCGCAGAAGGGTACCGGATCGCCGCGTTAAACGGCATCAACAAGATCAAAAGAAAAAAATAGCGATCAACTTGGAGGTGTTATGAGCACTCCAAATCCCTACGAAGGGCATCCTTCCGAGCATCGGCGGCCTGAAAACCAGCCGCGGAAGGTGCCGGAATTTATCTATTTGGATGAGCATTTAAATCCAAGGCGAGCTGTTTTAGGGTCAGCGCCGCCGGTCAAGCCTAAGCTGAAGCCTGTGCATGCAACGGTTAAAGTGCGGATATTATGCTTTTTAATTGGCGTTGTGGCATTGGCCTGGGCGGTCGGATCGTTGTTTGGAACGGTATTGTTTGGGTTTTTATCTTGTTTATTTTTTCGTCAGATAAACGATTTGAATCGCCTTGCCCGGCAAAACTGGCTTGGCTTTAAAAGAGCCCTTACAATAGCTGTAGGGCTATTTATTGCAATATTTAGTCCTTATTTGGGTTTTGCAATGATATTAACCTATTTTATGATCAATGAACCTATGCAAAGCAGCACCTTTACCCGGTTGTTGCAATCGCAATTCAAACAGTTCATGGGGTAAAGAAACAGGACAAACACGACAAACAGGACAAACGCGACAAAAAAAATCATTGACTGTCAGTGACGTAAGCTTAAAAATCGTCCTGTACGTCCTGTACGTCCTGTACGTCCTGTACGTCCTGTACGTCCTGTACGTCCTGTACGTCCTGTCTTAGATTTTTGCTGTTTTTGCTTCTTTCTTAGGGTTTTTTCGTTCGGTTTCTTGCTTTTCCTCCCTTGCACTTTCTACAACAAACGAAATATCATCTTTTTCGCGGATAAGCTTGACTTTAGATTCATCCGGAATCTTGCCTTCTAGAACACCTTTGGCTAGCATATTACTGACCTTATGCTGGATCAAGCGTTTTAAAGGACGGGCGCCGAAGAAAGGATCATACCCTTCCTCTGCTAACAGGGAAACTACCTCAGGCGTCCATGTCAGCCAGACATGCCGCTCATGCAGCCGGTGCTGAACATGTCGTAATTGAATCTCGACAATTTTCTGCATATCTTCTTTGCGCAGCGGCAGGAAGGGGAGGATGTCGTCTAGCCGGTTGATGAACTCCGGACGGAAATGTTTTTTGATGATCGGGTCTAAAATCGCCATGATCGCTTCTTTTGACAAATTGCTGCGCGAATGTTCGATGCTCTCCATGAGCTGCTCAGAGCCCAAATTCGAAGTCATGATAAATAACGCATTACGGCAATTAACGGTTCTTCCTTTACTATCCGTTAAACGGCCCTCATCAAATACTTGAAGCAAGATATTAAAGACATCTGGATGCGCTTTTTCAATTTCATCCAAGAGCACGACGCTATAGGGTCTGCGGCGCAGTGCTTCGGTTAGTTGTCCACCTTCATCGTATCCGACGTAACCTGGCGGAGATCCAATGAGTTTCGACACGCTGTGTTTTTCCATGTATTCCGACATGTCCAAACGAATCAGAGCATCTTCTTGATTGAATAGCTGCACCGCCAGCGCCTTTGCCAATTCCGTTTTGCCGACCCCTGTCGGGCCTAAAAAGAGAAATGCCCCCATCGGACGATTCGGATCGCTGAGTCCAGAACGGGAACGGCGGATCGCTTCGCTGACGGTTTTGATCGCCATGTCTTGGCCGACCACGGTTTTTTCCAACTCTTTTTCCAGATTAAGCAACCGCTCTGCTTCCCCTTCCAACATTTTGGCGACGGGAATACCGGTCCATTTTGAGACGATCTGTGCGATCAGATGTTCATCGACTTCTTCTTGAAGCATGCGATGGGATTTGTTTTTCAGCTGCTTCTCCGCGTCCTCAATCTCCTCTTGGAGTTTCGGGATGACGCTATAGCGCAGCTCTGCAACTTTGTTGTAATCCGATTTGCGCTCTGCCTCTTCCTCTTGGAATTTTAATTGCTCGAGCCGGTTCTTTTTCTCTTTGACCGCAAGAATGACGTTCTTTTCTTGGTCCCACTGCTGCTTGAGGGTGTTTAATTCCTCTTTGACTTGCGCGATCCGTTTCTCTAACCGCTCTGCTTCCCCTTTGGCGCTGGGGCTATTTTCTCGCTTGAGGGCTTCTTGTTCAACGATCAGAGAAGCAAGCTCCCGCTCCTTATTATCGATCGGCAGTGGACGGCTCCCTAATTGCATCCGGATCAAGCTGGCTGCTTCATCGATCAAATCAATCGCCTTGTCGGGAAGATTGCGGTCGGTGATGTAGCGGTTGGAGAGGAAGGCGGCGGCATGCAATGCCGATTCGGTGATCCTGACGCCATGGTAAATTTCATACTTTTCCTTCAATCCGCGCAAGATCGCAATGGTGTCTTCCACGCTTGGCTCTTTAATATAAACCGGCTGGAAGCGGCGCTCGAGGGCAGCATCTTTCTCAATATACTTCTGATATTCATTCAGGGTGGTTGCCCCAATACAATGCAAGGAACCACGTGCTAGCGCAGGTTTGAGCAGGTTTGCAGCATCCATTGCTCCTTCGGTAGCGCCTGCTCCAACGAGTGTATGGATCTCATCGATGAACAAAATAATCTGTCCTTCGCTTTTCTCGATATCTTTGATGATCCCTTTCAATCGCTCTTCGAACTCTCCGCGGTATTTAGTTCCTGCGATCAAGCTTCCCATATCGAGAGCGACAATCTGCTTATTCTTTAACGATTCCGGAACGTCGTCTTGCACAATTCTGATGGCCAACCCTTCAGCAATGGCTGTTTTGCCGACTCCTGGATCGCCAATCAGCATGGGATTATTTTTGGTGCGGCGGGTTAAGACCTGCATGGTCCTGCGGATCTCTTCATCCCGTCCGATCACCGGGTCTAACTTTCCTTCTCTGGCCAAAGCAGTGAGGTTTTTGCAATATTTCTCTAAGGTTTGCAGGCTTGATTCTGCGCTGGGGGAATCCATATGGCGGTCTCCGCGTATGCTTTTAATTTGCTTTTCCAAGGCGCTTAAGGCGATTCCGGTTTTTTGCTTCCAGCTGGCAAATGGCTCTCCACCATTTTTCCAATAAGAAACAAGAAAATGGTCGCTGCTTGTATAGGTATCGTTCCAGCTTTTTGCGATATTTTGTGCGTCGGTAATCCGTGCTTGCAGATTGCGTGAAGGGGTTGGCTGTTCCACTGTTCCGCTATAGGTGGGCTGACGGTCCAAATTTTGAATCGTCGCTTCGATCAAGGGTTCCGGATTAGCCTTCAGATTATTCAAGATACTGACGAAATATCCCTGTGGGTCTTCCAAGAAGGCAAGCAAAAGATGGTTTTCGGTGACTTCAGTATTCTTACGGCTTTGGGCATCCGCAAAAGCGGTTTGAATGGCGTTAGTGACACCTTCGGTGAAGTTTTGATTCATCGCATGCTCCTTTGTCTTAAGATCGGTCTACACCATTATGAATCGTAATATGCTATTTTTCAATCACGATTGGCTTACGATCCGAAGGGACGCTTAACATTAACAGAGCGCCTATGACTAGGAAAACAATGACCACGCCCATTCCAAGTCTTTCATTTTGTGTCATGTAAGTGATCCAAGCGACCAACATTGGTCCCATGAAGGCGGTTGCTTTACCGGTCAAAGCAAAGAACCCGAACATCTGATTGCGCATGTCGGGAGGGACGACGCGCGCTAAATAGGAACGGCTAGAAGCTTGCGCAGGACCCACGAAAATTCCTAATAACATTCCGTATGTCCAAAATTCATCGGAAGTTTTGGCGAGCAATGCCATGGTGCCAATAAAGATCAGAGCGGCAAGTGAAATAATGATCATCTCCTTTCCTCCCACCCGGTCATCTAAAAAAGCAAATCCCATGGCCCCAATTCCGGCGGTGATATTCAAAGCAATGCCGAAGCGCAAAATCTCATCTGATGACATATGATATTGCGTTGCGGCATAAACGCCGCCGAATGCAAACAAGGTTAACAGCCCATCGACAAAGAACATCCTAGCGATAAAGAAGCGGAATAGGGGAGCATTCTCCCTGACATTTTTCAAGGATCCCCATAAAGTTAACAACCCTTGTTTGACGGCAGTGCCGATGGGGATGCCCATCGATTTGGAAGGGGGAGTAAAGAAAAATAACGGCAGAGAAAAAAGCGCATACCACGCGGCGCACACTAAAAATGTGGCACGGATGTTAGCCGATTCGGCAGTGGTGATCGCAAACCAAGGATCAGGTTTGATAAATCCAAAATAGGCGATGAGGAGCGACATCATTCCCCCCAAATATCCCAGACCCCAGCCGATTCCGGACCACTTACCGACGTTTTTGGGGCCAGATAATTCAGGTAGCATCGCATTGTAAAACACGTACGAATATTCGGAAGCAATCGCAGCAAATCCGGTAAGCACCATGGCAAAAATCACATAGGTGGGATGCGGTTTGACGAACCACATCAGCGAAATGCAGGTGATCGTAATCACGGTAAAGAAAGCGATCCATAGTTTCCGCAATCCACACCGGTCAGCGATCGCGCCAAGGATGGGGCCGCCAATCGCGACGAACAATCCTGCTAGTCCAGTAATAAAACCCCATAACGATAAACCTTCTGTGTCGGACGCAGCGACGGCCTCCGCAAAAAAGGTGGCGAATACAAACGTTTCGATAATGGCGGAGTAGGAGCTATTGGCCCAGTCAAAAATTGACCAAGAAACTAACGCTGTAAGGTTTCCTTCTGCCGACTTATCTTGGATATTCATTTTTGTCTCTAAGGTTGTCGTCACTGTTTTACCATTGCTTGATTACGTTGATTTCGAATACACTAGATCAAGTTTATAAAAAACCACATATAACAAGTTTAAAATTTAATTGATATGAAGCCTTATTGCGATTCCATTCATCAAACCAAAAGATTTCTTACACGCGAAGTAATGGTGGGGAATATCGGAGTCGGGGGGAATAATCCGATCCGCATTCAGTCCATGACGACGTCCAATACGCGTGATGCACAAGCCACTGTAGATCAAATCATTAAGTTAGCAGATTATGGATGCGAAATCGCTCGGGTCACCGTCCAGGGGATCAAAGAAGCCGATGCCTGCGAAGAGATTAAAAACACGCTAATTAAAAAGGGATATACGATTCCGGTGGTGGCAGATATTCATTTTTTTCCGCCAGCTGCCATGCGGGTAGTGGATTTCGTGGACAAAGTGCGTATCAATCCCGGAAATTTTGTGGATAAGCGGGCTAGCTTTAAAGTGATTGAATATGACGATGCGTCTTATGCTCAGGAACTTGAGAAAATTGAAGAAAAGTTTACTCCCTTGGTTCTTAAGTGTAAGCAACTTAAACGCTCGATGCGCATTGGAACGAACCATGGATCGCTCTCGGACCGGATCATGAACCGTTATGGGGATACTCCCGCCGGAATGGTAGAGTCGGCCTTTGAGTTTACTCGCGTTGCTCGTAAACTTGATTATCATGACATTATTTTTTCGATGAAAGCGTCAAATCCGCTCGTCATGATCCAGGCGTATCGTTTGTTAGTCGCTGAAATGAAAAAGGTGAATTGGGATTACCCCTTGCATTTGGGTGTGACAGAAGCTGGGCTTGGTGAAGATGGGCGGGTTAAATCGGCAGTGGGAATTGGCGCGCTTTTGTTGGATGGATTGGGCGATACGATTCGCGTTTCGTTAACGGAAGATCCGTGGTACGAAATCGATCCGTGCCGCCGATTGGTGCATTTTGCGGAGCAATACCTGAATACCGGAATTGAGCCATTTACAGAAACATATCGTGATTTCACTGAAATTAAACGCCGGCATGTTGTGCTTCCAAAAACGATCGCGATGCATCGGGATGGAACTGTCATGGTGCAAGTGAACGAGAAAGATCTAGCACGTCAGGACCTCTATCAAGCGTTAGATTGTGATGGGAACGGCAAACCTAAAATTAAACCGGGAACACCCGATGCGTTAGTGATTGCAAAAGCGCCTAAAGATCAAACGAAGTTGGAGCAATTGCGCGAATACGGATTAAGCATATTGACTCCAGACATGCTTCCAGGGGCAGTTAACCTCATTAGTCTAGCAAAGGCGAAGCAGTATTTAGAAAATCAACAACGGATTGAACGGTTCACATTGAAGTTAGCAAGCCAATCGAGTCAGCTGGTCGCAGTAGTGATCAGTGATGAGTCTCCCGTAGAGTGGGAAGGACTCAAAACACTGCAACCACCCCTGATTTTGTTCAGTCCAACTAAAAATCGCTTGCATCGTGGGCGGCAATTTTTTGAATGGCTACAGCAAAATCATTTGCAGATACCGGTTATCTTAAATTTCTCGTATAACTGTTCTGATGAAGATCTGGTCATCCAATCAGCTACGGAGATGGGTGCCCTTTTAAGTGATGGCCTTGGAGAAGGTGTCTTGATTGATGCTCCATGCGATTTGGCATTGAAACGTAGTTTAAGTTTCAATATCCTGCAAGCGGCGCGGATGCGTACATCGAAAACGGAATTTATCTCGTGCCCTAGCTGTGGACGCACGTTATTCGACTTACAAGATGTCACAAAACGGATTCGTGAAAAAACCGCCCATCTGCCTGGAGTCAAAATTGCGATCATGGGCTGCATTGTGAATGGACCGGGCGAGATGGCTGATGCGGATTTTGGGTATGTAGGGTCTAAGCCAGGCAAGATCGATTTGTATGTCGGGAAAACCTGTGTGGAAAAAGATATTGAATTCGCGTATGGAGATGCGCGCTTGATCGAATTGATCAAAGCGCACGGCAAGTGGCAAGATCCGGAGGAATAAATTTCTACACTTCTACTTTTTTGTGATGGACCCAGGTCGTTTCGGGGCATTGCGCCAAATGATTCAAATAACGGGACATCACAAATAAGTAATCGGATAAGCGGTTGATATAGACTAACACTTCATCGGGTACATCTTGGTGCTTATTCAGAGGAATGATTAACCGTTCTGCGCGTCGGCAGAAGCTGCGAGCTAAGTGCAGCATTGCTCCTGAAGGGTGTCCTCCAGGTAAAATAAACGAATGCAGGACTGGTAGTTCCGTCTGCATGGCATCGATCCAATGCTCCAGGGCTGTTGTGGCTTCATGATCGAAGCGGGTTTTTTCAATCTTCTGTGCAGAAGCTTTTGTGCGCGGTGTGGCTAGCACGGCACCCAGATCGAATAAAGCATGTTGAATGGTTTCTAGCTGTTCGATGCATTCGACATAGGGACCGTAGGTCGGTGTGAATGAAATCGCAGCGCCAATGGCAGAATTACACTCATCCACTGTTCCAATGGCATCGAAGCACTCTGCGCTTTTTGAAATCCGTTCGCCTGTGAACAGCGAAGTTTCGCCCTTATCCCCTTTGCGGGTGTAGATTTTAGTCATCATCACTCCATTTTAACAGCCAATATATGATTACATTTATTTCTTTGGAAAAGAAAACGACCAAAAGGACCCAAACGACCTAAACGACCAAAAATTTTGGTCCTTGGGTCATTTGAGTCCTTTTGGTCGTTAAGTCGTTTGTCGTTTACCTACAGCAACCAAAGCCGAATGAGGGTCCTGGACAATAAACTGGATAGCTATAGTAGGGATAGGGCGGGGGAACAGGGTAGGGGCCGACGATGACTGGAGCAGGTCCGTAGTAGCATGGCGGGGGTGGAGGAGCATAGACAGGCACGGGTTGGACGACGGGGAAGAATCCGCCGAAGTTGAAACCGAAGCTAAAGCACGATCGGGCGGAAAGCGGGGAGCTGACTGCTAGCAGTCCGGCGACGAGCGCACAGGTGAATAGGGTTGTTTTTAATTTCATGACTTACCTCCTAGGGTATGTAACGTTTCAGGACAACAAAGAGAGAGCTCTTTGTGTAGTTTCTTTAAAATTTTTGATTCATGGTTACGGGCTTGTAATAATTTTTCTGCATGATTTAGATGTTTCCACGCTTGATTGTAGTCAAGGCGCTCTCCATATAAAACAGCTAAATAATATTCAGCAGTGGGGTTATTCGGATCCAACTCGTGGTACCGTTTAAGCACTTCAAGGGCTTCTCCGTCGCGGTGCAGTTGCAGCCAGGCCGTTGCCAGCTGGAAAAGGCCGCTGCGGAATTTGGGATGGGCGTTGACCATCTCCTCGAGTTTGTCTTTCTTGCGTTCGATCGATTCGCGTGTCTCATCTACTTCTATAAAAACATATTTGATGGCATCTTTGTCCGCGTATCCGTCTAAAATATCATCCGCCATGGTTTCTTTATAGACGAGATCGTCAGGAAGGTGGTGGCGCACAAGTTCGAGCAGTTTCCGGCCTTCAGTTTCATTGCCGGACAAGATGTAGTTATACGCCATCAATTCTTTTACCAAAAAGTCGTTGCCCATATACTTTTCAGCGATGTGATAAGCAGCGAGCGCCTTCTCATACTCTTCTTTCAGCCAATAGGTGGAGGCTTGGTTGAAGTGGGTGGTACCAATCACCTCTTTGACGTTGCGCTGTTTTAACGAGCGGGTATTGATGCCGAGATAGACATCCGAATCCAAGTTGATGCCGCGGGCGGTCGTTTCGATATTGATTATCTTATCTCCATCGCGATACCTGACATAAATGTGTCCGGGGGGTGTGATCATTTCCAGCTTGAGGTCTAGACGCTGGGCGATGCACATGTACAGTGTCGATACGCCCAAGCAGACCCCGCGGCGGGAATCGAGGACAGAGGGCAGGAACGTGTATAGGTCAATATCTTTTGCGTAGCGTGAGTGGGGAGGGAATCGAAATCCCAACTTTTCAAAGATGAATGTGTTAATCGCACTGATTTTTTGCTCGGGTGTAGCAGGCCTATTTCCCAAACTCGCATAGATCTGAAGCGCCATCAGATCGATGATGCTTTCATAAATGCGGATTTGATGCAGAGCTTTTGGCGTGGTGCCTAGCTGGCTTAAGAATAATCCGCGGGCCAAATCAATTTCTTCAGAATTTAGCGCCAGCACCTCTTCTTCGCTGTTGGCTGAATGGCCTTTGAGTTTGCGGTTTCCAAGATGGTTGCTGAATTGTTCAATCGCAGTCAGATGCTCTTCCGGGATTTCGGTGACCTCTTCATACGGCTGCTTGTTGATCAATTGGATCAGGGAGGATCCGACCGCGAGATTGGTGTGGGGGTTTCCAAGCAACGCAAACGCCTGGGTTAGCGCTTGCTGCCCTTCAGGCGTATTTGGATAGAGTTCATAAAACGCTAGCTGCTCGGAGATCGAATCGCGCGATAAACTGTTTAGCAGGGTCTTCAATTTGAGGGTCGATGGCGGCGCTAGAAGTAGAGATCCGGCAAGCAAGATGGTTGTCATCATAAGCTATACACGAAATGATTTAAGTTTCATTTATAGCATGACATCTTATTTTTGTCTTGTATTTACAATGATTATCTTCATATTCAACCACTGAGACACAGAGAACACAGAGATGATATGAGAGGATTGAGAAGGTTTTTTTAATTTATTCTTTAAACAAATTATTCTTATCAAAATCACCAAAATTGAAATGGTAATATTTTATCTCCGTGCGCTCACTGGCTCGGTGGTGCATACAACTTGCTTAGGCAGGAATCAGATCGGTCATAAGGTCAGCCAAGCGATCATGTTTTAAAATAGTTTCTAGGGTGGGCCTGAGCCGGTAAGCCCAATTTTTAGGGGTGATAGTACCAGGAACATTGATTCGCTCATCGGCAGGATTCGCCCAAGATAACTCCCGAAATTGCATCAGGTATTCAGGCAGCAAATTAATATGAAACAAACTGCGCGTCCGATGGCTGTCCCAAAGGATTTGACGATGGTTTTCCTGACTCAGTTCGGTTGTATATCGCCACCCTTTGAACTGCGCAAAATCTTTGGCTTCTTGCGGCTGATTAAACCACCACATGCGCACGGTTTCTGAATCGTGGGTAGAGACAGTCGTCATGCTTTCCAACGGATAATCGTAATAAGGAATGAAACGGCTATCTTCTTCCCACATCCGCTCCCAGCGCATCACTTTCGTTCCACAAATCCCCAACTCTTGCAGGCAGGCGCGTACAGCCGGGGGAACGGTTCCTAAGTCTTCGGCAATCGGAAGCATGGAAGATGCCTCCAGCATCATGAGCATGATTTTTTTGCCATGGTCGATCCAAACGCGCTCATCTTGCGGGATAAAGCTCCCTTCGCGCGCTTTTTTCCCTAGTGGGATAGCCCAGATGCGAAAAAAACCAACGACATGATCGATGCGGTAGAGGTCGTAGATCGGTTCTGCTGTTTTAAGCCGGCTTCTCCACCAGCGATAATTCTCTTTTTCTAATTGTTCCCAATTGTAAATCGGAAAGCCCCAATTTTGTCCCTCTTTGGCATAATAATCAGGCGGAGCACCCGCGCTGTATTGGAGTTGAAACAATTCCGGATTTAACCATACATCGGCACTATCGCGGCTGATTTGGATGGGAATATCGCCTTTGATCCAGATCCCTTTCTGATTGGCGTAAGTTTTAACCGCTGTCAGTTGCTGGTAGGCTAAGAACTGGCAGTAAGAATGGAACTGAATTTCCGATTCATATTGAGTGGAAAGCTTTTGGAAGGCTTCTGGATTTTTAAGAGGGCTTTTTTCGGGCCAGTCCTCCCACGATTTCCATAAGTTTTTAATCTTTAAAGCTTTAAATAAACTATATCCCGCCAGCCACCCTTTCTGTTTTTGAACAAAGGCCTTAAATGGCTCGGAATGAACGATTTTTTCTCCCTCTAGGTGGGCGTAGGCCCGTAAAAACCGGTCTTTTAGCTTAAACAGCTGCGGATAGTCGATTGTTTGGGCTTGATCAAGCTTTTTTAGGTCGTTTAAAAGGGAAGCTAATTGAGTGTGTTTCTCGACGTTAGGCAGCGCCTTTAGGGAAATGTAGATAGGTGAGAGGGCAAAAGCAGATAGAGCATTGTAGGGGCTAGGATCAAGCCCTGAGTCATTTAAAGGGAGGAGTTGAATGACATCCAGTTTATTTGCCTGGCACCAATCCACAAGGGGGAGTAAATCATTGAACTCACCGATTCCACTGCTATTGTTTGTGCGCAAGGAAAATAAAGGAATATTAATTCCATGATGGTGTTTGAAGCCGATGCGTTGCCAGTGGGAATCTGAAGGTGACATAGCTGGATATTACAAAGATTTGAATTTTTGTGCATCAAGACAAAGGACCAGGACAAACACGACATACAGGACATCCACGACAATTGCTTTTTGTCCTGAATGTCTTGTAGGTCCTGTATGTCGTGTTTGTTCCTACCTCATCCCGAACATGCCCATTGGGGCTTTGGGGAGGTCTTTGCCTGAGACGGCTTCGACTTCGACAGGGGGGATGTCCCCTTTTTCGATTGCTTCCTTCCAGGTCAGCGCTTTGGCAGCCATCGGATTCAAGGTTGCCATTACATCGTTGCCGGTCAAATTTTTCACGGGCAGCATTTCGAACAGGATCAAGTGATCCAGTTGTTTGCTATACGCAAAAATTCCGTTGCGCGGGGGTTTGCGCCCGTTGGAAAGCAGTGCTTGCCGGAATAGGTCTTCCCGATAGCGTCCGGCAGGGATCCCTCCAATATCAATCCCAATCACGTAAAATTCCCGCCGTTTGTCCATCTCCATCTGCACTTGCAGCCCATTTGGCAGGGGAAACAAGCAGGAGTTATTGGCATCCGGCGTCAATTTGATCTTAAATTGACCGCCGATTTCATCCAAAATGGCGCTGAACTGATCGGTGACCATAAGGGCTCCTTATAACTGTTCTTCCAGTTCTTCGAGTTCGTCTTCCAAATTTTCCAACGCTTCGATAATGGCATTGAACACATCATCACGGTGTTGGATCGAGGTATACATCTGCTGGCTCGCAACTTCCCGCACAGCATCTCGCAGCTGGCTGAACACAATGATTTTGGCGATCAGCCATTTTTCGATTCCCAGCCGTCCTGCCATCTGCATCACTTTGTCGGAAGTTGGATAGCGGTCGCCGCATAGCGTTACAAACTGTTTGGCGATCAATTCGAAAGTCAGCTGTTGGGGAAAAGGAATACTTTGTTTTGCAAACAGCGCTTGCATCAGCTTCATCCTGCCGCGGAAGAAGCGGTAGACTCCCAAAACAGCCTGCAGCGAACGGGTCTCTGTCAACAAGCGATGCAACAGCCCGCGCGCAATAGACGGTCCTTTCGATTTGAGGTCTTCGCCAAGCGAGTGCAGGAGGAAGTCCAGCACTTTTTTAAGGTCTTTATATGAGTATTTATCAGCAAGCTGCTGGAACATAGTGACGGAGTCGCGCGGATTGCCAGTGATATCTCGATACATATCGCGGAGCGAAGTTGGCGTGCCGAGCCCTTTATCGGAAGCTTCACGTGCAGCACGCATGATATTGCGGCCGGCATCGATCTCCCGTTTGAAGCGGGCTCTTAGGCGCTCTTTCGCTTGCAAACATTTGTTATGGAGCTCTAGATCGGTGTGCTCGATCAAGAAATCCAACACTTCGTCTGCCAACGTGACGTCGGGATACATGTCGGTCAATTTTTTCAGGATGTCGTCAACCGAGTCTTCGTTGGTGAGCATTTCGCGCAGCTGAACAAGAGTATTCGCTTTAAGCTCAGGATTGCGTTTGGCAAACTCTTCCGCACTTTGCTTCAGTTTAGCGACCGGGGTCAGTTTTTTCGCTTGCTCGCCCCCTTCGACGGCTTTCTGAACTTTGGTCAAGCGCGGTTTAAGTTCTTTTCGCCGGGTTGCTTGGCGGGCTGCAAAGGGGTTGACCGCTTCTTGGCAAGCATCCATAAAGGATAACTTGCTGGTCATCTGCTCTGCTGCTAACTCTTGCGTTTCGTCAGCGGCAACCGCTTGCATCGCCTTCAGGGTGACGTTTCCCAATCCTTGCTGTAGAATATTTCCTAGGTCTGGCATAGCACCTCCAGTGCTTCACAGGTGATTACCCTGTCATGGCAGGCAGGCCCAAAACCGTTAGGAGATTTGAATTCTCCCAAGCGGCTGGATACGTATTTCTGGCACAATCTCTTGGTAAGAGACAACGGAAATGTCGGTAAATTCCATTTCGATCAGTTTGCGTACGAAACGGCGCACGTCAATCGCGGTCAAAATGACCGGCGGCTGTCCTCCGGGCGGAGGCGGCGCAACCGTATTCCGTACGCTTTGCAAAATCAGTTGGACAGAGTCGGGGTCGAGCGCGAGGTAAGATCCGGCGGATGTCTGTTTGATGGCTCCACGTACCATATCTTCAATTTCAGGGTCTAGAATGTACACGGAAAGTACAGACTGCCCCTGAGAATATTTGTAGCTGATGAACCGTTTTAGGGATGAGCGTACATATTCAGTCAGCAAGACGGTATCTTTTTCCGTCTGCGCCCATTCGCTCAACGCCTCTAAGATGGTTCGTAAATCTTTGACCGATATTTGTTCTTGGATCAGCCGCTTGAAGATATCGGTCATCTTCTGCAGCGGGATCAAACGGGTGACCTCTTTAACAAGGTCAGGGAATGATTTTTCAACGAACTCCAGCATCGACTTCACTTCTTGGATCCCGACGAATTCGGCAGCATAGTGACGGAAGAAGTAAGAAAGGTGCAGGATCATCACTTCAAGCGAGTTCCAATATTTGATGCCGGCTTTATCTAATAGTTCCTTGAATTTTTCCGGAACCCACAGTGAAGGAAGCCCAAGCGAGTTTTTATAGGAGACAAACGGCAGGTTGTACCGTTTTAAGTTGACTTCGCTTTCGTTGGTCAGCAGATGCCCTTCAATAACTTTGCCGCGCACAATCGGCACTTCATTCAAATGAATTGAGTATTCATCTTTATCCAAAATCGGGGAGTCCGTGCGCACATGCACCCCTGGGAAGCGCACGCCTAAATCGGCATAGAGCGCTTGGCGCATTTTAGGGATCATCGCATCGATAAAGCTGGCGCCGCGGTTTGCTTTTTGGATTTCCAAACTTAACCCCTTGCCTGTTTCCAGGATGACCGGAAGCGTCAGAGCGTAGCTATCGACACCGCCGCCGGAAACAACTTTATGCCCTTTGACAGGCGTTTCCACCGTACTTGTCTGTGAGGGCGCAATCGTCCCGCCGCCAGCAGTGATTGTCGCAGCTTCAATTTTTTTCTGCTCAGCCGACCAAAGCGCATAGCCGATCAGTCCAAGTGCCGCAGCCAGCAACAAGAAAGGCGGTTTAGGGAAGCCTGGGATCAGCCCCATGCCTAATAAGACAGCAGCTGAAATCATTAAAGCTTTTGGCTGACGCAAGATCTGTCCCGAAATTTCACTACCCAAGTTGGTGTCGACCGTTTCACTGGAAACACGAGTAGTGACAATACCGGCGGTGATGGAGATCAACAGCGCAGGGATTTGCGAAACAAGACCGTCACCAATGGATAAGATGGCGTACGTCTGCATCGCTTGCATGATTTCCATGCCGTTGAAATACCCGATGGTCATCCCCCCGACAACGTTAATAATCACAATGACCAGCCCCGCGATGGCGTCCCCTTTAACGAACTTCATGGCACCGTCCATGGCACCATAGAGCTGGCTCTCTTTCTGGATGGCTAGCCGTTTTTCCCGGGCAGCGTTCTGGTCCAATACTCCGGCGCGCATGTCAGCGTCGATACTCATTTGCTTACCAGGCATGGCATCCAAAGTAAAACGGGCGGCAACTTCGGCAACGCGCTCCGCACCTTTAACAATAACGATAAATTGGACTAAGGTAATGATTAAAAATATGATTCCCCCAACAACGAAGTTACCCCCGATAACGAATTCACCGAACTGTTGAATGATGTCCCCGGCGTAGGCATAGAGCAGGATCTGGCGGGTCGAGGCAATGTTCAGCCCTAGCCGGTAAAGTGTGGTGATTAATAAGAGGGATGGGAAAATTGACAGTTGGACGGCGTTTGAAATGTACACCGCAACGATCAGCAAAGAGATAGAAACGGTTAAGTTTAAGGCAATCAAATAGTCAATCACGTGGGGATTGACCGGCACGATGATCATCGTCAAGATCGCAACGATGATAAGTACCAACGCGATATCAGAACCGCGTGAAATGCGATCAAAAGAACGCTCGCCCCCAAGGCGAGCAGTGATTCCGTCCAATATGGTTCTTATTAAGCCCATTGCTCAACTCCAAAGAATGTTGACTAGCCTTTCATCATTAAATCTTCATCTTCTTTCAAGGTCTGTACCCATCTGAGAATATCTGCCATAGCTTCGTAAGTATCTTCCGGTACGTACTCGAACACTTCACCCCTCTCCCATAATGAACGGGCTAATTGGACGTTGCGCAGGACAGGAACATCATATTGGTCGGCAAGTTCGATAATGCGTTCTGCCATGTGTCCCGATCCCATTGCGGCAATATACGGCGCGGCATCCAGTTCTTTGTCGTAGGCGATTGCGATGGCCAAGTGAGTCGGGTTCGTCACAACTGCCGAGGATTTTCTGACTCCTGATGATGGCCCTTCCGAGTAAGCGATTTCGCGGGCGATCTCTTTCCGTTTGCCTTTAATTTCCGGGTTGCCTTCAGTGTTTTTGTACTCCTGTTTAACTTCAAATTTTTCCATCATCATCTCTTTCGAGAAGGTGCGGAGTTGGAATATGTAGTCCGCAATGGCGATGACGAGGAACAACAACCCGACTTTCCATAAAACTTCTAATAGGAACGCGTCAAACACAGCCAATGAACTGATCACTGGCATGGATACGGTGACGATTAAAACTGCCAAGCTTTTCTTCATAACCTCGTAAATCAGGTAACAGGCCAGGAAGATTTTAAGCAAAGACTTCAGCAGTTCGAACAGCGTCTTAAATTTAAATTTCTGCTTCAAGTTCTCTATCGGGTTGAACTTTTTAATATCGAACTTGAATACTTCTGTAGCAAAAACCGGGCCAACCAAGATAAAGTTGACGATCACTCCTACAATAGACACAACTGCCAGAATAGGAAGGCTGATCAGTGTCATCTGGATAAACGATTCGTTGAAGAAATTCCCAATGACCTGTTCTAGGTTAGGGGCGTCAACTGACTTGAAGGTGGCGATGGTAAATTCGGAGAGTTTATTGTAAAAAAACGGAGCCATCCCTACGACGCAGGCAATGGAAGCCATAAAGGTGAAGGCGGAAGGCATATCCTGCGACTTCGCAACCTGCCCTTTTTTACGGGCGTCCCGCATCTTTTTAGGTGTGGCTTTCTCGGTCTTTTCACCCATACACGGATCACTCTTGTTTCAAAAATCTAAGAGCACGCTGAATAAGCGCAACATAGCCTATATTTAAATATAAAGCACTTAAATAGCTCAAACCCAGGCGTGCAAATGCTAGGATGCATATCCATAGCTCCTACTACCAGGCGTGCAAATGCTAGGATGCATATCCATAGCTCCTACTATTAGTATAGCTAAGAATTTAAGGGGGTGTCAAGAAAAAATTATTAATTTTAGTTTAGGCTTGAAATGTTTAATAAATCATTTTATATTATACCTTCATTTTATGAAAAATATGTTGTAATTATTCTTTAAGGGTTTGTAAATGTCCCAATTATCCTGCGGTATCGTCGGATTGCCCAATGTCGGTAAATCCACTCTATTCAACGCGTTAACCTCCAATCAGGCCGAGGCTTCTAACTACCCCTTTTGTACAATTGACCCCAATGTGGGCATTGTGGAGGTGACGGATCCCCGTTTAGAGGTCCTATCTAAGATCTCAGGAAGCAAAAAGATCGTCCCAGCGGCCACCCAATTTGTGGATATTGCGGGGTTGGTAGCAGGCGCTTCAAAAGGGGAGGGGTTAGGAAATAAGTTTTTAGCCAATATCCGCGAAACGGAAGCGATTGTGCATGTTGTGCGCTGTTTTAAGTCGGACAAGGTGGTGCATGTGGCGGGCGATGTGGATCCGATCCGGGATATCGAGGTGATCAATACCGAGCTGATTTTAGCCGATCTTGAGATGGTCGAGAATGCAGCGGCGCGGGTAGAGAAACTCCTAAAAGTAAAAAAAGATCAGCAGCCCTTATTTGATGCCCTGGTGCGTGCGAAAGAGCATTTGAATCAGAATAAGCCGATCAGGACGCTTCAACTTTCTAAAGAAGAGAAGGAGCTGTTAAAGCCGTATCGCTTCTTGACCAGCAAAAAAGTGTTGTATGCCGCGAATGTGTCGGAAGAGGATTTGCCGGCGATGGAAAATGAGTATGTGAAAAAAGTGCGGGAGTACGCGCTGGCTGAAGGCAATCAAGTCATTCCGATTTGTGCGAAGTTGGAAGCGGAGATCGCGCAGCTGCCGATAGATGAGCGGAAGTCTTACTTGAACGATATGGGATTGGAAATGTCTGGCTTGCAACGTTTGATCAACGCCTCGTTCAAAATGTTGGGACTGATTACTTACTTAACAACGGGCGAAGTTGAAACGCGCGCCTGGACTATCCATGAAGGCACCTCCGCGGTGGATGCTGCTGGAGAGATCCATACAGATATCCAAAAAGGATTTATCCGAGCGGAAGTGATCGCCTATCCGGATTATGTAGCCTGCCATGGACGCAATGGAGCACGGGAAAAAGGGCTGATGCGTTCAGAAGGGCGGGATTATATCGTCAAAGATGGCGACGTGATCCTCTTCATGCATAATTAATCTGATATTTTTATCGCAAAGGTAGATATCAAGGAGCAAAGAAGCAAAGAAAATTTTCCAATTACTAGAATCGTTTGCTTTGCTCCTTTGCTTCTTTGCGATAAAAATCATAAATAATTTTTTGGAGTAAAATGAAAGCATCTTCGAAGATTGATCTTTATGTAACCTGTGGGCCTGGCTTGGAAAAAGTGTTGGAACAGGAATTGATTGAACTGGGGTTTCCCAATGTGAAGCCTGGTTTTCGCGGCGCGTTCGTGCCTTATCAATCCATTCGGGATATCTATACCATCAATTATCGTTCCAGGATTGCTTCCCGAGTGCTTTTACCACTATTGCGTTTTAGATGCAGAAATGCACGCGAGCTGTACAATTTAGCGCAGCACATTCAGTGGGACCGCTATTTAAAATTAGACAAGACGTTTGCGATTGACGCCAACGTGACCCATCCGGAACTCCGCAACAGCCTTTACGCTGCCCAGGTCGTTAAAGATGCCATTTGCGACCAGTTCGTTACAGCTACCGAGAAACGACCCCCCGTCGATCCAAAAAATCCGCAAATCCAGCTTAATCTGTTTATCCATGAAGAACTGGCGGTCATCAGCTTTGATACTTCGGGCACTCCGTTGCACAAGCGGGGATACCGGTTGGAAGGAGGCGAAGCCCCACTTCAAGAGACGTTAGCGGCTGGCCTATACCGGATGGCAGGCTATAAAGGGGATGAGGTGTTATGTGATCCTTGCTGCGGTTCAGGAACGCTATTGATTGAGGCGGCCCTGATCGCCTCTAAAACCCCGCCCGGTTACTTAAGACGGGATTGGGGGTTCATGAACTTGCCCGATTTTGCGACTGAAGAGTGGCTGCAAGTGAAAAATCAAGCGGACCAAGAACGGGTTCCGCTGCAAAAAGGGTTTTTCTTTGGATGTGACAAAAGCAAAGATGCGGTCCGGATTTGCAAGACCAACTTAAAAGCGGCAGGTTTTGCCGCGCAAGTCGAGGTAAGCCTAGCCGATTTTCGTGAGTTCACTCCTCCCAAAGCGCCTAATTTTGTCATGGTGAATCCGCCGCATGGAATTCGTTTGGAAGACGTGGGTGTATTAAAGCCCCTGTACCGTGCATTAGGGGATTTTCTTAAGCGCAAAACCGCTAAACCAGCCAAAGGGTTTGTCTTTACGGCCAATAATGAACTAGCCAAAGAGGTGGGATTAGCCCCCAAAAAGCGGCATGTCATTTCCAGCGGCGGTGTTGAAGCTCGCTTGTTAGAGTTCGATCTTTATGAGGGTCCAAAAGTCCAAAAAACAGACTTGTAATTAAAGATTTTCTAATTCATTTTAAAGAAAAAGACAGGACAAACAGGACACACAGGACCAACACGACAAATCGTCCTGCGTGTCCTGTTTGTCGTGTGTGTCCTGGTCCTTTGATGAATAGGAAAATCGTTCATGCGCACGCCTCTTTTTTTTCCGGTTCAACTCGATTATTGCAATGAGTTGCAAACACCGGAAGAAGTGTTAACCGAGCTCCAGAAACATTCCCTTGAAGATATGCTGATGTTCTTTGAAGCGTGTTGTGAGGATGAAACTTGGACGCATGAATTTGGCGGGCCCTACCTAAAAAAGATCTTCGACTGGATGACTAAAGAGTTTTTGGAGGGGCGCTTGCCTTTAGAAATTGCGCGGCGAGCTGCAGCCGCTGTTCAGCAACACCCCTTGTCCATGCAGCCTTTGATCACTGAGGATATCCGTTTTAAAATTGACGGCATTGTAGAACCCGCCAATAGCTTGTTGTTTGGATCCAGCACACAATTTTTCCGCGACTTGATCCAACGGGAAGCGGTCGAAAATAAAGCCGAACAAATCCCTTTGCAAGGGCTCAATCACCCCCTATTTCAAATGATCAAAGAGTTCCTTTATACCGGAACGATTGAACTGTTATGGAAATCGGAAGCCTCTGAAGTCTTGACGCTGTTGCGAAAAAGCTCTGAATTAGATATCGCGGCCCTAACCAACTACACAGGTTGGGTGTATAAACGATACTTGGATCGTGAAAATGTATTGGAAATCTTGCAAATCGCTGTTAAAGAAGGTTTAGAAACCTTGAAACAAGGATGTTGTGAATTTCTTAGCCATCAAAATTTAGGAGTCAAATTCATCGCCGATAAGCCTTCACAACTATCTGTAGAGCTATTTTCTGTGAATGAAGAAGGATGGGATATTTTAGGGCGGATCGTCAAATTCATTACTCATGTGACTTGCCATGGATCGACAGTCGAAAAGAGCGAACTCGTTTTATTTTTGCGCCGCTTTACCCGTTTGATTGGATTGAACCTCTCTCAATCTCCCAATATTAATCCGGAGTTATTGGATAGTTTGCCCGAAGTGGCAGAGCTCGATCTCACCGCCTGCTATTGGCTAAATGATGATGCGTTGATTAAAATCATTGAGCGGTGTCCGCAAATATCTCGATTAATCCTCGCTGAAAATGCCCAGCTCACTTACCGCAGCTGGGGAGCCTTGACCCATGCGCAGCGGTTAAGCGGGATCGATCTCAACGAATCGCGCAATTTCGGGGATGATGAACTTGATCTACTGCTGACCAGCTGTCCCGGATTATCTTCCTTAAGCCTAGCCGGATGTACAAAAATTACCTCCAAACACATGAATCAAATCGGTAAGCGGTGCCGGGGAATGAAAGAATTAAACCTTTCTTCATGCCGCATGATCGGCGAACAGGGGTTTATTGACTTAGCTCTCAATTGCCCAAGCCTTCAAGAATTGGATGTTTCTTATTGCGGGGGGATTACCGAGGACGCTCTGAACCAAATCATCCAAAATCTAGGCGGACTTAAGCATCTTAACCTCAAAGGGTGCTTTATCTCCGAAGATAGCGTGGCCCAACATCTTAAAGACCGTCCTTCCCTTCAGATAGAAACTTAATCCTTCCCTCTAAGTATCAATATTTAAAGAATTAATTATTAATTTTTGCTTTATAATGATTATTTTAATTTTGTATAATATAAGTAAGGTTTTTAACAAATATTAGGTGGTTTATGGAAGGCGCAGCCAAATCTCAAGAAACAGCAAAGGCTTATACACTCCCTGTTGTGGAAGAAAAAGCAGCAGAAAAAAAAGCCGATGCCTCAGACATTAAATCCACTCATACTCCGGAAGCACGCAAAGCGATGCATGAGAAACGTCAAGAAGTGAAGGATAGGACGCATAAAACGGCAACAAGAGCGCTTGATCAAGCTTTGCGCGGTAAATACTATCCCGAAGGAGGAGTGGTTCTGCGAGTCGATAAGCCAGTTACCGGAAAGGCGGCTGAGCAAGATGTCAAACATCACCCGGAATATAAAGAAAACGTCGCTAAACGAAATGTGGTCGAACTTACCAAGTTAGGGCCTAATGGCGAACTCCCTCCAGATGCCCGAATGAGTCCTGAGGATGATGCCAAACTTGAAAAAATGTTAGGCGATGTGAAAGAGATGCAGGATGCTGGGAAGACTAAGGAAGAGATCGATGCGATTAAACGTGATGGAAAGGCCTTATCCCGTCTTGCAACCCAGGGCAAACGTGTAGCGCAAGAACGCAATGTGGCAAGAGAAAGAATTCGCGAAGCCAATCCAGGTGACGCAAGGCCAAAATTAGAACGTCAAGATAGCGGGTTTGATTTTGAAGCGGTATCTAGCCGCTATCGCAATGAAGCAAACCAACCCAGGGAACCGATTGAGCGTCAAGGAGCACAACGCGCAGAACACAAAGAAGAAGTTCAAGAAGTACGGTTAGAGCTTCGTCCTATTGCAAAAGAGAAAGGGAAAATGCCTGATGGTCCTAAACGGTTTGAAGAGCCCCCGCCAAGATATGGAGTGAAATCTGCTGCGGAAATGAACGCAGCGATCCAAAAGGGCAAAAAAGGGGAATTTGGAGCGCCTGTTGAAAAAGGAAAAGCGGCAGCGGCTGAAGGAAAATCACTCCTGCCAACTGAAAAAGAACAACAAGATATTACATTAATCCTTACGGCAACAAAAACGAATAAAGAATTAGATAACACCATTGCCTATAAGGGAAATGCCATTGCAAGCGATATCTATACCCAAGAAAAACTCGATCGTTTGGATATGGTCACCTTATCCATGAACGCGATCATTGATCGGATTGCAAATGGGAATGTGGTGCTTCAAAAGGGAGAGCAGAAATTTAATTTAATCGAACTCTTTATCACTGGAAGTCAAGTGATGTTCAATTCAAGAAGGATTGATCAGATGCTTAATTTAGTCAGAGAGAAGTTGCCAACCCTAAACCCCGAGCAGCAAAACCGAGTCTTAGATTTTGTGGAAATGTGGGCAAGCCATCCTATGAACAGTAACAGTTTAAGTTCAGCCGCGTTTAAAACCCTTATTGCCACAGTCCAAAATGAGCCTGCGGTTGCTCCAAGAGCTGAAAATTTACTATTAGCAGGCGCCCAGGCTGCATCGAAACCTAACATGCCAAAAATCGGAGGTCTGAATTCGGATCAACTTTTTGATCGCGTTAGAACCGGAAAAATCTCCTCAGGTAAAAAGAAAGCTGCTGTTCTAGTCATAGCATCGGATATTTTTAAAACTAAAGCCAGTTTATTCAGCAGTATTACGGCGGCAGAATTAACCGCCATGGCAAATAATGTTAAGGACGAAAAAGAAATACCGAACATTGCAAGCCTTAACGATTTTAACGAGCGTCTAAAAACATATATCTACCAAAAAGTCTTGGAAGGGGCAACTCCTGAGGAACGCGCTAGAACCCTTGGTTTTTTTGTGGATGTTGCACATAATTTGATCGAAAAAGGCGATTTAGATTCTGCAGCCAATATCTTAAGTGCAATTCGGGATAATACCATCGATCGTTTGGGAACGACGATCAATAAATTGAGTTCCTCTCAACGGGAATCCTTAAGAGATTTAAATGAATTTTTCTCCAAGGCACGGCAACTGAAAGATGTAACTAAAGGCTTAAACGCTGCCGGAATCGCACATATTCCGCAGATGGATAAATTAGCTGGAGATCTTCAGGTTGCAAAAGAAATGGCTAGAGTAAGTATGCAAGTTGTTACTGTAGAAGGTCAAGAAATCAAAACCGAGGAGCACGTCAATTTAACAGGTAGCTTAGTCGCTGTTAAAGCAGTCAATGACCTTCGGGACATTCAAAGAGGATTCAACTTGAATTTGGATAACGAATCTGATATTTCTAAGCAAATATATACTTCGGATCTTAAGGATACGGGTAATTACGACCTCCAATCCAGAGCAATTAGAGATAGCCAGGACGAAGTGCGCCATAAGTTATATGAATAATGTTTAGATAAGCTCAAAGATAAGTTTCTATAACAGGAGTTGTTTATTGACTCTTCTGTATCGTTTCAGGGAATAACCATTCGACATTTACCTGCAATTGACGAGCTTGAGAAAAAGGGATTTCCTCTTTTCACAAGATTATTTGGCAGTGGTAAGGAACTCGATGCGGTAAGCGAAAAGATTTCGCTTGCTCAGTCTTATTTACTTTTAGAATTACCCTCCCTTTTTCCTATGCTTACCAAGATCATTCCCGAAGAGTGCTCGTTGGTGGAGTTTGCCACGGTCAAAGTGCAATTTGGGAGCACGGATATATGTGAAGCAAGGCGCCTCACCTTTAGATTTAGAAATCGGGAATTTAAGGTGTATGCGAATCGTGAAATGAATAAATTTCACTCTTTTGTAAAAAAAGAGGCCGAACTTTTAGAACCTTTTCAATTAGTGAAATTCTACGAAGATGCTTATGCGAAAGATAAACAAAGGGTATGTGCGCTTTCCCCAGATGCGATCAGAATTATGCGGTGTTATTTAGAGTCGCTTAAACTTTCCGGAGAAGTGGTCATTGAAACGTCCGAAAAAACCGTAGCGCCAGATCGGGGTTTAGGCCAGTGGTACAATATTCAAATACGTATTGATGAAGTACGTACAAGGCTGCTATATGTGGCTGAGTCGGGGCAAGAGCTTCAGGATATCACTTTTTTTGAGACAATCACTTATAAAATGCCTTAAATGGTGGTGAATGTCCTGTGTGTCCGGGTCCTGTGTTTTGCTTTAATGCCCAAGCAATTTGTGGGCTTCGGCGCGCTGCCCTTCGGCTAGCAACTTGCGAATGATTGAACTAGAAATCGTCCGGCCATCAAGATCGATCTGTTTAAAATACTCTACTTCGAAACCCATTTGGGGCGCTAGAGACTCTATTTTCTCACGATTGCCTTGACGGTCTTTACCGATCGTTGTGTCAAATCCTAACACCAACCGCTTAAAAGAGAGTGTTCGCATGAGCTTTTCTAAAAACTCCTCAGCCGTTTGATTGGCAAACTCCCGAGTAAACGGAAGCATCACCACCACATCCACACGCAGCCACTCTAGTAATTTAAGTTTTTCCTCGGGAGAAGTCAGCAAATCAATTTTAACATCAGGTTTTAAAACAGTAACCGGATGATTCTCAAAGGTTATCACCACACTTTTTCCACCTAATTCCTTAGCCTGCCGGACCACTTCGTTGATCACCGCTTGATGACCTAAATGCACGCCGTCAAACATGCCGAGACAGACAATCGCTTTGTCAGCTTTGGTGAGGATAGGGGAGTCAAGGGTTTTGTATACCTTCATAGGACTTCAGATAGGGGATTACATCCAGTTCGCAGCGGCAAACCGCTGTGCCATCTATGCACTCTTCGATCGTAAACGGTCCGCTGCGGGTACGTTCAAGTTCGCAAAGATGTCCGCCACATCCTAACATGAGTCCTAGATCATGCGCAAGGGAACGGATATAAGTCCCTTTGCTGCATACCACGTCAATCTTTAGAAATGGATAATGATAGGAGATAAGTTTAGTTTGTACAGTTACCTTGACCGGCTGCCGTTCAACTGTTTTTCCTTTTCGTGCCAATTCATACAAACGCTTCCCTTGTACTTTCTTGGCGCTGAACATCGGGGGAACTTGCTCGATTGTTCCTTGAAAATGAGTGAGTGCTTGCTCGATTGCGGCGAGGTCAGGCTGTTTATCAGACGTTGCAAGCGTTTGCCCATCACAGTCATACGAATCGGTCTGAATTCCCAAGTGAATGGTGGCTGAATATTCTTTATCTTGCCCAAGGAATCGATCGCTTAATCGGGTATACTCTTTTCCGATCAAAAGAACCATGACTCCCGTGGCAAACGGATCGAGCGTTCCGGCATGGCCAATTTTTTGAACATGGAGTTTGCGGCGCAGGGCGGCAACCAAGCTGAAAGAGGTTTTGCCTTTCGGTTTATTTATGAGTAAAATCCCTTTCGGAATAGCGTGTGGAGGCATATTTGGCTGGAAGCTTATTCCTCTTCAGCCGGACGGCGCGAACTTTGTTCGTCATGAATGTCTTTCAATAGCGATTCGATACGCATATGCTTCTCGACCGAATCGTCAAGGATGAGCGTGAGTTCAGGAAAGTAGCGCATGACGACTTTCTTTGAGGCGTTGACGCCTATAAATCCTGCGGCAGAATTTAAGGCGTCAATCGTTTCTTGCTTTTTCTTCGGGTCATCGGAGATGACGCTGATATACACTTTTGCATGGTGCAAGTCATTTGTGATATCGACGCGGGTAACGGTCACCAACTCGTTAACATGCGGATTCCGGACATCTTTGCGGATCACTTCGGAAATCACTTCTTTCAGGTTTGAATTCAGCCTATTGGTGCGTAGTTTCGACATGGGTGTCCAATCTAAGTTAGGTGTTCTAGTCTAAAGTTCCTGTGAAATGTAGACGACTTGGAAGGCTTCCACGATGTCGCCAACCTGTACGTCGTTAAATCCGTTAAAGGTAATCCCGCATTCAAACCCTTTCTGTACTTCCCGTACATCGTCTTTGACGCGGCGCAGGGCAGCAATCGATCCTTTCCAAATCTCTTTGTCATTGCGTTTGATCCGCACTTGGTTGTTACGGTGAATGGTCCCATCGGTGACCATGCAACCGGCAATGATTCCGTGTTGGGAAGATTTGAACGTCGCTTTAACTTCAGCTTTGCCTTGATAATCTTCTTGAGCAATTTTATCCAAGACAGCTGCCATTAATACTCGCACATCGTCAACAGCGTGGTAAATAATGTCGTGCAGCTTAACTTGCACGCCAAGTTGTTTTACCATGCTATCTGCGTGGCTTTCAATTTTGGTATGGAATCCGATAATGGTGGCTTTGGATGTTGCGGCCAATTGAACATCCGATTCGCTAATCTCGCCGACTCCGCTGTTAACCAGGTTGAGGTCAACTTTTTTCGATTCGATTTTCTTAAGCGCAACTTTGATCGCTTCCAAAGAGCCCTGAACGTCTGCACGGATGATGACGTTGAAGATTTTCTTAATCCCCGCTTCAGAAGCTTTTTGGAACATGTTTTCGACGTTGATGCGCGGTGTTTGCTGCATAGAACGCTGCCGTTCGCCCTGCATGCGCATTTCAGCAATCGCTTTTGCTTCTTTTTCGTTGACCACCACGACAAACTCTTCGCCGGCTTCTGGAAGTCCGGAGAGGCCGGTGATTTCTACTGGCGTGGATGGTCCCGCTTCTTGCAAGTCTTGTCCGTACTCGTTATGCATGGTTTTGATGCGGCCATAGAATTGATCGCACACAATAGCATCACCGCGGCGCAGGGTGCCGTTTTGTACGAGAACCGTTGCGACAGCGCCCATCCCTTTGTGCATCTCGGATTCGAGGACAGTGCCTCGTCCACGAGCAGAGGGACTCGCTTTTAATTCCAAGACTTCAGCTTGCAGCGCCAGCGTTTCAAGTAGTTGCGGAATCCCTTCGCCGGTGACTGCTGAGCAGTTAACGGTCAGGGTTTGTCCACCCCATACTTCGGGCAGCAAGTCATGTTCGGCTAACTGGCGATAAACGTTTTCTGGATTGAAATTAGGCTTGTCGCTTTTGTTTAATGCGACAATGATTGTGTTTTTGGCTTCACGTGCATGCTGGAGGGCTTCTAAGGTTTGCTGCCGCATCCCTTCATCTCCGGCTACGACCAAGACAACGATATCGGTGGCGCTGGCGCCGCGGGCGCGCATGGCGGAGAATGCTTCGTGGCCAGGCGTATCCAAAATAGCGATATCGCCCACGGGCGTTGTGCAGCGGAATGCCCCGATGTGTTGCGTGATGGCCCCTGCTTCGCCGGCAGTGCGGTTGCTTTTCCGGATGGCATCGATCAAACTTGTCTTGCCATGGTCAACGTGGCCCATGAAGGCAACGATCGGAGCGCGATGGATAAGCTGCTGCGGATCGGTTGCTTGAATTTCGTCCTGAATGGATTTGTCGGTAATGCGGATCCGTTCTTCTTCCGATGTGTCGATGGTGATCTCGCAACCGAATTCGGTTCCGAGCAGTTGGACAGTGATTTCGTCATCCAAGCGGTCGTTTAAGGTAACAATCACACCTTGCATAAATAACTTTGCAATCAACTCGGATGCCTTTAGCTTCATTTCAGCTGCTAGATCTTTGACGGTGATGGGAATCCTAACCTTCAAATTGGTCGGACGGATGGTTGTATCTTCATGCTGAACAGCTTTTTGTTTAGGCCTGCGGCGGCGATAATGGGCTCCCTCGTCTTCGCCTGCGCGCAATCCACTGCGGTCTCGGGCATCAAACGATTGTTCTTGTTTGCGCAAGGGCTTGACATCGCGGAATTCTTTAAGCTTGCCTGGCTTCCCTTTTTTCGCATCTGCTTCTTCAGTGCCACCAGGGCGCATCCCTTTTTCCCGCTGCCGGTCGGTTGTTCCCTCTTTAGGGGGGATGACTGGAGGGGGCCGTCCGCCTCCATGTGGCGGTCTTGGTGCTCCATAGGGCGGTTTAGCGGCAGGTCGGGGCGGGTAAAAATCTTTAATATGCTGCCCGGTTGGTCCAAGTTTGACACGCGGTTCTTCAAATGCTCTTGGATGTTGTTGGCGCGGAGGAGGAGTGGAATGGGGACGGTGCGGGGAGTGGGGAGGACGGTATCCGGGCGTATGCGCGCGGGGTGGGGCAGGTCTATGTGGGGCAGCTGGTGGCGCAGCCTGTGTTTTTTCTTCACGAGGTGCGTCTTCAACTGGCTTTGGAGCTGTTTTATCAGCAGGGGCGAATACACGGCTTTCTTGCAGATAAGGATGGACCGGTGCGGCAGGTTTTTCCGAAGCAGGCGGCTTGATAGAAGGCTGCGGCTCGGGAGAAGTTTCCTCCACAAACGATTCGGTTTCGACGACCTCTTCTAAGATTGCTTTCTCTTTTTTTGCGGGAGGTGCTGTGATTTCCTCTTCTACTTCTTCCGCTGGGGGCGCTGCATGAGCTGCAGCAGGTGTTTTAATGTCTTCGGCAGGCAGTTGTTCAGTTTCAGCGGGTTTTTCGGCGAAAGCGGAACGGGAGCGCGCACGGATGCGTGGGGCATCCTCCTTTGGCGCTTCTTTCGGGGCTTCGGGCTCAACCGTTTTAGCGCTTTTAGCGCGGGCTTTTGGAGTTGGCGGCGCAGCTTCTTCCGTATGGTGAGCAGCTTTCTTTTTAGCCAATTTATCTTTCAGGCCGCCCAAATTGATTGCCTGGGCAATTTGGGTATTCTTGATGTTGATTTTTAAGTTTTTAGCCAACTATCTATCCTTTGATTTGTTCAATCACTTGTTTTTGAATGTTTTCAATGATTTTTTCGGCTTTCTCGAGACTGATGCCTGGGATGGCTGCCAGTTTATCGGGAGTCGTTGATAAGATTGCTCTGCGGGTTTTGAAACCTTCTTGTACAAGATGTTCAAAGATGAGTTTATTCACATCATCAATCGCTGTCAACTCCTGATCTAGATAGGGGTCTTCGGAGCTTGCTAATTCAGCGCGCTGAATGGCTGTCGCGCGGTTATAATCTGTAAATTTCTGAACTTCAAGTTCGTAGCCAATCAACTCGCCGTTAAGGTGGGCATTCATGCCCCGTTTGCCTAAGACAGCGGCAAAGTCATCATCAGCGACGACGATCGAGATGATCTTGTCATCTTCATTGACACTGATCTTGCGGATTTCGATGGGAGAAAGGGCGTTTTGGAGCAGTTCGATCGGATCATTGGAGAAAGGGATGATATCCACTTTTTCGTTATGCAGCTCGCGAACGACATTTTTTACCCGCAGTCCGCGCATTCCGACGCATGCCCCGACCGGATCGACTTTCATATCGGTCGAACGGACAGTCAGCTTCGTCCGGTAGCCAGCATCGCGCACGATCTTGTCGATTACGACGGTTCCGTCATTTATTTCGGGCACTTCCTGGACGAAAAGCTGCTTGACGAATTCTGGATGGCTGCGGGTGAGGACCACTTCAGCTCCACCATTTTCCGTGTCGCGCACTTCTAACAATAAGGCCAAAACTTTATCGCCCGGTTTGTACTGTTCGGTTTTGGGATAAAACTTGAGCGGCATGACAGCTTCGACTTTGCCTAAGTCGACAACCAATTTTGCTCCGCGGATTTGCCGTTTAACAGTTCCTGAAATTAGCTCATTGACGCGATGGCGGTACTCTTCGTAGATGACATCCCGTTCGGCGCCGCGCAGTTTTTGCGTGATGATTTGGCGCGCTTTTTGGGCGGCAATCCGTCCGAAGTCCCTAGGGGTCGCGACCACATCGATAAATTGGCCGAGCTCGCAATCGGGATCGATTTCGCGCGCATCTTTGAGAGCGATTTGAGTCGAAGGCGATGTGACTTTCTCAACGATCTCTTTTTCAGAGAAGACGTCGATGGCACCCGTTTTGGGATTGATATGCACCGTGACATTCGAGGCGCCGGTAACGCTTTTGCGTGCGGCTGCCTGCAGCGATTCTTCAATCGCGGCAACTACAATTTCCCGTTTAATGCCTTTTTCTCTTTCGAGGTACTCAAAAATGGCTATGAGATCTTTATTCATTCAGAAACCTTGAATTGATTTGCAGCGGCGTGTCCGCGCGTTATTCAAGCAACGTATCACACGTTGCAGCAAGTGCGGCGGTGTCCCGCCGCACTTTTGTCCTTTAATTAGGATTGTTCCTCTTCATCAGAAGATTTGTGCTCGTCTTTCTTTTTCTTCTTGCGTGGCGGTGTGAGCACGATGTCGTCGCGGTTTTCCTGATTTTGATCGATCAGATATTCCTTGATCGACAAAGCAATTTTCTTATGTTCAGGATCCAGTTTGATGACTTTCGCTGTCACATCGTCGCCTTTGGAAACGACATCTTCCACTTTGCCAAACGCTTGATCGGAAAGTTCGGTCACGTGGATAAGTCCCTCAATGCCGTTTTCCAATTCAACAAAAGCTCCGAATGCGGTGATTTTGCTGACTTTGCCTTTGACGTATGAACCGACCGGCAACGTTTTTTCGATCGATTCCCATGGATTGTTGCTGAGCTGTTTGACTCCTAGCGTGATCTTCTTGTTTTCTTTGTCTACCGACAAGATCACTGCATCTACAACATCCCCCTTGCGGAGAACTTCTGACGGATGGGAAACTTTTTTGATCCAGCTTAAATCTGAGATATGGATCAACCCTTCGACACCAGGTTCGAGTTCAACAAAAGCGCCATAGTTGGTCAAACTTTTAATCTCAACGCGCACGCCGCTGTTCACAGGGTATTTTCTTTCCACATCATCCCAAGGATTGTGTTCAATCTGTTTGATCCCGAGGGAGATTTTGCCTTCCTCTTTTTGGATCGAAAGCACAACAGCTTCCACTTCATCGCCTTTCTTGACGATTTCGCTTGGATCGGAAACGTTTTTAACCCATGACATTTCGGAAACGTGGATGAGTCCTTCGATGCCAGGTTCGATTTCGATGAAGGCGCCATACGGGAGCAGGTTGACAATTTTGCCTCTGACACGTGTGCCTGGAGGGTATTTCGATTCGATATGATCCCATGGATTGGCTTCTTTCTGTTTTAAGCCCAGTGCCACGCGTCCTTTTTCCCGGTCGATGCTCAAGATCATCACTTCCAATTTCTGGCCGAGCTGCACCATTTCGGAAGGGTGCTTGATGCGTTTCCAGGTCATGTCGGTGATGTGGAGCAAGCCGTCGATTCCATCGAGGTCCAAGAAGACGCCGAAATCGGTGATGTTTTTGACGACCCCTTCGCGGACATCCCCTTCATGGATGCTTTCCAGGAGCTTTGCTTTCTTCGAGATTCTTTCCGCTTCGAGGAGTTCGCGGCGCGACACAACGACGTTTTTACGTTCGATGTTGATTTTAAGAATCTTGAAGTCGTAGGTTTTCCCGAGGTATTCATCGAGGTTTTTGATGCGCTTGTTGTCGATTTGCGAACCGGGCAAGAACGCTTCCATGCCGATATCGACGATCAAGCCGCCTTTGACTTTGCGGATGACGCGTCCTTTAACGATGGAGCCTTCTTCGCAGTGAGCCAGGATATATTCCCATTGGCGCAGGCGTTCCGCTTTTTCGCGGGAGAGGACGATTTGTCCGTTTTCATCTTCTGTTTGGTCTAAGTAAACTTCAACATCGCCGTCGAGAACGACAACGGAGGGGTCCGAGAACTCTTCGATGGGTACAAGCCCTTCTGATTTTAATCCGACATCGACGACGACATGGTCTTTCGTAATTTCGACAATGCGTCCCTTAAGGATCGCTCCGGGGTTCATCAAAGAAGCGTCTTCGATGACTGAGCCTTGTTTTCCTCCTAAAAGATTTTTGAATTCTTGGGCATCATGTTCCTGGAAAATGACGTCATCGACGTACTTCGTTTCTTGATCTTCCCAGGTTGGTTGTTTGGTTTTAGACATTTAAAGGTTTCTCCTCATATTTACTAGCTAATGCTGTCTACTCTAACAAAACAGAAGGATAAAACGCAAGGAAAGAGATAGGACTCTTTTGAGCGTCAACCACTAGGAAAACAGGTTGATTTAAATCAATTAGACTTACCTATTTATGTATTATACTTAAAATTTTCAATTTATTAAATTTAAAAATTTAAATATAATTATATTATAATCAACCGTTTAATTTGGAGTTTATATGGAAACAGCTTCAAATCGTCCTGATCCTTTTTTCAAAGGTTATGCCTTTGACAATGTCCTTAATCGAACCGATCCCAAAATGAAAAGAGCAGAGGTGGAAAAGACACCCAAATTGGGCCAGCATTTCAATATTTCCCAAATTAGAGAACATCTTCCGAATGCAGCATCCCGATTCGTCGGCCGTATTTTTAGGACAAAATCGTATAAAGAGTACCGAGAAATTAAGTCTGAACTGAAAGGTTTGGTCGATGATTTAAGGGATCGGTTGCAAACGCTCAATCTGCATAGACAGGGGGTTCGCACGACTTCGTATCAATTTACTCGAGCTAACAAGGAAGAGTTGGTCAGGGATTGGAAGGAGATCAACCGGCAACTGACTGAGATCGGCGAACAATTAAAAGGCACTGTGTTAGAAAAAAACGAATTTGCCGTGCAGTTGAATGAGATCCAACAAAAGATGGCGTCGTTAGTGGCCGAGGTGGACAAAGAATTGCGGCCTGTTCCAGCGCCCGTAAGGGAGCCCATCGTCGCAGCGAGAACAAGTCGACACGTTGCGGCGCCGGACGTCAGTGAGCCAGAGGAAACAGCCCTTGAACTTGACAGTTTAGTCCAAAGTATCACCTACAAAGATCTTACTACGATGAATGGTCGAGAAAGGCTTGAGTACGCTGTAGATTTGTTAAAAAACCCGAGACAATATGGCGATCAAATTGAAGAATTTCTGAAACAGCCTCACCTTATGGTTCCATTGCGGATGGCATTTAATAAGGTGTTTGTAGAAGCTCAGTCGCCGATTGATAAATTGAAATTAATGTATAGAATGAACGAGCTTTTGGAAAAGGGGATGTCAGGAAAATATAAAGAACAAGCAGAGCGCTTTTTAAACTTTCATACTCATCGAATGTGCATCGATTTCATCCGCTCGCCAGAACTTCCAAAAGCGATTGTCGCAGACGAAAATAGAAAACAGCTGTCTAAAATGTATTTAGAGATGGGCGGCAGTGAAACGTTTTTAGCAAGAGCAGAACGGGCGCGCTTTTTTACCGATCCCCAGCTATTTAGAGAAGAAATTGAGCACGTTGTCGCCATACATGAACGGGATTATAAAACCGGAGACGCGGCAGAGTCTAAAAAACGTTATTACCAAAACTTGTGTACGATTCTTATTTTAGACGCTAAATTTACCCCTGCTGATTTGATAAAGTTTTTAAAATTAGTCAAAGATCCTAATATCGTAGCGACAGCGATCACTCATGCGATGGTGATGCGTCAAGATAGAGGAGCTGCTGGAATCGATCAAGATATGGCTAGCAAAATGGATGCGATTTTGAAAGCACGTATTTTTGACGAACAAAGCACCTTTAATTTGGGTCTTTTCTTCAATACCTTGCTTAGACAAGCCAATGTGAATCCGGGCCTGTAATTAGGCATTCTCCATCCTTGCCCGTGACAGGTTGCTTTTTTTCTAAAAGGCACTATTACCCCTCTTGACTATTAATAATTAATTAGATATGATTTAATTATTTATAGAGTTTGTATGTCAATTACTTTTAATAAAGTTTGCAATGAAATTGGAAAAGCTTGCTGTCAAGCAGCAACGTATGTGAAAAAAGAAACGGAAGAGTGCCTAGATCGTTTTTCTACGATGCCATCATCCAAACAGATGGAAACGCTTCTCAAAACTGCAGTTATCGCTCTTATAGTGGGTCTCATTGTGGGTCCGGTTTGTGCTGCAATTGCGGCTGTCGTAAGCTTTTATTATTTTACCCGTTACTATGATGTTGCTGATGCAGCCTCTGATTATCTACAAAATTTTGGTTCTAAGCTGACTTCTTTTGCTAATAAAACTGCTTCCGAATTTAATCAGTTCTGCCGTGCTGCAGAAGGTCTATTCTAGATCGGTTCATTTTTTTTATTGTTACCAATTTTTATATTCTACTCTCCCGAATTGGAGAGGTACTTCACCGATCGTGGGGATTTTTGTTATTAAGGACGGTAGATCGCCTTGGCTGTTGCGGTCTCGTGGATGGTAATCATATATAAGCCAGGAAGTTTTGGCTCTAAGTAGTCGTAAACCCATTTAGCGATGTATTCAGCCGTGGGGGAGTCGGTCTTTAAGCTAGCGTTTAGCCATTTATGATCTAAAGATTGTTCAATCATGGGTTTAACCACTTTACTGATGTCGTCAAAGTCGATGACCATGTTCTTTTTTGGACCCGCTTCAATTAACTTATCCACTCTAAGTGTGACAGTTAGGACATAGGAATGACCATGCGGCTCTTTGCATTTGCCGTCATGATGCTCTAACGAATGTCCAGATTCAAAGCGGAATGTTTTTTCAACTTCATACATAAATAATTGACTCTGAGCTAAGCATTCAGTATAACAACCGATGCAAAAAAGTATACACGTTGCTCTAATAATAGAAAATATCTAGATACATGGATACGTTGGTTTTGAAATTCGGCGGTGCTTCGGTTGCCACTCCTGAACATTTTTCTTTAATTGCAGATATCATTCTTGCACGAATGAAGGAGTACTCCAAAATTGTCGTGGTGGTCAGCGCCATGGGCAATTCGACCGATCAACTCCAAGAACTGGCGCGCAAGGTCAATCCGAATCCGCCTCCCCGAGAGATGGATATGCTGCTGACCGTCGGCGAACGGATCAGCATGTCGTTGTTGGCAATGGCTTTAGCTGCAAAAAATCAGACGGCGATTAGCTTCACCGGAAGTCAATCCGGGATCATCACCTGTCAAAAGCATAATGAGGCGCGCATCATTGAGGTCAGGCCGCACCGTTTATTACCGCATTTGGATCAGCGGCGGACAGTTATTGTTGCTGGATTTCAGGGGGTTAGCCGAGGTGGAGAGATCACAACCTTAGGACGTGGCGGATCCGATACGACAGCTGTTGCCTTGGGGGTGGCGTTGAACGCCAGCCGCGTAGAATTTTATAAAAACGTTCCAGGTATATTCGACAGTGATCCTTTTAAAAATCACAATGCCAAACACTTACCCAGCCTTACTTATGATGAGGCGTTAACGATTGTCAATCAAGGAGCAAAAATTTTACACACGCGCTGTCTTGAGTTAGCCAAACGGAATGGGCTCCCCCTGCATATTTTGTCTTTTACGGAATTTGCTAAAAACAATCTTCATGGTACTGTGGTTTTTGACCCGTCCTGTGAAAGAAATTTCCAACCTTTATTTGAAGCGGAATAATCTATGCCGGAAGATGGCTGTCTGCCACGAATCACGACTGCGCTTGATGATGTTGCCAAACCATTGGCCAATCCGGCATTTCAAACGATTGTTCAAGATACGCTTCGAAAAATTATTCCGGCTGAGGCGTTCAGTTACACCCGGTCGCCGGAACAGTTTCTCGATCTTCTCCCTATTTTCACCCATACTCCCATCGGGTATGCTCCGGCTACCATCTCTTTCTATCTGATCACTCCTTACCAAAATGATTGTTTTAAATTCTTTCTGGAGATGATCCGCTATTGGCTGATCCCGGGACAAAAACTCAATATTGTTTTATTCCATGCGATCGAGTTTATGATGCCGGATATCAGCCAGAAAACATTCATGTTAAGTGAAATTCTGGTCCATGTCGATAATGCCGCAGATTTGAGCGTACTAAAGCACAACCTTCCCGCCATGGCGAAAGAGATCAAGCTCGGACTGTGTTCTCCGTATAATGCGCGTAAGATCTTAGAAATCAAAGGATTATCAACAGATCAGAAACTGGCGCATGTGCTTGAACATATCCAGTCGATTGCCAGCCGCCGTCCACTAGATTTTGATTCGGATGTCTTTACGGAACTGCAGCATATCTTGCTCAATTGCCGGGATGATTTCAAAACGATACGGGAGTGCGGGCATTTGAGCCGGATTATCTTGATCCAGCACTTGTTCCGTAAAAACTTACGCAAAGTGGTCAAGCAAACTCCAGAAAAGCGGCATTTGAATCTTAAAATCTTCAAATGCAAGCTGTCTACTCCTGGCAAGCCGAAGAGTGTGTTGGGAATTATTGTGGGAATCAACTTTTTGGCGGATAAAGAGATTTTTGAGGAGAAGCATCTGTTAAAATCCGTACAAAGTTTCATGCCGAATATTCATGCGGTTGAAGGATCGTTTATTGCTAACCGAAAAGGATCGGATGCGATTTGCACGTTGTATCTTGAAGTCGCCAAAGATGACGGGATGGAGTTTACAGCGGAAGAGATCAATCGACTCCGGCGCGAACTGCCGAACGATTTGAAAGACCGGATCGAGCACATGATGCATCCGATCTTCATGCCGCGCAATGAAGAGGAGATCATGCGCAACATCTTAAGCTTGGCGAACCAGCTTAAGATGGTCAAGGATATGCCGCAGATCTTTATCACCTTTGATGAGCAGACCCATTTCAATCTATTCTTTACGGTGATTTTGGTGCGTGTCCTTAGGCCCAACAGCTGTAAATTGGAAGAAGTATTTGAAAAAGCTAATACATTTTTAGAGTATATCCACGATTCGACCCGGATTGTGGGGTATTTACGAAAGAAACATCCCAAAGAGGCGACGGTGTTCCGCGTGGAATTGCCGAAAGAGATGTTCTTGCGTGCCGATCATTCGATTGACCTTTATAAGGCCCGTCAGACGGTTGTGGCCGAGTTGCAGCGGATCTTGGGGGGTGTGCGGGATTATAATGGCGGCATGATTTCTAAGCAGAGCGAGTCGCTGTTGCGTTTGCGGACATTATTGGCGGAAGCAGGATCGTATAACGATTTCTTGTTAGAGAATTTCTTTTATTCCTTAACCCCATCGATTATGCGGAATGTGCTGGAGCCGCAGGCGCTGAGAACGCTATTCCTGATGTTGTTGAATATGTTGGAAACGGGCATCCCTGATCATCAGAATTTAGCGGTGCAGTTTTATCGAGAATTGGATGCGGTGTACGTCATGATCGCTGCGGCGAACCATGGGATTAAAGACGCGGTGAATGCCGCTTTGAATAAACTCAATGTCGGCACCACGGAATTAGCGTCAATTTATGTCAATACATCCGATATGCCTTGTTTAGGGTACATTTACAACTGTGACGATCCCTATAAACAAGAGCATTTCTGCCAAACGATCTCTTTAGTGACCGATGCGTGGGTCTCCAGCGTCCAAGAGAGTTTAGTTCCCTATCATGTGTAGATCAATATCACCACAGAATTTAAAAGTGATTTGGAGTGCGGTAACTTGTTACCGCTTTGTTTAGCGTGACTGGTCACGCGTATTGATAAACGATTTTTTTCGTACGCGCGACAAGTCGCGCTATTGAAAGCGGTAACAAGTTACCGCACTCCAAATCACTTTTTAAAATCCAAGGAAATCCCGGAAATAGAATGCGCAAGACAGAGCTAAGGTAGCAAAAAACGGAATGACCACAGGCTTGAAGTGGTGCAATTTATGCAGGATGTTCACCACCGTCAGCACAATTAACGCTGGGTAAATAATCACCAGCGCCGGCACTAAGTAGTGGGCAATCCCTGCAAAACTTAATGTGGATACGAAATAGGTGATGACCAACGTTACGATTAAAGCGGGGATATAGGGTAGCTTATTCTGGGTCACCGTCAAATGCAAAAATTCTGCAAACACCGCTGCTAATGCAATCGCTGTTGTCAAACAGGCTAGAGCCACAGCAGCAATCGCCACAATCCCTGCATAGGGTCCTAAGATATGCAAGGCAAGCGCTCCAAGCAGCTGATCGGTCGGCACTCCTTCTAAAAGCACACTGTTAAATGACGCTACATAACTAAACCCAATGTAAATAATCGCGAGGAGCGATGCCCCAATCATACTCGCTTTCAGTGTCATGAACACAAGCTTTTTATAATTCTTTTTATCGCCGCGTGCGACAGGATCTGACTCCAGGCAATTCAACACAATCGAAGAGAAAAACAAAGCACCCAGCAGGTCCATCGTCAAATACCCATCGTTCAACCCTTTCAAAAAAACGGTTGATTCTGGAAGCGGAGAAAGGGGGGCGTCAGGCGAGATTAAAATTCCTCTGACGATGATAATGACCAACGTTAGCAGCAAGACGGGAGTGAGCACGTACCCTAGCACGTCCAAAATGTTGTTTTTGCGAAAGGTAAATAAGAAAATGATCACACAAGAGAGAATGCTGAATGCCTTTAAGGAGATCAAATCCGGAAAATACATCAACAATGTGGAGTGTGAAAGGGTAATGCAGCGTGGGATCGCTCCAAGTGGCCCAATCAACGCCATGATGACGAGCGCGACTAAAAACCCGGGAATTTTGCCGACTCGTTCAAAAAAATGGGTGTAATTGCCATTAAAAAGAGTCATGGCAATCAATCCCAAAAACGGGACGCCAACAGCGGTGACTAAAAGCCCCAGAATGGCCCAAATGGTGTTGTTCTCAGCATATTGACCTACAGCCAGCGGAAAAACGACATTCCCGGCTCCAAAAAACATCGAAAACATCGCTAGTCCAGTTGCGATGGTATGGGATTTTGTGGGGGTAGGCTGCATATGTTCCAAAATTAAAAGGTTTCAAATATTATAAACAAATAATTATAAAAACGCAAGGTTTAATTTTTAAATTCCTTACTCTTTTTTTGAATTAATGAGCGCAGATCCAGGATGAATTGCGGTTCACCGTTTTTAACTCGCCTTTTACCGTCCCCGACAGACAGCTCCTTCGCCGATTCTAGTAGCTCTAGGGCAAGCATGTGATAACGATTGCCTTGAGTGGACAGTTCGATTAATTTCTTGATCCATCTGACCATGCATTGTGTGCGCGGCTCGCCGCTTGGGGCGAATCTTAGGATTTCATACACCGTCCTGCATAATTCTTTATTGATGATGTGATGCTCTTCTGAGCATAGCGTTGACCTAGCAGACATGGTGGTTGTCAACATGTCGACATAAACCTCCGCCCATTCAACATATTTAGAGGTGTTGAGAAGTTGAGTCGGCTGCCCATCAGACGTTAACACCACGTGGAAATGGTCTCTAATTTGTTCTGATACTAAGACAGGCAGGCTTCTTCCCATTCCCTTGGCTTCATTTTTCCTTGCCTCTTCATAAAAGCGTTTGAGGAATTCAAGTTGGTTGCTGACAATTTTCGCGGCAAACGGCACCGTAATGATTTGTTTGGCATCATGGGTTGCATTGGCAGCTTTAGAAAGTTTTACAATCTCATTATGAATCGCAAAAAATTCTGCTAGCTTATGGACATCTTCAAATTTGTATTCTAGTAGATAGTTAAGCTTTGCTTGATGGACAGATATTTTTAGCGGAGCGACGACCGTGCTTTTATTCAGCAATGTTGTGAGCAATTCGTGATACGTGCACACGAGTTTAAATTGCTGCGTCGCATCAAAATTTGCAATCGAAGGAAATGTTAAGTCCATCAGTGTCAAAAACCGGTCATCCAATATCACTAAAAAGGTATTTTTAATGATATACATGAATTGCTCAGCGATATGGCGCTGCGGGCATTCAAGGAGGAGTCGATTCATTCGGCTATAGACTCGGCGCAAAGCCTCAAAACGGTCTGGCTCACTCAGCTTCGTCCAGCAGGCGTGCTTGAAATCGACCGTGAGATCGGCATGCAAGTATAATTCGAGTGCATGTTTGGGATGTTTCGCTAAGGCGGAAGACTCTCGCAAGACTTGGAGGAGAGCGATCGCTTGTTGATAGGAGCTTGAGCTTCTAAAATTCGTTGGAGGTTCCTCCATCCCTGTCAAGCAGGGCAATCTAGGTTCCCGGCTTAAAAGAGCGGCCACCCAGTGAACCACTACATCCATTTCTTCGGCAGAAAACGGCCGTTGCCGTTCAATGAGAAGTTTAAGATTCTTCATCATGACCTCAATGTGATGGTCTGCCATAAGCCTTACCCCTTCACTAGAAACGGTGTTGATGAGGGGAATAATTTCGCTGTTAGCGCGAATAATGGAAAATAGGAAGTTAAAATAGTAGGCATCAAATTGTTTGATCTGATCGCCATTCCTGGATTGATCTACAGCCGCTTTTTTCTCATTCAAGGCTGTGAAAGATTTTTCTAAGTATTCAAATTTCTTATGAAAAATGGCAATCGAGACTAATAATTTTGTAAAATGGTTCAGAACTTCCTTGAAGTTGTCCGGGTAGGTTCTTAAATAATCGAGGTGCTGTTCGTAAAAGGCGATTGCGGCGGTCCAGTCCGATGGATTCTCGGATTGGGTTGCAGGGATTAATTTCCGGGATACTAACCCGCAACACATCCGATGACGGTCTTGAGGAGCCATGACAAGTTCAGAACGGGCATTGAAGGCAATGGCGTAGCACTTATCGACGGCATCCGGTTCCAAATTCACTTCACAAGCTTGCGAGATCAACGGATAACAGTTCATTTGGCTACGATTTATCCGTACATCTGCGGGCTCGCTGACAAATCTCTCAACAACAGCTAGAGCCATGGGCACCATCCGTTCTGAGACACGCGGATCTGAAGCAACGCCGCCTGGCTTAGGGATCCACTCATTGAAAAGGGGTAGAAACTTAATGAGTACGGCGGGTTCCAACTTAAATTTTAAGCACATTTGAACAAAATCGAGTTTCTTCATTCGCGAGTACTCTTCATCTTTAATTCTCACACAGGTGTTGATCAATGCGGTTAGGATGTCGCAGTAGTGGGCGCGCAGGGGTGAACTGTTATCGATTCTTCCCATCGTTTCTTCCAACTTGCGGACTTCCTCGATCGCTTGTGCAAAGAGAACAGTGTCGCTCCTTTTGGCGATGGATTCTAATAGGCATAGGGGGGACCGAATTTGTTCATAGGGGGATAGGGCGCTACAAACGAGGGGATTCCAGCGGATGCCCCACTCAATAATTGTCCGATAACATTCGACTGCGGCATCCTCTTTAGACTGGCGCAGCACGTTGATCCATAATTCTAAGATCGAACTGATCAGAGAAGCACGTTGTTCCGGCGGCAGCAGTTCGGCAAAACGCCTTAAGGATGAATCATCCTCCAAAATTTTATGCAAAACGTCAGCCGGACAAAATTTTAAGGCTGAGGCGGCGCGTAAGATAAGGGCATCGAGCTCTTCGCGGGCTTCACGGGATTTGAAGGGGCTTGATGGCGATGTGAGGGATGGAAGCTGTCTCCATACCGCCTCCACAGCTTTTCCGTTGGCGCTGCCTAAAGCTCGAGTCGCAATACGCATCCACGTTTTGTAATGTGGATTGCGATAGAGTTCCAACAAGGCCATTAAAGCGATGAGTTGATCCGCAGAAAGATCGTTCGCCGCTGCGCATCCATCTACATAGCCGTTAATTGCCGATTGGAGCTTTGTACGGTTTTCGCTGGTTAAGGGGAAGGGATTTTTACGGATGGCATCAATCAGAGTATCGGTCTGATTCGTGATGTGTAACCGCTCCAAAAATTGGAGATAAATCGCTAACCATTGCGGCTTCATTTGAATGGTATGGGAAGCAGGGAATAACGCAAGGATCCATATCCCTTCCACGGAGTTTCCCTTTCCAAATGCCTGCTCAAGACACTTGAATAACAACTCCATGATCTCTTCATCGATCTTGGCTAAATGGATGAGCTGGGTTAAATATTTAATTTGTTGATTGGTCGTTGCGGCTTTTAGAGCGATTGATTTTAAGACCTCGATCCATTCGGGCTGCTTCTTGACTTGATCTTCCTCTTCAAGCTGATTCATAACGTCTGCAACAACGGCCAACTGATCGGTGGGGAGCTGGCTGCTTAAGAGGGCTTTCAGGTGCGAAGGAAGCTGGACAACCGCTTGCGGAGCAAGCGCAGCTCTTTGGCCAGTATGCACCATTGTCCGGTGCAATAGGCATGCATGCAGCGGATTTTTTTGCACCAGTGCCGTGAGGCATGGATAAATTCTTGCAATGCACTTTTCAAAAGCAGGTGTGAGGGGTTTAGAAGCTTGTTTGGCGGAAAATACAGCCAAATCGATGAGGACAATGGTAGAACAGGCTTGCGCTGAAGTGAGTTCGTTCCCTTTATTTTGATCGATCAGCTTCATGAGGAATTCGGTTAAATCGGTGATTATTCCTTGAATTTCGTTGAACCGCTCAGGCGTGAGCATTGTCTTAAGCGATTCTGCTGTTTTCAAAATCAGCGCATAATAGACTGTTCGATGAGTTTGATAGAGGTTTTGACATTCGGCGCACTTCAAAAACTTGTGTGCGGTCAAAAATAACGAACTCTCTAAAAGAGACTGAACAACGGCTTCTACAGCTGGAAGCAGATCGCTCTCTTTGGGGTTGCTTTTGATCAACGCCGTTAATTCAAAACATGCCTGTGAGGCGTCCTTCTTGGCTAGTTCCAAAACGGCAGCGATTTTCTTTTTAAAGTACGCTTTTGGATCTTCAACCACGATCACTTTCGAAACGGTTGCTGTTTTTTGAACCGTCTCCATCTTGGCAGCCGGAGGCTTAGGTTCAGCCGCAGCCGGAGGAGCCTCTTTTTTAGCTTCCGGTTTAAGCGGCTGCTTGGGAGCCGGAGTGGGTGTTGTTTTTGGGGCTGCTGGCTTCGCGGCTTGGGGGGTTTTGGCTGCCCCATTCTTGAGAGCTTGAGCGTAAGCTCCAGGAATCGAGCTCTCCTTAGGAGGCTCTGGTGGCGGTGTAACAGGTTTTGGTTCGACTTTCTTTTCGTCAGCAGGCGCTGCCCCGATGTTGGGGAAGGGCTGTGAAACGGCTTCCATCGCTTTTTTAGCGCGCCGTGATCCGCTCGATCCACCCGGCGTTAGCGGTCTCATGACTTCGATGACCGTCGGAGGAGTCACATTTGGCGTCGCAGACCCTAAGGTTGCCGCGGGTGTTGAATCAGTAGGGGTGGATGATGATTTGGAACTGCCTTCGCTGGCTGGGGCGGGCGGAGGCGAAGCAAGAATCGTGCTGCGCGTGATGAACGCCATCGGAGCTGCCATCATCGCTGTAATAGGCGGAGGAGAAACAGACGTCACCTTTTGTACAGGAGCCAATGATTTCACGAGCTGTGTGAAATGATACGAACGGGAATGGACCGGAGTTAACCTTAAGGCTTCATAAAGTTGTCCGCGCTCTGTGAGGGTGATTGTTCGCTCTCCTAGGGCCCGGGCGATCAGTTCGATTCGCGGCATGTGAATGGGAATTTCTTCAGGACGTCGTGTAAGTAAATTAATGATTTGGTTAAGCCACAAGATCTGCGTTTCCACGTTAATGATTTTACTTTCAGCTGCATAGCCTAGTACGCTAAGGGCATATCCGATTTGATCGGATTGGAAAATTTTGAACAAAGCCAGGGTTGAATCAAGTTTAAAGAAAGCGTTGTTTGAAGAGGAGTCTACGATTTTTTTTTGCCAGAGCCCATAAGCGACCGCTGCATGTTTAGGCAATCTTGCTAACGCTTGCATTAAAACAGAAACAGGAGCATGAGTGGCTGAATCTTGGTGGGCGACGTTCATCGGTTTTAAGGATTCAAAGACCGGGTCGTTCGCATTAAATCCTACGAGAGATTGAATATTGAGTTTTAAATTTTCAAATTCCCAATCCCCAGTCAGTTCAAATAGATTTAATAAGAGGGGGTAGGGGGATGGATTTCCCCTAGACATGGATTGGAAGCCTAAGTATAGGGTTCGGCCGAATAATCTAAGTGTATGATTAGCATCGTTTAGGCAGTCCGTGGCAGCTTTCTCAAATAGCGCATAGTTGATTTTGAAAAATGGCAGGTCAGCAGCCATCTGGGATTGACCGGCTGCAGGAAACGGCAAGTGGGGGAATAACCCTTTGATGACTCTTTGAATGAGACGCTGTTGTTCTTCACTTAGTGGCGACCTTAGATAGGTGAGTACCGCACTGAGATCAGAATTGATGTGGGCGGCGCTGGTTTGAAGGGTGTAGGGGTTTTTTCCTCCCGGGAGGGAGATTTCTGAAAGCGCTTCAGTTCCGTTTGAACGGGGATAGACAACGACCTTTGAATAGTCGGTTTGCCCTAAGATGTTCGATTGGCAAAACATAAAAGCACAGACGTTTATTAATGCCATTCTTGTTTTTAAGGGGGTAGAATGGTCGCAAAGAAGCTTTCCAATAGCGTAAATGACAGATTTCTCTTGTTCACCAGCTGGAACTTTTGCCCAATATTTCTTTAATTTATCGATGAGCTTGGTGATTTGTTCCGGCGGAAGACGTCCATCTAAAATCTTGCAGGTGTTGTACGTGACCGCAATCGCTGAACAAGGGTCATAAAGCAAGTCGGTATCTTTCAGCATGTGATAGAAAAATAACCATTGTTGCTTATCAAACTCTCCAAAATAGTTCGGGTGCTTTTTTAATATTTTTTTTACAACGGAATTGTCAGGATTTTGTGATTCATTAGATGCGGCATGGTACAGTTCATCGATTGTGGTGTAGTCGCCCTCACGTTTTGAAACACACACCTTCCCTTTTACAGATGTTTTTAATAATTTTTTGAAGCTGTAATCGGAGGCGATATAAGCATCCCGCTTATGCATCAATGGCCTATACACTCCAAACACTTCATCCAATACACATTGAATGACAAACTTCCCTTCAGGGACAATGTGCGGCACCCGATTCGCTTGCGCGCTACCCAATAGTGCCTTTATAGGGATGCGCATGGTGGGAAAGCGGTCGACAGGCTCGCGAAGGTAATCGGTTAAAAAGTCGACCGTCAAAGTCCCCCGGGTTCCAAATGCAACAATGCCATAGGTGTTTGGCACGACCTTCACTTTTTCAAAACCAATGTTGTTGACAACATGCCATTCAAATTGAGGATGCTCCAGAGTCAGCCAATCGAAGTTTTTATCTTTATCGGGAATTTTCTTTTTTAATAATTCTAGGGCTTTTTTACGCGATTCTTGATCTAGAATGGGGGGAATTTTCGATTGGACAAAATCAGTATAGTATTGATTTACTGCATAAAGAAAATTCGGTGGAATATTTTCCATGCGCAAGAGCAACCCTTGAATGTCGATATCCGTGATTGACTGGGCGTAGTTAAGCTTCAAAAAATCGACTAACAAGTTTGTAAATAGAACCTTTAGTCTGCCTTCGATGGCATCATCTGGCTCTTGAGAGAAGTGTTTTTTAAGAAGTTCTTTAAAGGTTCTCTGGGCGTAGCTTAAACCCGTCGCTGAAAGGTTAACCGAGCCTGCCGAATAGAATTGCTCAAATAATTCCTTCGTACTGCCCTTCCCTTTTTTGACGATATTTTCATTGATATGATTTAGGACTTCTTTGATCAGGAAGGAGGTGTTAAAAGAAAACGTTTTGTAGGTAACAGAAACTTTTCTTTCAAGAACGACCTGCTTGACGCGCTCCACCTCTTCTGGCACGAGCGGGATGGTTCCAACTGTGTCGAATAACCTCTGTTCCAATTGACCGTTAGGACGTGTGAGACCCCAGTCGTTAGCTGTTGCTTTGATTTGATCGGTGGGTTTGTACTTAGGTGTGTAGCGGGGTTGGCGGGGGACATGGTGGTTTTTATGTCGCCTTTGCGGCGCAGATTGAACTGCTGCTACAGGAGGAGGCGAAATTTGATGTGGGTGGAAAGTACCAGGGGCTGGTTCCATAAATCCTTAATAATAAAATATTAAAATAATAAATCCCAACTAGCATATTTTTTATGAATATAAAATGCAATAGATGGTTTAAGTCCAGAAATTAAACTTGAATAAACAAGACCGGGACAACACGACAAACAGGACATTTTTGTCGTGTGTGTCCTGATCCTGTTTTAATCCTTAATTAATTTCCCATTTTGGTGGTGGTAGATTACATCTGAAAAATACTCAACCATGGTCTGGTCATGCGAGATAAAGACATAGGTCAAATAATACTCTTGTTTAAGTTCACGCAACAGATTCACGATTTGCGCTTGAATCGACACATCTAATGCCGACAGAGGTTCATCCAAAACAATTAGCTGCGGGCGTAGGGCGATGGCTCTGGCGATTGCCACCCTTTGCCTTTGACCGCCGCTTAGTTCATGTGGATAACGGTGGGTCATTTTTTTACTGAGCCCCACTCGGTCCAGCAGCCGATCAACTTCTTGATGCACAACATCCTTCGGCTGATCGGTATGGATTTCAAAAGGTTCTTTGAGGATACCACCGACAGTATAACGCGGGTTTAACGATGAGTAGGGATCTTGAAATACAATTTGGGCATGTCGACGGAATTGCTTGAGCTCAGCTTTTGAAAAAGTAAAGATCGATTGACCATGAAACTTGATGTCGCCCCCGCAGGGTTCCAATAAGCGGATTAATAGTTTACCGAAGGTTGACTTTCCACAGCCACTCGGTCCCATGATCCCCACTGTTTCGCCGCGATAAATCTTTAGGCTAATTTGATCGAGCGCCGTGACGTGTTTGTTCTGTTTAAAAAATCGTTTAGAGAGATTGATGATTTCGATGAGGGCCTCTTTCATCGGAAGGCTCCCTCCATCTCAATAACGGGGAGCGGTTTGGTGCGGTCTTGTCCCGGTTTTGGCCGGACATTGAGCAAGGAACGGGTGTAAGGATGTTGCGGAGCGTTGATAATCGCTGCATTCGGGCCTTGCTCCACCAGCCGTCCGCGATACATCATGCAAAGGTTTGAACAATAGGTTTGGACAAGGTCAAGATCATGGGAGATTAGCAACACGCTCATTCCCGTGCTATCTTGGATCGTTTTTATTTCCTTGAGGATATCTGTTTGAAGTGCGGCATCAAGGGCTGTGGTGGGTTCGTCCGCAATGAGTAATTGCGGTTGATTGACGATAGCGACGGCGATCATCACCCGTTGTTTCATGCCGCCGCTGATCTGAAAGGGATAAAGGTTTAATAGGGAAAGGTCATTGCCCAATCCTGCAAGCCCCATGGTTTTTTTAACCTGCTGTTCCATTTGCCATTGGGTCAGGGAAGCATGGGCCTGGATCGCTTCTTTGATCTGTTTACCGATTTTCATGGTCGGGTTGAGCGCGGAATGAGGATCTTGGAAGATCATGCCGATCTGTTTTCCACGTATGGCTCGCAATGCGTGTTCTGAATAGGCTGTGAGTTCTTCGCCATTTAACCGGATAGACCCAGTGACCATCGCATTGCCGGGCAGCAGGCGCAGAATGGCTTGTGCGGTTGCGCTTTTCCCTGAACCGGATTCGCCAACTAACCCGGTGCATTGGCCAGGTTGAATCATAAAGCTCACATCCTCGACCGCTTTGACAATTCCATTCATGGTCCGGTAACTGATCGACAAGCGCTCGATTTCGAGAGTCATACAAAACACTCCCGCGGATCGGTCGCATCGCGCAATCCATCTCCAATCAAGTTGAACGCAAGCATGGTCAAAGAGATCAATACAGCCGGAAAAAGCAAGCGCCAAGGGTAGTAGGGAAGTGCCGGCAATCCTTCATTGGCCATCGTTCCCCAGCTTGCGATGGGAGCTTGAATCCCTAGCCCTAGAAAACTCAAAAACGCTTCGGTGAAGATCGCTCCAGGCACCGTGAATGTCATCGTCACAATAATCGGCCCAATGGTATTGGGCAATATATGGTAAAACAAGATGCGTGAGGAGGAAGCCCCTAGGGCATGGGCGGCTTGGATGTAGTCCATTCGTTTAATTTGGATGATTTGCGCTCTCACAATTCTTGCCATGGTGATCCATCCCAAAACCGTTAAAGCAATTAAAATGGGAATCAATCCTTGCCCGAGTACGACCATGAGCATAATGACCACAAGCAGCGTCGGCAAGCTATACAGCAAATCGGCAAAGCGCATCATGCACTCATCGATGAATCCTCCCGAAAGCGCCGCGGCGCTGCCCCATAAGACGCCGATCACGAGGTCGATCAACGCCGCTGCAATCCCGACAAAGATTGAAATGCGGGCGCCATACCACACGCGGATGAAAAGATCCCGTCCCAGATCGTCAGTTCCGAACCAATGTTGAAACGAAGGGGGTAAATTTTTTTGGGCCAGATGGGTATCGTAGTAGGTATATGGAGACAACAGGGGTCCAAAAATCGCAAAAAGAAGGATGAGGCTTAACAATGCGCATCCGGCAAGCGCTTGAGGATTTCGTTTAAACCGGCGCCAAATTAATTCAAACATAGGCCCTCTTTAGCCGAATGCGTGGATCGAGAATGCCGAATACCAGATCGATCACAAACATCATGGTTAGGAGGAGGAATCCGTAAAAAAGTGTCAAGCCTAGAATGACCGTATAATCGCGATTAAGAATGCTGCTCACATACCACTGGCCAAGTCCGGGGATTCCGAAAATTTTTTCAATGACAAAACTTCCGGCTAATAGATTGGTGAGCAATGTCCCAAAGTAGGGGACGACCGGCATTAAAGAATTTTTCAATCCATGCACGATTAACACGCGCCAGGGCGGTAATCCTTTGGCGTATGCGGTTTTGATAAAATCTTGCTGCAATGTTTCGATCATGCTGTTGCGCACCATGCGGGCAATAAACGCTGCCGGCAGCAGAGCTAACGATAAAGCTGGCAAGATCGTGTGGGAAAAACTTCCCCAAGAGCCGACTGGAAACCACGAGAGCTTGACGGCAAAGAGATATTGAAGCAGGGTGGCTAAAATAAAGCTAGGGACAGAGACGCCGATGACGGTTAGGAGGGTAACGGCATAATCCTCCCACCGTTGCTGATGGGCGGCAGCGATGACCCCCAAGCATAAGCCTAGGCTCGTCGCGAAAATAAAAGCTTCTAATCCCAACAGTGCTGATAGGGGAAACCCCTCAGCGATAATTTGGTCCACGCTTTGTCCGATATACTTATATGAGGGTCCGAAATCGCCCCTGACAAGGTTAGCGAGATAGTCAAGATACTGCTTCCAGATTGGCTGATCTAGTCCATAATATTGATAGAGACTTGCCACTATTTCGGGCGGCAGCGATTGTTCTTGGGTAAACGGATCGCCTGGAATGGCCTTCATTAAAATGAACGTAAGGGTGACCAAAAGCCACAATGTCAAGAGCAACATAGCGCTCTTTCTCATGAAAAAGCTGAACATTCCTATTCTTCGTTGATGCGGTTGTAATCCATATAGGCATTTCTAAAGTCTAAATATCCTAGGTCGGAAAAATAGACCCCTTTCAACACATCGGACTTTACATAATTAAAGGCGTAGAAAAAGAGAGGAGCCACAGGCATTTCTTGCATGAGAATCGTTTCCGCTTGCTGCAGAAGCTCTTTTCGTTTCGCCAGGTCAGTTTCCCTCATCGCTTGATTAATCAAGAGTGTGTATTGCGGGTTTTCCCAATTCGTGTTGTTCGTCTTGTTGCTTTTGGCTTTAAAAATTTCTAAGAAGTTGATTGGATCCCGAAAATCCGCAAACCACGAACCGCTGCCGATTTGATAGTTCTGCGTGTTGATTTTTTCGAAAAAACACTTCGCTTCGCATCCATCTAAGATGATCGGAATGTTGAATGCTTTTTGCCATTGCTGCTGCACCGCTTGGGCAATCTTGTGCGAACGTTCATCAGGCTTATACGACAAATAGATCGGCGGCAGCTGATCTTTGGTGATCCCTTTTTCATCTAACGCTTTTTGAAAGAGTTCGCGGGCCTTCTCGACATTGTTGTCGCTAAAATAGGTTTTGTTTTCCCATCCTAGACTAGGTGGAATAATCCCAAGCGCAGGAACCTGACCGCCTTGCAAAATGTGGTTGGCGATCTCCTCGCGGTTTAGGGCATAGGCAAACGCAAGCCGCATATGGACGTTGTCAAATGGCGCACGCTGGGTATTGAAACGAAACCAATGGGTTCCCGCTGCTGGTGCAACACGCAACCGTTGTTCTGACTTTAGCGTCGGGATGGCGTCAGGAGGTAAAAGATTTAACGGCGAACCTGCCCAATTCAGCGCTTCGCGCGTATACATTTGATATGCAGTATTGGGCTCTAAAATCATCGCGGTGACCGCATCAAGCTTGACGCTTGGAGCATCCCAATAGAGCGGATTTTTTTTGGCGATCAACACATGTTTGCGCGCCCATTTCTCTAGGACGAACGGCCCATTGACGGGGAGCTCTTTTTGGTTTTGCTTTTGCCAGTCAGGGTGCGATTTTTCCCACAATTGGTTAAAAGGGAAGAATGCATGAAAGGCGGTCAACTCGAGAAAATAAGGAGTGGGCTGCTCAAGCTCCACAACGAGTGTATTAGGGGCAGAGGCTTTGATTCCCAATGCATCAAGCGGCAATTTTCCTTCCTTCACAGCCTTTCCATTTTTGATGGGAAAGAGTTGGTAGGCATTGGGCGCGGCGAACGCTGGATCCAAAATTTTTGACCAGCTATACACAAAATCTTCGGCGCTTAATTTATCGCCGTTGGACCATTGCGCCGGACGGAGCGTGAAGGTGTAGGTTTTTTGATCGGGGGAGATCTCCACTTTTTCAGCAATGCCGGGAACCAGTGTACCTTTTTCATTAAAACGATAAAGCCCCTCAAACAATAACCGGGAAGCTGTTCCATCAATCAAGGTTCGTGCCTGGCGCGGATCAAGCGTGTCGATATCGTCTTCTAGGCTGATTTTAATCGATTTTCGTGGATCGGGATCGCGTGATTCCGGAGTGTCACTTTGCTGACAGCCGACAGTTGATAGAAAAAGTAATGCGGTAATGAATGAACGGATGCGCATGAATACACTCCCTGTGAAAAACAGAGAGTGTAGTCGATAAAAATTTTATTTCAAAACGATTTAGAAGCGGGGAAGCGGGAAGTGGATCCATACCCAACGCCAGACGTGCACAGAAAAGTGGGTGGGTTGGAGTCTTCTGGCGATTTTGATCGCTAAATCGAGTGAATCGAAGTTAGGATTTCTGCTCGCGAGTCCAGGCGAGATCAAGGCGCCAAAACTGCTTAGGAAAACGTGGTTAACGCGGCGATAGGTTTCCCGACGATAAGTATCAAAGGTTTGGCGTTGATCGCCCCAAGTATAGAGCGCTTCTACTCCACCGGCAATCATTCCGCCGGCATTCACTAGAGCGGTCCCCGTATTGGCGATTGCATCACAGGCAAACCAAAAGCGGCCAGGTCCTAGTGCTAGAGTCCACGACTCAAGATACTCTTTGCGGTTGTATGCGGCATACGATTCCCGCATGCTATTTAAGGCTTTAGTTCTAAAAAATTGATTGATTTCTTGCATAAAACTTATATTCTAATTTTAGATTATTATTAATATTTAAGTATTATAACATATTAATTCTATTCAGTAAATAGTAGATGTTTAAATTGAAGGAATAACAAAAATTTATAAGCAAAAAATCAAAAAATGTTTTATGGTGAGTCGTCTGGAGTAAACTATTTTTTTAACCTTTTCGAGGTTTCACCATGAGCCCTGCTAAATGGATCTCTGTTGTGATCATCGCAGTCCTATTTCTCGCCACCTACCTGATATTGGATAATTCAAAAACTCTTTATCGAACGCTGCCAGGTAATTTGGATCTAACCATGCCGGCGCAAGGGCAAACCAATGCGACCCTTTTACCTTGGAAAACATTCTCTTCTGATGTAGGCCATTTTCGTGTGGATTTACCGGTAGAGCCCGAGCATGCAACCGAAGATTCTCTCGATAAAAAATCGCATAAAAAACGCAAGTACGAGATGTTTGTGTCCCAGCAAGATGACGGGACAATTTTCATGATCAGTTTGGTGAAGTTCCCTCCTGATTCGTCAGAACCGAACGAACAAACTTTGAAAGCGCTTGTGGATGATACGGTAGCGGCCGATCCAAAAAATAAATTAGAATCCCAAAACAACGGGACATTCTTAAACAACCCAGCCAAAGATTTTGAAATTGTGAATGAGCAGTTTCATTTCCGTATTAAGGCGTTTATTGCCAATAAGACGCTTTATATCTTAACCTATGTTTCCCCATTAGGTAGTTATGATCCTAAAGCGTTCGACCAGTTCACTAACTCTTTCCAGCTGACGCAATAAGATTTAAGGACCAGGCAGACAGGACACACACGACAAACAGGACAGGCTTTGTCGTGTGTGTCCTGTCATTATCTTAGTTATTGATAATTAAAACTCTACGTATTATCCTCTTCATCTTCTTTTAAAAAATAATACATGAAATTCATAAGAGATATTTATGCAAATCGAAAGCCTCGATGTTCCCTTTTCCTATTTTAGTGCTGCTCCTAGTGAGAAGGAAGAACCCAGTAATCCTAGCTCTGACTGGAGTCCATTCAATGTTCCTTCACGCGCTTACTGCAACCTGATTGTTAGTTTAAGAACGGAATGCAAAATCATTTTTTGCGATGGGTTGATTCGTATCGCTCTTGAACCGTGTCGTGTCAAAAAAGACCCTTCAGAATCGATTTCCCACACCCACATGCTGAAAATTTATCGCGAATCTTTAATGCATCTTTACGAGCAAAAATACTGGCGCGATCCCCATTTTCTCATGGTTAAGGGAAGGGTGGACTTGTATAGAAAATGGATCACAGAAAATAGCCATCGCGTAGAGGCCTCCTATTGGTCTACCGTTTTGCGCGAATGGCGAAGAGTCGAAATGGCATTAAATCATTCTGAACAATTTTGCAACACAGCGGTGTCTTTAAATTTTAAAAACCCGATTCATCCTCTTACGGTTCCTAATCAAATATTAATTGCCCGTGTTTCCTCTCTCTTGCACGACCGTTCAGCCGACCGGATGGAGCTGAAAAGATGGATTACCGAGTTTCTTGCGCTGCAAGATCCAAAAAAAGATCATCGCTGGTTTAAGTTGGGGTTTACGGCCGCTCTTTTCTACGCTTATTCCGGCGAGTTCGCTGAAGCTAACTCACTCCTCGATGCGGTAAATGCGGGGAACGAAGATCCCAATATACGTCTGAAAAGCAGACTGATAAAAGTTCGTTTTCTTTTGCTTGCAGATCAACAGCAGACGGCAATCAGCGATACAAATCAACGCCTATCTGTTTTGAGGAATCCAGCGGAACATGAGATCGAATTTTTAGAAGCCGCTGGAGTGTATGAATTCAGCAAGGATAAATCAAAAACGTTGTCGACATTGATAACTTTTTTACAAGCGGCAAGAGATAAAGTTTACAAATCAAAAATCATGTTCTATTTAAAAATGTGCATTCGTAACGGATGGCTAAAAGAAGGGCTTGAATTTGTAACTGCCAATATACAACTACAACAACATCCTCAATACGCCTGGGTATACATTCAGTTGTGCAGGTTGTCCGGGGAGCAAGAAGCGGCTGATCAATTGCTCCTGCACTACTTCCCTGAAAATAGCCGTTCGGGGGAGTTCTGGACAGAAGTTGCCCGGTTCTATTTAAATCCTTTTTCACCGCACTTTGACCTTAAAAAAGCCGAAGCCTATCTTCAGTATGCTACATTTTTGACTCCGCAGTACGGCGATGGGTGGATTGAATTGCTGCGTGTTAAGCTGATTCGCGGGGCAGAATATCATGAGATCAAAGAATTTGAAGAATCGTGTGCGCATCAATTGCCGCTCTATGGCCTCTATTGGTCCTATTTTCGGCACGATTGTTTTGAGCCCGCCATTAAGGTGATCCAACGGGCGCACGAGCATATCGCGGCCTATCTAGAGTCTATCGACTGGTGCTATGATCAACTGCCTGAGGAATATCAACCCGATTCGTATTATGCGCCGACCCCTATGCTTTATACGATGGCATCTCAAGGAATTCTTAATCATATGGCCCCTATCCAACGGTTTGATTTGATTTTTGATCCACCTCAATTGATTTAAATCGTTTATTAGATGTAAGCTTTCTAATTTGTCGTTGAATGCCCCGCATAAAATATAAATATTTATTGATAAATAATCAGGTCAAGCATGACTGCGCTTAGAATGATAGAGCGATCTTCGTATCTCTTTTATCCCTTAACCCAGCAGCTCTCCGAATTGAAGGATGTTGCGAAACAAGTCTTGCCCGAACGGATGTATACTGGGCTTGAATGTGCGGGAAACTACTGTCTTGAGCGCTTTAAAATTTACTGGATGCGCCCCAAAAGTCGGCTATATAAGATTGCTTATAGTCAAGAGCAGAATATTCACCAAATCTGGCAAAATGCCTTTGACCGCCAAGTTGTGTATGAAAACATGGTCAAAGTCTCTCAAGACTGGCGCTATCTCATCATTCACGGACAGATTAAACAGATCGTCCAAAAACTCAATCTGAACGAACAGCAAGTTCTTTTTGACGAGTTCACCAAATATACCATCGAACAAGAAATTCCCGAGGCGGTCGATTACCTTTGTTCATTATTTTCGTTAGATGTCATCCAGAAAATTGTCACAGCTAAATACGCAGGAAAAGAGATCAAAGATCTGCGGACCATAATTCAAGATAACGCTGGAATTTACGGAGTCATCAATCAATTTGAAGCGAAAGAGGTGTCTAACTTTAGCTATCGCGCACGCAATTTCTTTTTCAATCTGATCCCCAACACCATTGAGCTATTTTTGAAAGCGTTTAATTTAATGGATACCGGCCGGCTTGAGGGAATCTGGGAAATCAGCTACATGATCACGATTTTAATGCGGGTCATCTTAATCCCATGGGCAATCATCACAGTGATTGAGCCCTTGGTCGATAACATTGTCGAGGCTTATGCCATTACGGCTGGCGTTTGCGCGGGGTTGATAGCCGCAGTGTGGACCTATATCAAATGGCTGCGCCCGGCTCCTTCCTTCATTCATTCGCTTGCAAAAGACATGCTTGAAGATACCGAGCACAACCCCTCCTTTACTGGACGCGAAGTGCTGCTCGAAAACATTTTGGAGCAACTAGAAAACCTCTTGGCGCATGGGAAGCGGCATGTGCTGCTGATTGGCCATTCGGGAGTGGGCAAGACGGAGATCATCGAACGGATTGCCGATTTGATCCGCAATCATAAAATGGATAAATATCCCCATTTAAAGAAATGCCAACGTTTTTTTGGGATGTCGCTAGCTGCCATCGAAGGAAACAGCAACTACGAAGGATTTGCTGCGATTCTGCAAAATATCGCACGGCGCATCCGCGGTTTTGTCGACCGTATTCTCATCTGTTTTTCAGAAATTTATGTCGCAAAGATGAATGACAGCATGCTACGCGATTTCATGCTTGACTTTCTTGATAAGCGCAAGCTTTCGGTATTAGCGGTTACGTCTATTGAAGAGTATCGAAAACACCTTTTGAAAGATTATGAATTTTTGCGCCGGTTTGAAATGATCACGATCGATCCAACCTCAAAAGAGGAGACGCAACAAATTCTGGAATCGCATGCAAACGCCTATGTTCCTAATCTACTTGTGGACGATGATGCGATTGAAGCCATCTACGACAAGTCGGTTAAGCGCTTCCCTGAAAACCAACCCAGCGAAGCGATTCATATGTTTGACCAAATTTGCACTAAACTACGGGAAAGGCTTAGGCAGATCACAAGTGCGGCAGAAAGAAGAATGCTCAAGACCACACGCACAACGCTTGCTCAAAAGTTCTATAAATATGATTCAGGTATTCAAGAAACAGCCAACGTCACGCAACACCGTCGTGAATTTGAACAAAATAAAGCAGATCTTGAACGGGTCACCACCCAAGAACAAAATGAGATGGGGGAGATCCGTCATCTAGAATCAATCATCATGCTACAGAACCACCTACGCAAAGAGCTGCTGACCTTATCTGCAAGGCTCCTCAAAGTCAGGGATTACTTTACAAGAAAGACATCGCAAGTGGCTTTGAAGAAAATTTTAACGGCAACTGCTTTTACCTTGCCGGAGATTGACCGCTTAATCCCCATAAAAGAAAACGCGATCCGCCATTTCGACCGGCTCCAATCCACTAAATTGAGAGTCGATAAGCATATCGTTAATGAATATTTTAGTCAGAACGTCGTCAATTGGAGTTTTAACAATCCGGTTTACGAGTGTCCAACGGGCAAATGGCTGCAAATTATGACGACCGCTCCCGTAACCATTCGGTGGACGAAAGATGAGTGGAAAAGTTGCAGTGACTCAAATTGCACGCTCACACCTGAAGGAACCTATGTCACCGAGCTCCCAACAGCCCTGCTTGATAAGGGGGTCAATGTGCAGTTTACCTTCTTTTGGCCCCAAGTCAATAAGTGGGAGGAGGAACTGCAGCGCCTCAATCCGGTTAAGATGATCAGGATGATATAACCAAGAAGCTTATTGATCACCACTGAGACACTGAGATCGCTGAGCAAATAGGAGAAAATTGAGAAGAGTTACTCCCCCTCTCACGACTTCTCAGTGTTCTCAGCGGCTCAGTGGTGTAGGGAACAACTAAGCAAGAGGGGAGTCAGCCTTACCTTGACAAATTTGCTGATTTGCAGTATCAAATTTATACCAATTATTAAATGTTTTTTTTATCACCACAAAAGGAAAATCAATGATAGCTAACTCATACGGAATCGTTGTGGCATGCGGGATCTTTGCCCTCTTGTACGGGGTTTATTTGATCCGGTCTGTCCTTTCCCAAAGCACCGGTAATGAGCAGATGCAAAAGATTGCCTCTGCGATTCAAGAGGGCGCGCGCGCTTACCTGAACCGCCAATATCAGACTGTAACAGTGGTTGGGATCCTCATCTTTGCCTTTTTGACTTGGAAACTAGGAACTTATGTTGGAATCGCCTTTTTAATTGGATCGATTCTATCAGGCGCTGCCGGATATATCGGGATGAACGTTTCAGTAAGGGCTAACGTGCGCACTGCTGAAGCTGCCCGCCGCGGTCTTAAGCCTGCATTGGATATCGCCTTCAAATCCGGGGCGATCACAGGGCTGCTCGTTGTCAGCTTGGCGCTGCTGGGCATCACCATCTACTACGTCTTCTTGAAATCTCAGGGCGTGCCGATGAACCATATTTTGCAAGCCCTCGTTGCGCTTGGATTTGGCGCCTCCTTAATTTCCATTTTTGCACGTCTTGGCGGCGGTATTTTTACCAAAGGCGCCGACGTCGGTGCTGACTTGGTCGGTAAAATTGAAGCGGGGATTCCGGAAGATGATCCACGCAACCCAGCTGTGATTGCCGATAACGTTGGCGACAACGTAGGGGATTGTGCTGGCATGGCGGCCGATCTCTTCGAAACCTATGTGGTGACCATTGTGGGTTGCATGCTGCTGGCAGGGACATTGTTCAAAGAATATGTGCAAGAAACAATGATGCTCTACCCGCTGTTGATCGGCGGCGTTTGCGTCATCACTTCCGTTATCGGAACTTTGTTTGTACGCTTAGGCAGCTCAAACAATATCATGGGCGCCCTTTACAAAGGATTCTTTGCGACAGCGATCTTATCAGCCTTTGCCATCTTCGGCGTCACTAAATATTTGTTCAATCCCGATCAGGTGTTCCAAAGCAATGGAATTGCCTATAAGCCGATTAACTTGTTTTATTGCGCCTTGGCAGGGCTCGGCGTCACCGGATTGATTGTATGGATTACGGAATACTATACCGCGACAACCCACCGCCCTGTGCGCAGCATCGCGAAAGCTTCGACAACAGGCCATGCGACAAATATCATTCAAGGCTTAGCGGTGTCGATGGAATCGACTGCAGCACCAGTCTTGGTCATCTGCGGTGGGATTCTTATTTCCTACTTAAACGCCCACTTGATGGGTGTTGCCGTTGCTGCTACCGCCATGCTGGCCTTGGCAGGAATGGTTGTTGCCCTCGACGCCTACGGTCCTGTCACCGATAACGCCGGCGGGATCGCAGAGATGTCCAACCTGCCGCCAGATGTGCGTAAAACTACGGATGCGCTGGATGCTGTGGGGAACACGACTAAAGCGGTCACCAAAGGGTATGCTATCGGTTCAGCTGGTTTAGCGGCGCTCGTACTGTTTGCAGCCTTTATCGAAGACCTCACTCACTACTTCCCTAATCTTCAGTTGCAATTCCAGCTGCAAGATGCGTATGTCGTTGTCGGCCTGTTTGTGGGCGGTTTGCTGCCCTATCTCTTCGGTTCTTTAAGCATGATGGCTGTCGGCCGCGCTGCAGGTTCTGTCGTCGTGGAAGTCAGACGCCAGTTTAAAGAAATTCCTGGGATTATGGAGGGGAAAGCCCGTCCAAACTACGGACGCGCAGTGGATCTGCTGACCAAAGCTGCGATTAAAGAGATGATTTTACCATCCTTGCTGCCTGTCTTTGCACCGATTGTGCTCTATTTCGCCATCAACTACTTCGCTGGACAAAGCGAAGCGTTTGTTGCGGTGGGAGCCATGTTGCTAGGTACTGTTGTCACCGGATTGTTTGTGGCGATCTCTATGACATCCGGAGGCGGTGCATGGGATAATGCTAAAAAATACATTGAAGATGGCCACTTCGGAGGCAAGGGCTCTGAGGCACATAAAGCTGCAGTGACAGGGGATACTGTAGGAGACCCGTACAAAGATACAGCAGGACCTGCGATTAACCCCATGATCAAAATCGCCAATATTGTTGCCCTCTTACTGCTTGCTATGTTGGCAGTGTCGTAGTATCTTGAGATTTGGAGCGCAGTGACTCTGCGCTCCAAATTTACAGAGGAATACGCTATGCAACGGGTAGCCATTGTGACCGGTGGCTCCAATGGGATCGGCGCCGGTATTGTACAGTATCTTCTTCAACAACACGATCGCGTTGTCATTGCCGATGTTGTGACTCCTTCTCACAAAGCACTTCAAACGGATCGTTCTAGAATCCTATACATTAAAACCAATATCAGCAGCGAAACGGCTGTATCTAAACTGATCAAACAGACGATCGCTCGTTTTGGCAAATTAGACGTTCTCATCAATAACGCAGGAATTGTCATCGGAGAAAAACGTCCTGCACCGGAAAAACTCTCCCTGAAAGAGTGGCAAAAAACCATCGATGCTAACTTAACCGGAACATTTCTGTGTTGCAAACATGCAATTCCAGAGTTACGCAAACAAAAAGGTGTCATCGTTAACATCGCTTCTACACGCTATCTGCAATCAGAACCCAACACGGAAGCCTATAGTGCTTCCAAGGGCGGCATTGTATCCCTGACGCATGCTCTTGCCATCAGCTTAGGACCTGAGATTCGTGTGAATTGCATCAGTCCCGGATGGATTCATACAGAAGATACACCGTTAAAAAAATCTGACCATCAACAACACCCTTGCGGACGAGTAGGCACTGTTGAAGATATTGCAGCCATTGTTGGATTTCTTATCAGCGAAAACGCTTCATTTATGACCGGACAGAATTTCATCGTCGATGGCGGTATGACCAAAAAAATGATCTACACGTAGCCCTTTTGACATGGGGTTCCACTGGGATCTCTGTGTTCTCTGTGGTGAAAAATTGTAATTAACCGAAGAGAACACAGAGATCACAGAGTGGAACAATTACAATAAAATGCTTATTATGATAGACATATGTCTAATACGCCTTCAGATTAATAATTAAAATTTGCAGGCAATTCAAAAAAACATATGATCGACAGCAAAAGTCCCATTTTTCAAGAGGATCTATGCGTAAAATGTTTTTACTCTCCGCGATGATAGTGATCACTCAATCGCTAATAGCTCAAACGAATGTTCGCCCGCAAGATGTACCGGCGAAAAAAGAGATGTCCCAAGATTTTTCCCTAACTGATTCCGATCGTGTGATCAATGCACGCATCCGCGACCGCTTGAAGCAAGAAGGCTTACAAGGTTATGATTCCATCGCCATCAGTACAAAAAATGGTGATGTTGAGGTTTCCGGCACTGTTCAAAGCTCTGAAGATGCTGAGAAAGTGCTTAGTACAATTCGGGCAACCGATGGTGTGAATGCAGTTTTTAATCGTATAGCGGTTGAAAATAGATAGCTTTCACGCAAGATGTACTCAAAAAAATCTTGCCAAAAAATGTTTTTTTATTAACCTAATGCATATAACATGTGATTAGGTAAATTCATTATTTTTTAGGTGTTACGCTCGGTTTAAGTTTTTACAAACCAAACTAGGTGAATAGATGCTTAAAAACACAGAGACTAAATCAACACCGCATCCCTGCCAATTTTGTATATTTGAATAGTATACAAACGATCTCCGTTTATTTAATCCTATCCAAATCAATTTAGGAGAGGGATAGATGATCTACATTATGTTAACAAGGCTAATTGGAAAAGAAGTTCATCCTTCTAAGCAAACCCTTATTGAACTTCAGCAACAAGTAGAAGCAAAGATAAAAAAAGTGTGTCCCGAGGTGAAATGGCTTGCGAACTACGCCACCTTTTCCGATTACGATTATGTGGATATTTTTGAAGCAAACGATTTGGAAACCGCATTTAAAGTTTCATCTCTTGTAAGGTCATTCGGTCACGCGTCCGTCGAAGTATGGCCAGCTTTAAAGTGGGAGGATTTTAAACAAATCATTAAAAAATTACCTGATGAAAGCAAAACATAAAATTGAAGTGAGAATATGCCAAAAACTGTAAAACAAAGAATCACAATCCATCTCTCTTTGGACCTTATTGAACGCGTAAGAAATGCAGTCTACTGGACTCCTGGGCTCACAATCGCATCCATGACAGAAGAAGCGCTTGAAAAAGCTCTTGTCGAGCTGGAAAAAAAGAGAAACGCACCTTTTCCTCAAAGGAAAGAAGAATTAAAAACCGGCCGGCCGGTAGAGTTTAACCAAAATCACGAGTTAGTCCATTAAACATTTACCGTGCGCGCAGCGTACTTTTGGAGTACGGTGCTCTGCACATACGCATCAAGCTAATTCAGTGAGGGTTTGTCTTTGTGCCGTCCTTACAGGGCTCAATCCGATTTTATCTTTTACCTAGCCCTCCGTTCGCTACGCTCACTGCGGACTAGGCTTTAAAATTGTCGGTCCTTCGGACCTTCGGAGTTGGCACGAGTGAAAGAGTACCAGTCAGAGCAAATGACCGCCCCTGCGGTGCTCTGGAATCTGCAAGAAACTCGCGATTCATGAGGACCGAAGGTCCGGCAGTTTTATAGCCCAGTCCAAACGTGCGAAGCGAGTGCAGGGCTGGGATGCAGATCAAAAATTTGGTCGAGGGCTGCAAGCCCGGCACAAATAGTCTGGGATCTCGCTGATGCTCGATCAAAAACAATTCATGTTTTTCAGATGACGACTAGGTGTTGATGATTTCGCCGCCATTAGGATGCAAAATCTGTCCGGAGATATATGAAGAATCATCCGAAGCAAGAAAAACATAACAGGGAGCGACTTCTGAAGGATCTCCCGCTCGTTTCATGGGCACATCGGAACCAAATGTCGCTACCTTTTTCGGGGGAAAGGTAGAAGGAATGAGTGGTGTCCAAATCGGTCCAGGGGCTACTCCATTTACTCGTATTCCTTTATCTATAAGCGCAAGAGAGAGCGACCGTGTGAAGGAAACAATGGCTCCTTTCGTTGCTGAATAATCTAATAGGTGATCGCTTCCGCGATATGCCGTGACAGATGTGGTGTTAACGATGACACCACGTGTTTTTTGAAGATGCGGCAACGCTGCTTTAGTCAAAAAGAAATAGGAAAAGATATTCGTTCTAAATGTCCGTTCAAGTTGCTTTTCAGTAATCGCTAAAAGAGATTTTTGAGGATGCTGCTCTGCTGCATTATTAATAAGAATATCGATTTTTTCGAATTGTTGGATTGTTTGGTGAACAATCGTTTTGCAAAACGATTCTTTCCCCACATCTCCAGAGATTAAAAGGCATTCTCTTCCTTTTTGCTCTACTAATTTTTGCGTTTCCTTTGCATCAGCATGCTCTTTTAAATAAACGACAACGACATTTGCCCCTTCTTTGGCAAATTCAACCGCGACTGCTCTTCCAATCCCGCTGTCTCCTCCCGTGATGATCGCTACTTTATTTAAAAGCTTGTCACTTCCTCTGGATGAATCTTTTTCGGGATGCGGGATGGGCTGCATTTTGGATTGGATGCCAGGGGGACGCTGGTGTTGAGGTTTTCTCTTCTTTGTCTTTTTTTCTGTTTTCATAAAGCCCTTAAAAAAAATCGGAAAAATGACTTAAGTCATTTTTCCGACCAACATGGGAATTTCATTTTATCTTCTGCGACTAGAGGCAGTTCTTCTATTTGAAGGAGTATACTCGCCCTCTTCATCATATTCTTCACTTAATTCGCCCCAGCCCGTTTCTTGTCCTTGTCTCCCCGAACGCTGGTTTTGACTGCGCATCTCGCCTCTTTGGCGCGGATTTCTCTCTTCTTGAAAATCCTCTTCAAATTCAATATCGTATTGACCAAACTCAGGATTTCTTCTTCCTTGCGCGTTTTGTCTTTCAGTTTGTTGGAAGCGATCTTGCGCTCTTTCTGTGTCTTTTCTTGGACGCTGTCTGCCTGGGTTTTCATAACCAAAGTTTCTGCCACGCGTGTTCACGTTACTTCCACGTCTATTTTCTGTTACATTTTGCGCTCTTCTTTGAGTTCCTCCACGACCACTTTGATCCATCCTATTTTCATCGTCTCGTTCCCAACGCGATGTTCCCGTTCTACCGGATTCTTGACGACTTCTACTTTGGGAGCGATTTCCGCCTTGAGCATTAGAACGATTTGTTTGTCCCCGTTGTGTTGAAGATCGCCCTGAAGTTGTATTTTTCTGCGCAGACGTCCTTCCACGGTTGGGAGTGGAAGCTTGTCTCGAGGTAGTGGGGGATCCGCGTCCAGTTAATTGGCGCGAACGATTTGAGGATTTTCTTGTAGGCATGAGAGTCCTCCTTAATTTGTTACAATTCGTTAGCTAAAAGGCAAACGAAAATTCGTATCCTTCTTGAATATACGTATGTGATCCCAAACATAAAATCGCAATCAAAAAAGTGAGGGCGACGGAAGGCCTATTATCAACTCTCTCAGACTAAGTAAATTTTTAAGTAAAAATAAAAAGGGAGTATTAATGGTGTTTTTTTAATAAAAATAATAAACGGGAGCGTTTATTGTATTTTTTTATTCTCCATCCACAATTAAGTGTGGATGCTGTAGTGATATAAAGTTAATAAATTCGCCTCAGTTTAAAAAAATATTTTGATAGAAACCCGTGTATCTTTATAGTCGAGAGAAACAACGAGGTAGACGTATGGGCAGAATGTTAATTTTGTGGCTTCTTGGGGTTCCTCTCTCTGTACTCATCATTCTAAAACTATTGGGCATTATTTAAGCCGAATGCTTTTAGACCTTTCAAAGTAAAAACCAGCATTCCAAATGCTAGTCTAGGATGATTATGAAACAAGAGCAGTTGGGTACAAAATCGTTCTGGAAGGGAACGAACACAGTTAAGTTATTTCCTGCTTTAGAGCAAGATTTAGAAACTGATGTTTGCATCGTAGGCGCAGGAATTACAGGTCTTAGCTGCGCCTATTTTCTTTCCAAAGAGGGCGTTTCGGTCGTTGTTCTTGATGATGGCGAAATTGGAAGCGGGGAAACATTCCGTACAACTGGACATTTGACCTATGCATTAGATGACCGCTTCTATGATTTGATCGATCTTTTTGGAGTTGCAAATTCTCAGCTCGCGTTGGAAAGCCACCGCACCGCCGTGGATCGTATTGAACAAATTATCCTAGATGAAAAAATTAATTGTGATTTTGAACGCGTTAATGGTTACCTTTTTCTTCATGCCGACGATAAACCTGAAACATTAAGTAGAGAATTAGATGCCCTTCATCAACTCAATTTATCTGCGGCAAGAATTGTTCAGCGGGCTCCCATCCAATCATTTGATACAGGGCCATGCATCTTTTTTCCCAATCAAGCTGAATTTGATGTGGTCAAATATCTAAATGGATTGACAGGCGCAATCACGAGACAAGGAGGGTTGATCTATAATTTTACTTCTGCCGATTCTTTTGAAAATGATGAAAGCTCTTGTCTAGTTAAAACGAGCCATGGACATAAGATAAAATCCAAATATCTGATCGTCGCAACCAACAGTCCCATCAATGACCGCTTTGTCATTCATACCAAACAGGCGGCTTATAGAACCTATGTGATTGGAGGAAAAATACCCAGAACAGATATTTCTAAAGGACTCTACTGGGATACTGGCGATCCTTATCATTATATTAGAGTCTGTCAGCTGTCGTCGACAGATCCAGATTTTGCGACCCATTTTATGCTGTTAATTGGAGGAGAGGATACGCGTACAGGTCAAGATCACGAGTATGAAGAACGGTTTCAAAATCTAAAAAATTGGTCAAAGCAACGGTTTCCCGCATTAAAGGAAATCACCTACCAATGGTCAGGACAAATTTTAGAACCGGTTGATTCGCTCGCGTTTATTGGACGTAATCCCCTTGATTCTAAGAACGTGTTTATCGGAACAGGCGATTCAGGAAATGGATTAACGCATGGCACGATAGCAGGACTATTAATAACAGATTTGATCATGGCAAGAGCAAACCCATGGGAAAAAATTTATGACCCTTCTCGCAAAACGCTCAATGCAATGGGTAGCTTTTTTGAAGAAAACTTGAATACAGCTAATCAATATCTAGATTGGATCACACCCGAAAAATGTCATCATGAAGATCAAATAGAGCGCGGCACGGGAAGCGTGATTCAAAATGGCATCCATAAGATTGCTGTTTACAAAGATCACCAAGGAAACCTGTATCCACTTTCAGCGAGATGTACGCATCTCAATGGGGAAGTTCATTGGAATCCCATTGAAAACTCGTGGGATTGTCCATGTCATGGATCCCGCTTTGATGTGAATGGTGAAGTTTTATGCGGCCCAGCTTTACATGGCTTAGAAAAAGTGAATGTTGAACAAGAAAAAGAGAGTAAAATTAAACCTATAAAATAAAATTCCACAGGAGGTTTTTATGAAAAAAATAGGTCTTCTAGCTGCAATCGGGTTGATTGCGCAATTCGGAGTTGTACAAGCAGCTTACAATACTTACAGCAACAATAGCAATTCTTATAGCAATGGCAATACCCAAACCACAAATGGCAACGATGCTAAAATTCGCAAGGAGATACAAGACAACCTCAAATCGGGTTGGTTTTCCAGAGGCTATGAAGACGTCACGGCAGATGTGGTCAACGGCACCGTAACCTTAAGAGGTTCGGTAGATACGCAAGATGAAAAACAAAAAATTGAAGATAAAGTCAGAAAAGTGGATGGCGTGGTGAATGTCATCAATCAAATCAATGTGGCTCCTAAGTCTTCCTATAATAATCAAAGCAATAGAAACTATATTGCTAACCACACAGACACAGACACAAAATCTTCACTAGATACTGCGGCAACCGATGCCGATCGCCGTATCAATAAACAAATCCGCGAAAAGTTAGGCGATGGCTGGTTTACGAAAGGGTATAAAAATATTCAACTCAATACCAGCAATGGGAATGTGACAGTAACGGGTTTAGTGGATAAAGACTCCGACGTTCAATACATCACCAACGAAATTAAAAAAATTGATGGCGTCAAAGCCGTTAATAACCAAGTCACAGTCAATAGATAATTCCCACTATTTTTCTTTGACATGGCAGCACGCTGCCATGTCATTACCTAACACTTTGTTTTTTAGTCAGCTTGAGTCTAAATCAAGTACGGAGTAAAGATATGAAGGCGTTGGTATTCCATAGTTCAAAAAAAGTTCAAGTTGATCATGTTCCTGATCCCAAAATCGAAGATGAAAATGATGTCATTTTGAAAGTGACTTCAACGGCCATTTGCGGATCAGATCTTCATATTTATAACGGATTTATCCCTCAAAAAAAGCCGATGGTCTTAGGTCATGAGTTTATGGGGATCGTCGAAGAGGTGGGTAAAAATGTTAAAAATTTAAAGAAAGGGGACCGTGTCGTAGTTCCTTTTCCTATTGCTTGCGGGCAGTGTTTCTTTTGTCATCACTCTTTGCCTGGTCATTGTGAAAATTCAAATCCAGAAATGTATGGACCTGAAGGAGACGAAAAAGAAAAAGGAGGCGCTCTTTTTGGTTATACAGACCTATACGGGGGTTATAGTGGGGGCCAAGCAGAGTATGTGAGAGTTCCTTATGCAGACGTAGGCCCAAGAAAAATTGATGATGATTTAAGCGATGAAGAAGTGCTTTTTTTAACTGATATCTTTCCCACGGGTTGGTCAGGAATTGATTGGGCACGTTTAAAAGGTGGAGAAACGGTTGTGGTTTTTGGATGCGGTCCGGTAGGCATTATGGCGCAAAAAGCGGCATGGTTAAATGGAGCCGGAAGAGTCATCGGCATTGATATTTTAGACTATCGGTTGGAAATGGCTAAAAAAACAGCTAATTCTGAAACGTTTAACTATAACCAAGATGACGTCATCAAAATGATAAGAAATATCACAGAAGGCCGGGGAGCAGATGTCTGTGTAGATGCTGTAGGAATGGAAGCGGATCGAACTATTTATGAAAAAACGAAAGGCGCAATTAAACAAGAGGGTGGAACCATGAAAGTGCTTACGAACTGCTTAAGTGCTGTTCGTCGGGGCGGCACTGTTTCCATTCTGGGCGTCTATGCGACAAAGTTTTCAGATTTTCCCCTGGGTCAAATTTTTGATAAGGGAATTACGATACGTTCAGGTCAAGCGCCTGTACATCATTACATTGATACCCTGCTAAAACTAGTTAAAGAGAAAAAAGTGGTTCTTCACGATATCATCAGTCATAAACTTCCCTTGGACAAAGCCTCTCACGCTTACAAAATCTTTAATGATAAAGATGAAGAGTGTGTCAAAGTTGTCTTAAAACCTTGAAGGTGTGTATGAAATTTATTTTATCCGCCCTATTTATCGCGCTCACGTTCCATTCTTATGCAGATCAGTATAATCCGCATACTCAAAAGTATGAAAATTTATCACCAGCAAACCCTAATAATTATGGATTTACGCCTTCTGAACAAACTATGAGTACCCCAAAAACCTCTAATGATACTAACATTCAGATAAAAGACGTATACCACTCTTCGATCCCGACTCCCACTAGTCCTGATACTCCTTCCCAAAATGCGATTTTGAAAGATCAAAATAAAAGCCACTCACCCTTTGATCAGCAGACACCCAAGAAAACTGAAAATAAAGCCACAAATCCACAGCAATAAGGATACACTATGAAAGCTGTCGTGATTCATAAGGCCAAAAAAGTTGAAGTGGAGGAAGTACCAGATCCCACCATTTTAAAGCCTAACGATATGATCATTAAGGTCACCTCAACCGCCATCTGTGGAACGGATCTCCATTTCTATAATGGACTGTTTCCCATTGAAAAACCCATTCATTTGGGTCATGAATTCATGGGAATTGTCGAGGAAGTCGGTAAAAACATCACCCATGTAAAGAAGGGGGATCGAGTCCTCGTTCCTTGCATCATCGGATGTGGGCAATGTTATTTCTGCGCGCATGGATTGCCTCCACACTGCCAAAATACGAACCATCACTATGGGCCCGAAGGAAATGATAAAGAAAAGGGTGGCGGAGTGTTCGGTTTAGGTGAAGGGAATGGAAATTATGATGGGGGACAAGCTGAGTATGTGCGCGTCCCTTGGGCGAAGTTTGGCGTCATAAAGGTTGATGATCAGTTAAAAGACGAAGAAGTATTATTTCTTACCGATATTTTTCCTACAGGATGGGCGGCAGTTGAAAGATGTGAACTTAAAGGCGGAGAGACTGTAGCTGTCTTTGGCTGCGGCCCAGTAGGGATTATGGCGCAGAAAGCAGCTTGGCTTCAAGGCGCAGGCAGGGTGATTGGGATTGACGTTTTAGATTATCGATTAGATCTTGCAAAACAAACTGCTAAGTCTGAAACCATCCATGCAAAAAAAGTTAATGCGGTGGAAAAAATACGCGAAATGACTGAGGGACGGGGAGCGGATGTGTGCATTGATGCCGTTGGATTAGAGGCGCAACAAAGTTTTTGGGAAAAAATGATTAATGCATTCGGTCAACAAGCGGGTTCAATCAATGCGTTGCAATCCGCTATGAGCGGCGTAAGACGAGGCGGGATTGTATCAGCTATTGGCGTGTACGGTGGTAACTATTCCAATTTCTCTTTAGGCCAATTATTTGATAAAGCCCTTACATTGAAATCCGGACCTGTGCCATTGCCAAGTGGTTTAAGTGAATTAACAAATTTAGTTCGCGAAAGGAAAGTGGTTTTAGATGACATCATTACGCACACATTGCCCTTAAGCGATGCTAAAAAAGGATATAAAATTTTTAATGATAAGCAAGATCGTTGTTTAAAAGTCGTTCTAAAACCTTAATTTAAAACCAATAGGAGATTATATGAATAAAGATTCATTCAAAGGAATGTGGAAAGAATTCAAAGGGAAAGTCAAGCAACAGTGGGGGAAACTCACTGATGATGACATTACTCAAATTGATGGAAAACGAGAAGAACTGTTAGGCAGATTGCAAAAATATTACGGCTATACCAAAGAGAAAGCTGAAAACGAACTTTCAACTTGGGAAAAAAAGTTCAATCGTGATCAACCTCTCGAAGATCTAGATGAGGATTTGGAAGAACATAAGGTTCCTACTCAAAAAAATAAAAGATTCTAAAATATTAGTACGCTCTCTCACAAGGAGGATTGTATGGTTAAAAAAAACAATGGTCAACATTACGATGAATTTTATGAGATGTTTCTCGACCAATTAAGAGACATCTATAATGCGGAAACTGAAATTGTTAAAAATATGCCCAAAATGATTGAGGCTGCTAAATCGAAAGAGCTGAAAGATGCTTTTAAAAAGCATTTAACGGAAACCAAAGGGCAGAAAGATCGCTTAGAGAAAGTGTTTTCACTTTTAGGAGCAGACCCTGAAGGAGAAGAATGTGAAGCCATCAAAGGTCTTTTAGAAGAATCTGAAGAAGTGATTAAACATCGGTATCCACCATTCGTAGAAGATGCGGCTTTAATTGGTGCAGCTCAAAAAATTGAGCACTATGAAATCGCAACGTATGGAACCCTAAGAACCTTTGCCCATCATTTAGGATTGGAAGAAGTCGAGTCGAATCTTCAAGAAATCTTAGATGAAGAAGGAAAAACGAATAAAGCGTTAACAAAGCTAGCAGAGGGTAACTGGATTACTTCAGGGATCAATGCTCAAGCAGTTAGTAGATAGGTTAGCGCGAAAGTCTTTACGTGATAAAAAAAGGGAAAGGAGTGAAAACTTCTTTCCCTTTTTCTCTTAATCTACACTCTGCCGAGTAAGATCAAGATTAATAAAATGAGAACAATGGCTCCCAGCAATCCGCTTGGGCCATATCCCCAGCCAGTACTATAAGGCCACGTTGGCAAGGCTCCGATTAAGATCAAAATAAGAATAATTAACAGTAGTGTGTAGAGGCTCATAATTCTCCTTTTGTTACAATCCTAATGATAAATATTATTTTAATTTTTTAAAATTTAATTTTAATATCTAAGATACCATTCCCATCCGCACTAAAACGGGAATAAATAGCATAAAAACTCCCGTTTATTTTCATTTTATTGCACGTTTTGATTCTTAAATGCTTGGAATTTTTCCTCACTTTTCATGAAATTTTTAGGATTGCACCGGATATGGAAGATCCTCATAAATTCTATAAAGAAGAGCAGGTTTCCGGGTCTCTTCCTTTAGTAGAAATAGGTTTTAATGTTTAATCTAAGGAGCATGGTATGACAACTAGACGTTCAACTTCTCGCTCAACCTCTAAAAGCAGAGGGAACCAAACTCAAGGATCCCAAAGAGGCAGAAATCAGAGCTCACGTGACCAAAGCCGTCAGCAAGATATGCGCTCGGGATCCCAATCGCGTTATGGAAGAGAATATGATCTTGAAGATAATGATGTAAATTACGGAAAAAGCGGGCGAGGCTATAATGAAAACTCAAACTATGGACGTTCGAACGCTCGTTCAGATTGGGGCGGCGGCAGATCCTATGCTGGAGAAGATTCTTGGACACAAGGTAGACAATGGAATGAAGGCCAAGGGGGCCAAGGAGGGTATGGACAAGGCTCTTCTAGTCAAGATGAGTATTACAATCAAAACTACGGCAATCAATCGCGCAATCTTTCAGGCACCCAGCGTGGAGGTAATCGTTCAGGAAGTCAAAGATCGGGAGGCCAGCGCATGGGTAACCGCGGTGGAAATCAAATGAGAAGTCAAAATACTGGCAATTGGCAAGATGAAAATACAGGTTATGGAAGGGGGTCACAAGAATGGAACGAACCCTCCGGCAACCGCCAATATGGGAACTCAGGGTACGGAAGGGATTCGCAACCAGATTGGAATGAACCTTCGGGCAATCGTTCTCAGTTTGAAGGAAGAGGAAACTGGGGAAAAAATAGTCGTTGGCAGAGTCAGGAAGATCAGGACGCATTCGATGAAGATCGCGATGAAAATGCCTATGGCACGGAACGGAACTACGGACAAGAATATTATAATCAGGGAAATGATTTAGATGAAGATACTGAGGATCAAGACGAAGATTTAAATGAAAATACTGCTGATCAAAGCAGAGGAAGATATCGTCAAGGTCGATAATAATGATATGTTTTAATAAAGTTTATGCCGAGAGATAACCTCTCGGCATAAACGAGGTGATAGAATGACAAAGCGATTAATGATCTTGTTTTCTTTTTTTCTGATGGGAACCCTACAAGCAAATATCAATTCTACTCCACGAAATTCGGAGAATGATACACGAGCGGTTGACTCCATGCACGATTCCAGGTTGGAGAACAATAATCCTGAAGATGAGACGAATACAAAAAGAACAAACTCGAATCTACAGCATACTCCTGCCACAAATCAGGGAGACAATCTAAATGCTAACCCTAATTTCTAATGTGGTAGTTAATACACAAACACCGGTGTTAACTTTCATCAGAAATGATTTAGAAAGTTAACACCACCATGATTAGTTATATAAGCTCGTCATCCAGACGATTACTTCATCATTCAACCCTATGGATGCTAATTGGCTAGTCAGTTCGACAAAATCATTAGAGCGCCGCGTAATCTGCCTGACTGACTTTTCCAGACCGTCATCGTTCAACACGACATGGAGCGTTACTACGGCCGAATTTTTGTAGTCGCTAACAGACCAAAACTTGGCTTTGTTCTGCGTATAAGTATAGCGAAGATTATCTGGAGAACTCGCACGGCTACTATCTTGATGCAGAAAGACATTGCGCGGTGCTAACTGATTGACCGGAATGTCTCCCGGCTGAATGCCCTCGATTTCAAAAATTCCCACTAAGGGATTGCCATTTTCACCCGTTGAATACATAGGGTAAACGGAGGAGTGGAAAGCTAGATTGTACCCCTTTGGAGAGGTTGCAGTGGTGTTTCCGCCCATCGCATAAAATGGATTGCCTGAGAATACAATGTATCCCTGCACGCGCTTTTGCGGGTTCGTAAAATAACCTTGGCGGACTAGCGCTGCTCTGACGGAATCGGGAATGATTTGTTCCATTTTGTTAGAGGGGAGCCTAATGACGATAAGGGGCTGACTCCACTGATAGTAATCAAAGACCTGTCCCGTCACGGTGTATTTTGTGCCTTGGTTGCCATACACGCCAATATGGGGAAAGGGAAGTCTACCTGTCCATTCTTGGGTAATAAAATCCTGGTCTTGCGGCTCAAACGAGACCATAAAGCGGTCGAAATAGTCGCCTGATAGATCGGCAGAGGTCGGTCCTGAATACTGCATCGGCAATTTTTGCTGATAGGGGTTTTCTAGAATTGCGGTGGCGCTCAAAAGAGAAAAATTGAGCATGACTAGCGCGATTAATCCTATTTTGTACATAAACATCCTCTAAATGACTTCTAACGAGAATAAAGGATGATTGTTGAGGTCAGATAAAATTATGATTAATTTTTTATTTATCTTCTTCCGAAGGCGGGCTGGTCGGTGTGGGAATCGATGAATGATACACATCCTGAACCTGCTTATTGGTATGTGACTGATCGGTATCCTTGGGACTGGTCGGGGTCGGGATGGAGGAGTGATAGACATCCTGGATTTGGATATTTACATCATTGGTAGTAGAAGGACTGAATTTCGGCGGAGTGGTCATCGTTTTTTGACTATCATCTGCAGCCATCAGCAGGCTAGAGCTTAAAACAAGCAGCACAGTTAACTTCATAACGTTCTCCTAAATAAGCGCTTTTACATGGTTTACTGCCGAACGGGCTATCGCCTCTAGATGATAGCCCCCTTCCAGAACCGATACGATGCGGCCTTTAGCATATTTATCAGCTAACTGGACCACGATGCGGGTCAATTCCGCAAAATCATCTTCTTTGAGGTTAAAGCTACCGATCGGATCGGCATAGTGGGAATCAAATCCCGCTGAAATAAAAATAAACTCTGGCTTAAATGCATCCAATGCAGGCACCAGTTGATTTTTGAACGCGTCAAAGATCTCTTCGCGCGAGTTCTCTCCGCTGCTGATCGGACAATTTAACGTCGTTCCCTGCCCCTGATTAAATCCTTTTTCATCGACAAGCCCTGTTCCGGGATAAAAGGGATATTGGTGGGTGCTGAAATAAAACACGTTCGGATCGTCGTAAAAAATGTCTTGAGTTCCATTGCCGTGATGCACATCCCAATCGATAATCGCGACTTTTTTAATCCCATATTTTTTTTGCAGATATCTAACGCCGACTGCCACATTATTAAAGAGGCAGAATCCCATCCCTTGCGCGCGGCGTGCATGATGTCCTGGCGGACGCACGACGCAAAAAATCGTTTTGGCCTTGCCTGACATCACTGCGTCAACGGCGGTCAATACGCCGCCTGCAGCTAACAAAGCGACATGATACGATTCGGGCGAAATGGTCACATCCCCGGTTGATAACATAGCGACTTTACCTAACCACCGGTTTTTAGTTTGTTCCACTTCGTTTTGGACAAGCCTGATGTAATAGGGATCGTGGCATAAGGCCAATTCTTCATTGGTGGCTTCGCGCGGTGTTAAGATATGCTGCGCGTCGATTAACCCATTCTTTTTCAAGGCATCCATGATAGCTGTATAGCGTTGCGGCTGTTCCGGATGGGTTTTCCCAGTTTGATGGGCTAAAAACTCATCACTGGCGACTACAAATGCTTTATTCATACTATTCCCTTGCGTCTGGATCTTCTTTTAATATAAATCTAATTTAGGAGGAACTATGAAGCGATATGGAATCATTTTAGCGATAATTCTCATAAGTCCCTTATATGCCGATCTTTCAGGATTGAAGCCTGCCGTGCAGCTAGTTGCCCAGACTAAATTCCCTCAAGATAGCGCTTATAATTCCAGCGACCGCGAAATTAACCAAAGGATTCGCGACTCGTTAGGGGATGACTGGCTTGGAAAAGGTTATGACGATCTTTCGTTTCATACCTCTAAAGGAAACGTCGTGATCAACGGAACGGTTGATGATCCTAGCGATGTGCTTTCGTTAGTCAATCTTGTACGCAACATCGATGGGGTAAAAAATATTTCCTCGGGCAACATTACGGTTCGAAAAAGGGAGTAATTTGCTTTCTAAGTCCCTTATATTTAGTCATTAAAAAAAATCTTTTCAAATATTTCCTAAGCAGGTATCTCTCAAATTATAGAGACATAGACTCTAGTCCCACATTCCATTCGCATGTGGTATTGATTAAACAACTAATTAGGAGGAATTTATGAAGTTATTGGGAATGATGGTTATTCTTTGCTTAGCGGCGCCTTTAGCTGCGGCTCAGAATAACAATCCGAACGCTGGAACAAAGAATCCGGGCTACAGCAACTATACCAATCGAACCATTACTGTATCCGATCCCAATGGCGCTCCTCACGATGAGTCACAGGACTATGCTGAAAGCAGTGCAGATCGGGCGATCAATCAGAAAATCAGAGAAAAGCTTAGTGGCGGATGGCTGACTAAAGGGTATGACACGATCGGTTTAAAGACTACGCAGGGGAATGTAACGATTACCGGCACAGTGGAAAAAACTTCAGATGTTCAAAAAATCACCGATGAGGTGCGCAAAGTGGATGGTGTCAAAAACATCACCAACAACGTGACAGTGAAGTCAAAATAATATCTCCGTAACTTTGTAACTTTTGGAGGTAGGTATGAATAAAGATCAATTCAAAGGTATGTGGAAAGAGATCAAAGGTCAGTTAAAGCAACAATGGGGCAAACTAACCGATGATGATATTGCACAAATCAATGGGAAGCGGGAGGAGTTAGTCGGCCGTTTGCAAAAGCATTATGGCTTAGCAAAAGAGAAAGCCGAAAAAGAGCTCTCTACCTGGGAATCGAAATTTCGCGTAACCGATGAGGAAGGCGAAGATTTCGATGTTGAAAATTTTGAAGAAGAGTCTGCTCATCCTTTCCCAAAAAAAGATAGATTCTAATCTGTCCTCTCATAGGTGCGCTGCTTCCAGCGCGCCTTAATATACGCGCGACAAGTCGCGCTATTGAAAGCGGTGACAAGTCCTTACACTTGGACACATCTTTTTATCCTAACAACGGCATACTTTACCGTGCGCGAAGCGCACCTGGGAGACTCCAAAGATCTCGCTGACGCTCGATCAAAAACTTCATGTTTTCCTGATCCTTATTTTTGGAAGAGCTTTTTGAGGAGCGTCTCTAGATTAATTCCTTTGCCTAAAACTTCCTTAAAAATCGGACCGATTTTTTTAACTCTTGATGGGACAGTGACGATCGTAAATTCTTGTGGATCCAATCCTTGTTTTACTTCTTTCCATAGCAACGGAGTCGAAACTCCCGCAAAATCGACTGCGCGCGCTGAATAAGGAGCGACGACTGTCTTTGTCGCACCATTTTGCAAATAATCGATATAGACCTTGCCTTGGCGATCTTTAGGTTTACGCACCACACTGGTGAGCGAAGGCATGCTTTCATGCAAAATCTGTGCAATCAGCTTACCGAAGTTAACCACCTGTTCGTAAGTATATTTCGCTTTTAAGGGTAAGAATATATGTAATCCTCGTTTTCCTGAAGTCTTGCAAAAATGCGGCACATCCAACTTATCTAAAAAACGGTGAATTCCTTGTGCCACTTCAACAACCGCTTCAAAGGGCAAATCTTCTGGATCGAGATCTAAAACACAATAATCAGGATAATCCAGATTTTGGTATCGATTTAAAAACGTATGGATTTCTACGGTGCCTAAGTTTGCCACCGCCAATAAGCTCCTAACGTCTTGAATGACGATATATTTGATTTTTTTGTCAGTATGTTGGATCGCTACTGTCTTGACCCATTTTGGAGTGGATTCATGGGCGTCTTTCTGGAAAAAGCCTTGTTGGTCGACTCCATTCGGAAAACGATGCATCATGATCGGGCGGTCTTTTAAAAAAGGCAGAATATAAGGGGCGATTTGTTCGTAATAGTGAAAAAGATCGCCTTTTGTGAGCTGTTGCTTCTGCCAAAAGATTCGATCAGGATGGGTAAGAAGGCTGTCATCTTCACTCTTTGTCATGAGCTGAGTTTTTATAGGCTCTTCCTTCTTGACCTCTTTGGCAGGCTTGTCGCTGCGGAGTCCCTGAAAAATCGGCTGTCGCATAATTCCCTCCTGCGTCCATTCCTGAAATGAGATTTCGCAAAGCAATTTAGGTTTAACCCAAGTCACAGGCATATTCGTTTTCGGTTTCTTTTTAAAGGGACATTGCGAGGTGATGAGGGGTTTTAGTTTGGCGTAAACATCTTTTAATGATGTTTCGTTAAATCCTCCTCCCACATGACCTAAATACGTTAATTCCCCATTTTTATAGAGGCCCAAAATAAGTGCTCCAAATAGCTTGCGTGCGCCACGCGGTTTTGTAAAACCGGTAATGATCGCTTCTTGTCGGTCATGAACCTTAATTTTTAACCAATTTTTACTGCGCTGGGACACGTAGGCGCTTTTTGAGTTTTTGGCCATAATCCCTTCAAGGTTGTTCTTGACAGCAGCTCGATAGAAATCATTTCCTTTTTCTTCGATATGATCGCTATATAAGATGGAGGGTTGGGGTTTTTTAGCGAGCAGCTCTTTGAGAATGCTCTTGCGTTCTGTTAAAGGAAGATCCCTTAAATCACGTCCTTGATAAAAGAGAATGTCAAACACGCAATAGCGCAGCTGGGCTCCCGGTTCCTGATGATTCAGATAGTTCTGAAGCAACTGAAAGTTGGAATTTCCTGATTTATCCACTACCACAACTTCTCCATCCAATACAGCTTCAATATTCAATTTAGTCAGTTCCTTGACAATTTCAGGAAATTTGCTGTTGAACGATTGGTTATTTCTGGAATATAGCGCCACTTTTGAATGATTGATGTCTGCAATGGCACGATAACCGTCCCACTTGATCTCAAAAATCCATTCTTTGTTATTGAATGGATTATCGGTCAAATATCCAAGCATAGGCTTAATAAAGTGCGGAGGAGACTTTTTTGGTACATTAGATAAGTCTAAATGGATGGAGTCCTTGGTCTTGACCGATCTTCCGTCAAGGGTGATATCTTTTTTGTTTTGATAGGCGTCCCGATGTTTGATGAGCAGCCAATTTTTGCCGGTCTCATCATTTTTCAATTGCACCAACGCATAGGAACCCTTAAGCTTTTTTCCCTTCAAAGTAAACTTAAGCTCGCCCTTCTTCAGTCCTTGGGTGAGGAGTTTCTCCTGTTCTTGCCTTGAGAGTCCTTCTCCGCCGTCCGGCACATAGGTTCCCTTATCCCAAATGATCACCTTGCCCGCCCCATAGCTGCCTTGTGGAATGATTCCTTCAAAACCGCCATATTCAATCGGATGATCTTCCACATGGATCGCTAAACGTTTGACCGACGGATCGGTTGACGGCCCTTTCGGCACAGCCCAGCTCACTAACACTCCATTCAATTCCAATCGAAAATCGTAATGCAACCGCCGTGCATGATGTTTTTGGATCACAAAGGTGAGAGGGAATTCTTTAGATTTTTTGCTCTTTTTGCCCGAGGGTTCCGGTGTTTTAGAAAAAGTTCTTTTGGCGCGATAGGTAGCAAGTGTCATCGATGAACGACCCTCGTTTTCCGATGTTCTTGAATGCCGCGGGGGCGGTGCGGCGTTTTATGGAGGCTCGCTTTCAGTTTTTCCATCAAGTCATCCACATGGGTGATTTTAGGTTCAGCTGCTTTCCTTTTTGGCGGCTTCTTCCCTTTGGTTTTTTGGGCGATGATGGACATCAGCTCTTCGGTGTGCGTATCCTTATATTTTTTGGGATCAAAATGATCCTCCATCTGTTCGATTAACTTTAAAGCCATGCTAAGCTCTTTAGGCTGCGATTTAGAAACGGGCAACTCGATTTCGGTTAGATCTTTCAATTCACTTAAATAACGGAGCTGTTGGAGGATCAACGCTTTTCCCTGTGGCTTAATCAATCCGATATGCTGTTTGGTGTGGAAGACATAGATCCCCACGCCGACACGATTTGATTTTTTAAGAGCTTCATTTAAAAGGGAATAAGCCTTGGCAGCGCCTTTACCGGGTTCGAGGAAATAGGGTTTGTCATAAAGCATCGTATCCACTTCTTCCTCTTTGACAAAACTGTCGATCTCAATCATTTTTGTGCTGACAGAACTGGCAGATTCAAAATCTTCATCGGTAATGACAACATATTCTCCCTTTTCATACTCATAGCCCTTCACGATTTCTTCATAGGGAATTTCTTTTTCTTCCGCCTTGCAGATCTTGGCATAGCGAATGGGCGATAAATCTTTTGCATGCAACATATCAAGATTTAAGGTGCGTTCATACGATGCGGAATAAAGGCGTATCGGAATATTAATGAGTCCAAAGCTCAATGCACCTGACCAAACCGGCCGCATAACATCCTCCTGATCATCGTTACTTTTCAAACTATTCTTCTTATTTTTGAGTGTCAAATTCTATTTATTTGAGAAAATAAGACATAAATAAGTAATTATTAATTACTTATGTAATGTTTACCTCGGAGTGAGTTTGCTTGTTTCAAATAATGATTATGATACAATAAAGTTGTGGTTAGAAAATGAATATCAGGAGGTTAGTATGGACTTAGGCCTAATTCTGTTAATCATTTTGATTCTGCTTTTAGTAGGAGCTGTCCCAGCATGGCCCTATAGTCGTGGATGGGGATATGGCCCTTCGGGCATTTTATTTGTTCTCTTAATTGTACTCCTCATTTTGGCTCTTTCTGGACACGTGGTTATTTTTAGATAGTTAAAATTTTCCGATGAAATAGAAACGTACAACTAAATAGAAACGCAACCCAACTGCTAGTGACACATGGCAAAAGACAATCTAATTATCAGCATCTATCGCAAACCGGATGTCGGAAAAAAAATTCTAAAGACCCTGGCAGGCAAAGGTTTTTATCCTTCTACCGCATTGTGCCGCTATTCGGGCAGCAATGTAAAAGTCATTCAAGGAAATGTACCTTTGTCTGCGTCATTTGGGACGTATGCTTTAGGTTTTTTCGTCTTTAGCTTAATTCTGTCCCATTTTCTTTGGAATCTTACCTGGGCGGTTTTTCTCTTCGAATTCATCCCAGCATTGCTGCTACTGGGTCTTTTAATCAAAGCCTATCAAAACCGCTTCCATGTCGATCAGGCAACCATTAATAAATTTCAAAAAAGCTTAATGCAAAATGAATGTTTTGTCTTGGTTAAGACGAATGGATCAAGCGTGGAAAAAATCATTGATACCATGCGTGGCCTAGGATCGGATGTATCCATTACGTTCACGTTTACCCGTGATTATCCGGATGAAACGAAGGATGACAAATTTGCACTGCCTCGCAAACCGATCCAGTTAGATAGCTTGGAAAAACATGCCATCGCCACAAGCAAGAAATTGAAAGATGTGGGGTTTCATCTCGGCAATCCGCACGAATTCTATCGCGATCTCTCTCAAGTTGAACCCACGCTAAACAAAATTCTCGATGACATCAAGATCATTGAACAAACAGAAAATATCTCTCAAATTTCGGGAGAGTGGTTGCTGGACAATTCTCAAGCGATCTTGGGATATCTGAATGATATCGTCCGCAACTTTCCACGAAGTTACTACGCAGAATTGCCTCAAATGAAGACAGGACCCTTTAGTGGTCAGCCGCGCGCCTATTTAGTGGCGACGGAAATTGTGGCGTTGACAGATGGCAAAGTGACTCGTGAAGCGATTGAAACCTATCTGGATGGCATCCAAAAAAATTGCGAACTGACCATCGGCGAACTATGGGCTGTTCCTTTGTTTATTAAGTACCGCCTGATTGAACAAATCGAAAACTTAGCGTTTAAAGTTGTCGACCATCTGCGGGAAAGCCAGGAAGCGGATTATTGGGCGAACCGCATTATCAGCTCGCTCAAGCTTGAGCCTGCAAAACTAATCGCGATCATTGCCGAGTTGTCCCAAGTCCATCCGCGGCCTTCTCCCTATTTTGCCACCAAATTATTAGATAACTTATGCGATGAAGAAACGGCGTTGAATTTAATCCGTTCGTGGGTCGAACGGATTATCGGAGCACCTACCCCTAAAATTGTTCTGGAAGAACAGCAGCAACAAACGCGCGAACAAACCTCCCTATCCAACTGCATCACCAGTTTGCATCAGCTTTCACAAATCTCGTGGCGAGAAATCTTTGAAGAAGTTTGTGTGGTTGACCGCGTATTGGAGAACGAGCGTTCGGGCACATTTAAGCACATGGATCCGGAAACCCGAGACCGCTACCGGCAAGCGATCGAGAATCTGAGCAAATTCAGCCACACCAGTGAAAGCCAAGTCGCTAAAACCGCGGTCGAGCTGACCCATGAAGGGGAGATAGAACTGGCGCAACATGTCGGCTATTATCTGATCGACAATGGACGGAGCGCGCTGCAGGAGCGGATCGGCTACCACACACCTGCCAGCAAAAGCATCAAAAAATTATTCTTGGGGTATCCGACCTTTTCCTATCTGTCGACTTTAGCTTTGCTCTTTGCACTCCTATCCTTGCTCTTTTATACCGCTGGAATTGCAGCAACCTTATCACTGCCGGTAAAGTTGGCGATTTTTGCCCTGGCTCTATTCCCAATTTCCGAAATCGCATTAAGCATCACAAACTATTTCGTGCTGCATCTCCTTAAGCCGCGCATGCTCTCTAAAATGAATTTTAAGGAAGGCATTCCAGATCAATGGAAAACGTTGGTAGTAGTTCCGATTATTTTCTCCAATCAGGATCACCTGAAAAATGAGATCGACAAACTAGAAATTCGCTATCTTGCAAACAACAACAAAAACTTGCTTTTTTCGATTTTTAGCGATTTTTGCGATGCCGATGAATCGGAAATTCCAGAAGATAAAGATTTAATCCAATTTGCGATCGATAATATCAACCAACTGAACGTTAAATATAAAACCCAAAGCTTTTTTCTTTTCCACAGGTCAAGAAGCTGGTGTCAATGTGAACAAAAGTGGATCGGCTGGGAACGTAAACGCGGTAAATTGAATTTGCTGAACTGTTATTTAACCGGTCAGACCGATTCGTTTAGCGAAGGGATTTTATATTGCGGAGATGCCGCACAGCTTAAGAACACCCGCTTTGTCATCACCCTCGATGCGGATACCCAACTTCCCCGCAATTCAGCATTGCGGATGATCGAAACACTTGCCCATCCACTCAACCGACCAGTTCTCAGTGAAAATGGAGACCTTGTCGTTCGCGGTTATGGCATTATTCAGCCACGCGTCAGTACTGAATTACCAAGTTCGCGGGCATCGTTATTTGCGCGAATTTTTTCTGATCCATCGGGAGTCGACCCCTATACCAAAGCTGTTTCTGACATCTATCAAGATCTCTTCGGTGAAGGGGTGTATCATGGAAAGGGCATTTACGACATCCACTGCTTTCAGCAAGTTCTGTGGGGAAGATTTCCTGATGAACGGATTTTAAGTCATGATTTGCTGGAAGGAAGTTTTGTTAGAGCCGGTTTTGCCAGTGATATTGAACTGTATGATACGTTTCCAGACAACTATTTTACCTTTGCCGACCGTGAACATCGTTGGATTCGTGGAGATTGGCAAATTATCGATTGGATCTCCCCATGGGGTGCAAATGGCAAATCGGTATCGAATCCGCTTTCCCTGATCAATAGATGGAAAATTTTCGATAATTTGCGACGCAGTTTGATCTATCCAGCGATTTTTGCTTTGTTAGTGGTTTCGTGGTTATTTGCGTCTTCTCCTGCTCCTGAACTCATCGCTGCATTGATGATCGGACTGCCCCTTTGTTTCCAGCTCGTTGAAGCAATTTTAATTTATGAATTTTTTAAGATCGATCTTTGGATTTCCCTTTACAAACAAGCCACGCGCTTTATTGCGTCGGTAGCGCTAATTCCTCATCAGGCGTATTTATGCGCAGATGCTGTGATTAGGGCGTGTTACCGGCAAATTATTTCCCGTCAGCATCTATTGGAATGGAAGACCTCTTCCGATAGTTCGCTCCGAAGTGCTGCATCTCTTTGGCCTGTCAGCGCAGCCACAGCTGTTATTGCGATCACGATCGCCCTTCTCAAGCCGCTGTCTCTAGCGTGGGCCCTTCCATTTTTGCTGCTTTGGCTGGTGGTTCCTTTTATTGTCCATCGGCTCAACTTGCCAAGTTTAGAGCTCCTTTCTGCTAAACTATCGACTAATGAACGGTTATTTTTAAGACAGGTGGCCCGTTTAACTTGGCGTTACTTTGATGATTTTGTGACGGAAAAAAACAATTGGCTCCCGCCAGATAACTACCAAGAAAGCTTACGGGTGGAGATCGCCAATCGGACCTCTTCGACGAATATCGGACTTTACTTGCTATCCATTTTGTCAGCAAAACATTTGGGGTATATCCAAGTTGAAGAAGCCTTTAACCGCTTGAATCACACGTTCACGACCCTTAAAAAATTAAAAAAATTTGAAGGGCACTTTCTCAATTGGTACAACATTGAAACGCTGGAAACCTTAAAACCTGAATACGTCTCGACAGTTGATAGTGGAAATTTGCTTGGTTGCATGCTCACCGTTGAAAAAGCGCTTCTGAACTTTGAAGAAGAGCACTATTTCAACGTCACACAATTATCTGGGTTTTATGACGAATATGGATTGTTGATCAGTCATTTAAAACAAATCTCTTCAAGATATCCGCAGCTTCAAACGCATCTTCAAGCATTAAATGCCGTCATTAAATCAGGGATTTCTGCGACCGATTATTTCGGACTGGTGAACCGAATGCATCATGAAATTGTTCAAATGGGAGAAGAAACTGCCAAAGACGGACAGTTTCCCGCGCCTGCCACTTATTGGTTCGCGAAAATTCGAACTCATTTGGACAAATGCATAGAGTTATACAATCGTTATACTCCCTGGATGAGCACTCTTCTGTATTCAGCCCCGAATGACCAAATTAAATCTGTCCTATCCACAGAGATCAATCAGCTATTTAAAAACCATCAATCGTTTAAATCGTTATCGACCATCGATCACCATGGCTTTAAACAGCTATTTACCCTCATCGATTCTTTGAGTGAACAAAATCGGGATCCAAAAATCCAAGAATGGTTGAACCATTTTAAGCAGCAGTTTTTCCGTGGCAAGGAGGAAATAGACAAGCTGCTGCAACAATTTGCTGCGCTTCAATCGGATTTGGAAGCCCAATCGAAACAAATGAACATGGGCTTCTTGTATAACCAAAAATTGAAACTCTTTTCAATTGGGTACAACGTCACAGAAAGAAAGCTTGATAACTCGCACTACGATTTGCTTGCCAGTGAAGCTCGTTTGGCTAGTTTCATTGCCATTGCCCGCGGCGATGTGCAAACCGAACACTGGTGGGCGCTGGGACGTCCTTTCGGGTATACTGCCGGCAGATGGGTTCTCCTCTCTTGGGGCGGGACCATGTTTGAATATTTGATGCCGCTCTTGTTTAACAAAAGCTACGATCAGTCGATGCTCGAACAAGCGTGTAAAGATGCCGTCTATTGTCAAATCGATTATGGCAAGCAGCGCGGCATCCCATGGGGGATCTCCGAATCTGCCTACAGCGGCTTAGACTGGCACAAAATTTATCAGTATAAAGCGTTTGGAGTTCCCACCTTAGGTTTAAAACGCAATTTAGAGGATGATCTAGTTGTCACCCCATACTCTTCCGCTTTAGCGCTCATTATCGCTCCGCATGAAGCGATTCAAAACCTCCAACGGTTGAAAAATGAAAAGATGTATGGAGAATATGGATTTTTTGAAGCGATCGACTATGCACGCACCCAAAGCGCCACCGGGAAGCGGGGAGTCATTATTTATGCGTACATGGCGCACCACCAAGGAATGAGTCTAGTTTCGATTGACAACACCTTGAACGAGCATGTCATGCAGAACCTCTTCCACTCCCACCCGCTTGTAGCAGCATCGGAATCGTTATTGTTTGAACGGATCACCATCCCTGCATCGTCTGCGCGGGCCCACGGCCAGCAAACCCCGATCCAGCGGCTAACTCCCATTGTGGAGAAACCGGTGTTTGGACGCATTAATACCCCAGATACATTATCTCCGGTCACGCAGCTGTTATCCAATGGCCATTATTCGGTGATGGTGACTAATTCTGGCGGAGGCTATTCGCGCTTTGACCAGTATGATATTACGCGCTGGAGATCCGATATCGCCCGCGATCGGTGGGGAAGCTATGTTTATATTAAAGATGTGGATTCACATGAGGTGTGGTCCAACACCTATCAACCTACTGTTGTCCGACCGCAGACCTATTGGGTGAATTTCTCATCGGGGAAAGCTGAATTTATCCGGCGCGATCACGGGATTGAGTGCACGACAACGGTTGTCGTCTCGTCAGAAGATCATGCTGAGATCCGGACTCTAACCCTCGCTAATTTGACCGTTTACTATCGGACGCTTGAATTGACCAGCTACAACGAACTGTGTTTAGCTCCTCACCGGACTGACCGGATGCATCCGATCTTTAATAAAATGTTTATCGAAACCGAAGCATTTCCGGACCAGCAAGGACTGCTGGCATTTAGACGTTTGCGAGCGCCCGATGACAATCCCCTGTGGACAATCCACACCATCGCATACAACGAGGATGAAGCAACCGATTTCTCTTTTGAAACATCAAGGGCGTTATTTATCGGACGCAATGGAACTTTGCAAACACCCGAAGCGCTGCACCGCAAACTTAGCGAATCATCCGGCTATGTGTTAGATCCGATCTTCAGCATCCGCAAAACAATCACGCTGGAACCTGGACAGCGCCTTACCATCGCTTTCACAACCGCCACTGCGGGATCGCGGAAGGAAGCGTTTGCGTTGATGGATAAATACTCCACATTAAGCGCTGTCGCGAGAGCCCAAGAAATGGCTTGGACCCATGCTGAGCTGGACCTGCGCTATCTTTATATCCAGCACGACCGTGCTCAGCTTTATCAGCAACTTGCCAGCAGCATCCTCTATCCACAAGCGCAGTTGCGCGCATCGGTCAACCGCATCCGCAGCAATACCTTAGGGCAAGCCCGGTTGTGGGCGTACGGCATTTCCGGCGACCTTCCGATTGCGATTGTCACTGTCGGCGATCAATCTGAACTGGAAATCGTTCAACAGATGCTGACCGCTCAAGCATTTTGGATTAAAAATGGACTCCACTGCGATTTGTTGATCCTCAGCGAAGAAGCTTCAGGATATTCTCAGCCATTATCTGAAGCGCTACACCGGATGATTCAACCCTTCTTGCCGTTCGTCTCCCATCCCGGAGCGATCTCCATTCGTACGATCGATCAAATTCCTGCTGAAGAGCTCAACCTGCTTTATGCAGCAGCAGATATTTCCATCGTTGCCGCACGCGGCTCCATCTGGCAGCAATTAGCCCAGCCCGATCCATCGACGCGCTTGCTGCCGCCACTGAGAAGCAATCCACGTGTCCACGAAGAACCTTCCACGCCGCTGACTTTCATGGACCTCAAATTCTTCAATGGCATGGGAGGATTCACGCACGACGGAAAAGAGTACGCCTCATTCCTGACCGAACCTAATCAAATCACCCCGGCGCCCTGGATTAATGTGTTAGCGAATTCCATTTTCGGAAGCCTTCCGTCCGAATCGGGGATGGGAATGACATGGTATCTCAACAGTCAAAGCAACCGGCTTTCCCCATGGTCAAACGATCCGGTTATCGATCCTATCACCGATGTGATCTACGTCCGCGATGAAGATTTAAATGTTTTTTGGACCGTCACCCGCTCTCCCATCCATGAATTAGATCCCTACCGCTGCCGCCATGGCCAGGGCTATACCATCTACGAACACAATAGCCATGCCATTGAACAAACGCTCACGCATTTTGTACCGGTAAGTCATGAAGCACCGATACCGATTCGCATGAGCATCCTTAAACTGCGCAATACGTCATCACGCAAACGGCAGCTCACCGTGACCCATTATTTGGATTGGGTGTTGGGAGGAAATCGTGAAGAGACACAAAAATATATCGTTTCTGCGTGGAATGAGCTTCACGCCTTTTTGTCTGCACGCAATGCGTTCAATCCGGAGTTCGGATCAAAAATTGCCTTTACCGCTTCTCTTCCGGCTGCTTCAAGTTATACCGGCGACCGCGTTGAATTTATCGGACGCAATGGCTCGCTTGAAAGGCCAGCCGCCTTAAAGCGGGTGGCTCTTTCCAATACAACAGGCGCCGCCCTCGATCCCTGCTCCGCCCTGCAAATCGAAGTCGAATTGGATCCCGGACAAGAAACGGAGCTCTATTTCCTGCTTGGCGTCGCTGACAACGAATCTTCCGCATCCACCCTTATCGACCAATACCTCAACCCCTCCACCATCGAAGAACAATTAGAAAAAACCAAGCAATGGTGGGAGGAGACACTCACTAAAATTCAAATCTTTACTCCGGATGAATCAGCAAACTTCCTCTTCAACCGCTGGCTCGTGTACCAAGTCCTCGCGTGTCGTTATTGGGCGCGTTCCGGTTTCTACCAATCCAGCGGAGCGTTTGGATTTAGAGACCAACTTCAAGATGTTGCCTCTCTGCTTTACACCCATCCTGAACTTACCCGCGAACATATCCTGCGAGCTGCCGCCCGCCAGTTCCCCGAAGGGGATGTGCAGCACTGGTGGCACCCACGCTCAGGCGCAGGCGTGCGCACACGCATTTCGGATGACCTTCTCTGGCTGCCTGCCATCACCCTCTATTACCTCAAAGTCACCGGCGATCACACGATCCTTCAAGAAACCATTCCGTTTTTGGACGGACCCCTTCTCAAAGATCATGAACACGAAATCTTCATTGAAACTAAACCTTCTGATCAAAAAGCCACCCTGCTTGAACACTGCAAGCGCGCTATCCTCAAAGCCCTTCAATTCGGCTCCCATGGCATTCCGCTGATCGGCACAGGCGACTGGAACGATGGAATGAATTTGATCGGGGCCAAAGGGAAAGGGGAAAGCGTCTGGCTTGGATGGTTCCTTGCGCTGATCATCAAAGAATTTGTCCCTGTTTTGCGCAATGCCGGCGAAGTTCCAGCAGCCGACGAGCTAGCCGCCTCTCGTGATACCATGCTCAAACAGATCGAAGCCAATGCCTGGAACGGGGAGTGGTATATGAGAGCCTTCTTTGATGATGGAACTCCGATCGGCGCAACCGATAGTCCTGAAGCCAAAATCGATTCCCTGCCTCAATCTTGGGCAGTCATCTCGGAATCCGCTCTTCCAGAACGAGCCGAAAAGGCCATGGACAATGTCATTAAATACCTAGTCAAAGAGAAAGATAAAATGGTCCTCCTGTTTACTCCGCCTTTCGAAAATACCTCCCCAAGCCCGGGATATATTCAAGGGTATCCGCCTGGCGTCCGTGAAAACGGCGGCCAGTATACTCATGCCGCAACGTGGGTCATCAGGGCGCTTGCTATGCTGCGCAAGGGAGATCTGGTTTGGAAAATCCTCAATATGGTCAACCCAATCAATCACTCACTCAATCCAGAAGAAAACCAAAAGTATAAGGTAGAGCCCTATGCCATCGCCGCCGATATTTACGATCTTCCAGGGAGGGAGGGAATGGGCGGATGGACCTGGTACACCGGCTCTGCTGGAGTGATGTACCGCGATATTCTTGAAAAAATGATCGGATTCGACCTAAGGGAGAATACATTACGCATCGATCCCGTCATTCCTTCTGCCTGGGACGGCTTTACCCTTAAATACCGGCATCAAACCACCCATTACGAAATTAAAATTGAAAATCCTCAACACGTCAGCTCCGGAGTGATCAAAATGGAGATCGATGGACAGGAAAATCCAGATAAACTCATCCACCTTCAAAATGACAACCAGCTTCACCAAATACGGATCGTCATGGGCCCTTTAAAATAATGGCTTTAGACCTTAAACGGGCTTTGAAAAATCACGCGCTCGCTTCATTGACACATTAAATTTGTGCGTGGTATAATCAATCTAAAGTTCTGAAATTCAATATTCTGTATATTTTTCAAAATTCCTTCGCAAAATCGCTTGCGACAAATGACTCAATTTGAGTATATTGGTCGCATCTTACGAGGGACGCACGAGCCGAACTTGAAGAAAAACTGGGTGCCAACGAGCCCCGGAATGCAGTCAATGACGTTGACCAGAAAGGCATCTTAAAGGATGCCTGAAGTTGTTTTGACAGTGAGAGATAGATAATGTGCAAGCAAGCAAAGCTTGTGCGATAAGACAAAGTCTTATCGTTAATTTTTTTATAGATCATAGCTTAGGCTATGACGATTAATTAAAAGCTCAAATTTTCAGAATTTGTTTTTTTTGAGAATTTGATCTTGGTTCAGATTGAATGCTGACGGCGTGGATGAGGCATGCAAGTCGTACGAAGTGTAGCAATACACTTAGTGGCGGAAGGGTTAGTAATACATGGGTAATCTGCCTTTAACTTGGGAATAACGGTTGGAAACGATCGCTAATACCGAATGTGAAGTGTTAATGGCATCATAGATATTTTAAAGCGGGGGATCGTAAGACCTCGCGGTTAAAGAAGAGCCCATGGGATATCAGCTAGTTGGAGAGGTAAAAGCTCACCAAGGCTAAGACGTCTAGGCGGATTGAGAGATTGACCGCCAACACTGGGACTGAGAACTGCCCAGACTCCTACGGGAGGCTGCAGTCGAGAAT